>JANMKC010000230.1:0-5765 GCA_031371785.1 Flavobacteriales bacterium | reverse complement strand
GCCATCCTCGGTCCATCCGAAGTCCACCGCGAAATCATCCGCATAACCGGGCGGCATCACGATGTTGACGTTGGAATTCTCATTGATGGGCGTCACCGGAAGGCAGGTGGTGTGGTATCCCCATTCGCTCGCGGTGATGTGGTAATCATCGGCGAACATCGATGAGATGCTGAACTGTCCGCTGCCATCGCTCGTTGCGGTGAAATCCACCTCCGTACCGTGGAACAGCACGTTCACGCCCGGCACCGGCGCACTGGTTCCTTCCTCGACAACGGTTCCAGTCAGCGTGAAATGGAGCATCGGCACGAGCGCGACATCCACTAACGTGGTCTGCGCGGTCTGTAGCGTTGCTCCGAAAACGGTCTGGTCGATGTAGCCCGCCTTGTGTACGTGGACATCGTAGGTACCCGCGTTGACCCAACCTGTGCTGTAGAGCCCATCACTTTCGGTAAGGTCGATCGCGGTGGTGCCCGTGATCGTCACCGTTGCGCCACCCAGCGGAAAGGTTGTCGCCGCATCGGTGATAGTGCCTTGCAACCAGCACGGCACAACATAGGTGGGATGAAGGATGTAGAGACCGCCTTCGATGTCGCTCACGATCAGGTTCCCGCTCGGCAGGAACGGATAAACGCCCCATGCGCCGTTGAAGGTGCCACCGGTCAGCGGCGAGGTATCGAAGTGCCCCGTCTCGATCATGTTGTCCGGACGGCTCGCATCGAAAATGGAGATCCCTTCCGTGTAATAGCTCTGAACGACGTAGTGGTTGAGCCAATACGTATTGTGTACGATCGCATTGGAACCAGGGGCCGTCTGCAGCTTGTCGAGCAGCTGGATATCCGTGGGGTCGCTGACGTCATAGCTCGCCACATAGCTGTTCGGTTTCTCGTCCGTGGTGAACAAGTAGTGGCCCGTGTCATCGAGCCAGAGGTTGTGCGGGAAGAGGTTCGGCGTGTATTGCGTGCCCATTTGCACGGGGTTCGCCGGATCGCTCACGTTGACGATGGAGAAGAAGCCATCGAAGATGTGCGCCGCGTAGAGCGTGTCGCCCCGCGCATAGCAATCATGCACATAGTACATATCATAGTCGCCAACTTCCACCGGGACATTCGGGTCCTGCGTCAGGTCATACATGATGGTGCCGCGGTGGCTGCGGTTGGCACCGTTCAGGTACAAGCGCCCGTTCTCATCGATGAAGAGCGAATGCGCGGTGGTCCAGCCGTTGCCTTGGAAGATGGTCACAGGCAGATCGGTGCTTTGCGGCAATGGCGACAGATCCACGATGGTGATGCCCACTTCCGCTTCGGTGGTGATGTAAGCATGGTCGTTCCACACCTTGATCTCGCGCCACCGGCTCCAAGGTCCGGGAACGAACGCGATCTCCACCGGGTTCGCCGGGTCCGTAACGTTCACCACGGAAAGGCCGCCGCTGTTGTTCACGTTCTCTTGGCCGTTCACGCCAACGAGCGCGTACTCGTTGCCGAGCTCATCGGTGTAGCCCCACAAGTTGGCGAGGTTGCTCGCGTGCAGGGCCTGGTAATCCAAGTGGCCGAGCTGGGTGATGTTCAATTGGGCACCGGCGCGGGATGCGAACACGGTAAGCACCAGCAATGGAAGGATCTTCTTCATACGGATCAGGGGATGTGCGCAAGGTATCGCGTGTTCAAGGTTGTGACGGCGGCGCATCCTGATCGATCCCGTGCCGAACAAGGAAGGCTGAAGCACCCTGCCGATCAGCACCCTTCCTACATTCGGCACCAGAACCGGCCGCGCCTTTGTCGGCGCTTCGGCGCACAACGCATGAACGACATCCTCTGCCCCACCGACTTCACGGGTGCCGCCGCACGCGCGCAGCATTACGCCATCTCCATCGCCGCCCGCGCGGGTTCCTCCATCACCCTGCTCCACGTGCTCGACAAGCATCACAACCAGAGCCAGGCCTTGGCCAATGCCAGTGCGCAGATGGGTTCGGCCGCCGATCAATTGCTGCAACAGGTGAAGGTGACCGAAGTGTTCCGCGAGGGCGATCCGCTAAAGCAGATCATCGCCGAAAGCCGCAAGGACCATGCATTGATGGTGGTGGGCACGCACGGCCCGAAAGGCCTGCGCCAGTCGCTCCTCGGCGCTGATATCCTCAAACTCGTGCGTCATGTCACCGTGCCATCGCTGGTGGTGCAAGCTGAAAGTCCGGAAGAGATCCGGATCGAGCGCATCGTGCTGCCTGTCGCCGGTCACGAGGACATCACGCAGCTGCTCGATGCCGTGTGCATGCTCGCCAGAACATTCAACTCAGAGGTGCATGTGTTCCAGGTGATGCGACCGGGTGAACAACCCAGCGATCAGCTGTTGAAGAACAAGCTGCTCATGTTGCAACGCCTGGAAAAGGAAGGGATCAAGCATGTGGAAGCGAACGTTCCCAGCACGGTGTTCAGCTTGGGTTTCGCCGAGCAGACGATCCGCTTCGCGCAGGAGATCGGCGCTGGTTGCATCGCCATCATGGCCAAGGCCAGCGCAGAGTACACCTACATCGCCGATGCGGAAAAAGAGCGCCTGCTGATGAACGCGCCGTGCATCCCCGTGCTTTGCGCGATGTGATCGGGAAGGCACTTTCCGTTCCCGGCTTCCGCGAACAGGCCGATCCAAAATACCCGGTTCCGGGTATTCCACAGTCCGATCGGGCTCATCACTTTTGGGCGGTCGCTCCACCTATGGGAACCCTTCGATCGATCCTCTTCACTTCGCTGCTGATGCTCATCGCGAACAGCTCGCGCGCCGGCATGTTCGCCGAACACAAGTACATCGGCGACAATGCCTACAAATGTTTCATCGAGATGAACCACTTGGAGGCGTTCTTCCGGGATGAACTTCACTACAAACAATATGGTCATGGATCCTTGACGGTCCTTCCGTTCCAAAAGAGGCCCTTGTTCCACGACTACCAGCAGAACCTCTTCACCGCATGGTCGGGAGAGGATCCGATCATGTATGGGGACCTCACCGGACTTGCCGGGGACCACAGCGTTGATTTCATCCAGCTCTTGCGCGGCTTGATGCACGACGATGCCTGCGACTTCCAGGGCACGCCGGATGGCGGCAAATACGCGGCGCTCCTTGCTCAAGTGAAAGCGGCGCTGCGAAGCCACCATGCCGGCATCGACGCGGGTAAGAACGAGGGTTCGTTCATGTCGCTCGATTATGCCCTCATCGCCATCGAGGACCAAAGCCATTTCCTCGCACCGCCGCAAGACCTGCCCCGCATGCTTCAAGCGTTGGAAGGTGATCTGCTCGCGACGATGATGAGGTGGAGCCAGGTCGACATCGTTGGGGATGTTCCGCCGGAAGATGTGGCCCTGGTCCTCCGAGCGCAGAACATGCTCCTGCACCTGAACAACCCGGCCAAGTATGCGCTCTTCCACATGATCGCGGAACAACAGATGCGATTCGCGGCACAGGATCATGTCAAGGGCCGCATGGACCGCTTCCGTTGCTCGTTCACCAAGGGCCTCTTCATGAACGCCTTCGCCGACCACTTCCTGGAGGATGCTTTCGCTGCGGGACATCTGCCCGTGCAACGCGGCAGTGGGTTGAACCGCTCCGTGGAGAACAAGGGCACGCATGACTATTACTGCCGCAATGGGCTGGATGTGATGGACAGCAAGGGTGACACCTGGCACACGTACGGCGACAACTTCTACGATAGCACCACCTACGCACACGCCATCGCAGCGAACACCGTTTCGCTACAGGAGCTTTGGAACTGGTACACCCACTACACGGACGTGTACGAAAAGCGCGAGCACATGACGCCGGAAGAGCGGCGGCTTGCGGGACCACCACGCGAAGTGATGTGGTACGAAGCTGTGGACAGCACACCCGGTCGGTACCATCTCGCGGATTCGGTGCTCGAACATTTCCGCGCTTACGACCTGGCCCCGTTGCCTTTGGGGATGAGCCGCTATGAAGAGGAGATCGTCCTGAAGCGGGGATCGAAGAACGGCCCGTTCCATGAGATCGGCACCACGCATGTTATCGACCCGTACGCGTTCGCCAAGAACTTCGAGATCCATGGCGATCTCGGTTTCGGCTACTGCTTCAAGACACCAGGACCCCATAGCCCAAGGTTCATCATGCGCATGAGCAAACGGCTGGAATCGGTGATCTGGGTTGGAGGCAGCATCGGTTATGCGTACGCGAATTATCCGGACCGGTATGAGCACCGCCCGCAACTCGCGCTCCACTTCACCTGGCTCGATCGCGTCGCGTTCGATCAAGTGTTGGGGTTGCTGATCGGACCTGATGTTCATGGCACCATGGGCTCCTCCGCCTTGGGGTGGGAGTTCAAATCCGTGAAGCATCGCACCGCGTTCTCCATCAAGTACGTGCTGCGGTACGATCCTCATCATCCCCTGTCGCAAGGCATCACTGCGGCGCTCCGCCTCTACTGACCTGAAGAACCGATCGACCATGGACACCCCCCAATACGCCGACACGTCCGGCATATTCCATCATGGGCCATTGCCCAACTTCCCCCAAGTGGACCGCGATGAAGTGATCGGGTACATCAAGGGCAACTGGAGCCGCAGGGAACAATTCGCCACATGCCCCGGAACCATGTCCGGCCTCGTGGCGGAAAACGCGAAGGTGCACGAAGAAGATGTGCTTTGCTCGGTGGCCGAACAGGTCGCCATAGCAAGTGCGCGAGCGCCAAAGGGCAAGAGCGGCAAGCGAACGAAATACAAGGTGCCGGGCCGCGAGATCCCTGTCACCGGCCGCGTGTACCCCGACCTCACCGACTTCCGCGACAAGTTCTATGTGCCCACGCTGGTGGAAGTGGCCTCCGAAAAACCGCTCAAGGAATTCCACGAACGCGTCGGGAAGAACTTCCCCGTTCTGGACCAACGCTCGGACGGAGCCTGCACGGGTTTCGCATTGGCCACCGTGGCGCATTACCTGTTGCGCACGCGAGCGAAGAACAAGAGTCGCGCACAATTGAGCGGCAACATGATCTACGACATGGCGCGACGCTATGACGAGTGGCCCGGCGAGAACTACAGCGGCAGCAGCGCGCGCGGAAGCATGAAAGCCTGGCACAAGCACGGCATCTGCAAAGAAGCCCTTTGGCCGAACAGCGGCAACCAGAGCCGCTTCGACGTCAGTATCGCGAAGGACAGCATGGAACGCCCGTTGGGCGCGTACTTCCGCGTGGACCACAAAGACCTGGTGGCTATGCACTCGGCCATTTCCGAAACGGGCATCCTCTTCACCACACTGGAAACGCACCAAGGCTGGGGCACCGTGAAGAAGGATGGAAGGATCCGTGTCGCGGACGGGAAATTCGAGCCGGGCGGTGGTCATGCGGTGGCGATCGTCGGCTATGATCGCGATGGCTTCTGGTTGCAGAACTCATGGGGTACGGATTGGGGCCACCGCGGCTATGCGCACATCACCTACAACGACTGGCTCGAGAACGGCTGGGATGTTTGGGTGGCACGGCTCGGCGCACCCGTTGACCTTGCACCGTCCTCATTGCTTTCCACCGAATACTCGGCCACTCGTGCGGCACAGACCAGCCAGGCGATCGAGATCCTTCGCCCACACATTGTGAGCGTTGGGAACAACGGTGAGCTTGCTTCAAGAGGCACCTTCGCCAACAGCGAAGCGGATATCGACAAGTTGTTCTCCGTCTCCTGCAAGAACACCATCGCCAAGTGGAGCAAGCGGCGCATCCTGCTCTACGCCCACGGCGGCCTGGTGAACGAGGACACCGC
>JANMKC010000220.1:0-28203 GCA_031371785.1 Flavobacteriales bacterium | reverse complement strand
TGATCGTGAACTGCAGGTCCTCGATCTTCTTCTTGCCGCTCTCTACGCTGCTGCCCAGCTTTTCGCTCTTGTGCCTCAGCTTTTCCTGTTCCTTCAACATGTTCTGCAGCTCTTTCGTGTTGGCCTCGGTGGGCGATCTGGCGACTTCCTGTTTTTTCGAATCCACCTCGGTGGCCATGGTGGTGATCGAGCCATCGGTCTCGAGCTTTTCCGTACCGTCCGAAGTGATGCGGTCCTGCGTTTTCTCGATGCTGTTCTGCGCGCGGTCCTTTTCCTTGATCAATCCCGCCAGTTCATCCTCCATGCGTTTCTGCTCCTTGGTGGCGGCGTCCAGTTCCTTTTGGCCGAGTTCCTTCTTCAACATCACCGCGCGCTGGTACAGCCAGTTCTTGCAGCCGTCGGACTGGCGTTGATCGCTATCGGGCCCAACGTACTTGTTGTCCACACGGAAGGCCAGATGCAGCGTCACATCCTTGCTCTTTTTCGGCTGGTCCCCCTTCACGTAAATACGGATCGTATCACTGCTCACTTCCGGTAGTCGTGTACCCACGGCCATGAGGTCCTTCTTGTTCGATACGTTCGCGCTGATGGATTTCAACTCATCCTTGAACCAGTTCTCAACCGTCTTTGCGTCGGTGTTGTTGAACACCACACTGAACGTTGGGCAGACCCCCGCACTGAACGTGAAGGACGATGGACGGACTTCGGTCTGCGCTGTCGCGGACGCCGCAAGCATGGATGAGAAGATGACCGAGGTGAGGAGAGATGATCGCTTTTCCATGGGGGAGGTTGTTCTTGTCATTTGCAATGGACGTGCCGTGCGGTGCCGCGTCAATGATCGTCCGCTTCGGCCACACCGCCGCTCACAATGAACTTCATGATATCACCTGCTTTGGCATCCAGCAGGGTGACGTTCTCGGCAGGAACGATGTACAGGTTTCCGCTCCACGCGAAACTGTGCGGGAGGTACACGGCAACCTTGCCGTCCTGGATCCCGAGGTGCGCAAGATCCCTTGCTGTGATGAAGCCGAGCTTCTCGATGCGCGTGCCCTCGAACATCCGCACGAGTACGGGCTGGTCGAACTTCTTCTTGCTGCCTACCAGTGCTTCCATCAGGTCCGTGAGCGCGTCGTAGATCGTTTTCAGGAACGGTATGCGCTGCAAGACCTCGTGGCCGAAATCAGCGATGGGCTGGTAGAGGACCGTGCTGCCGATGTAACCGATGAGGGTAACGCTGGCCAGCAATGTGAGCAGGCCGAGACCGGGGAATTTGTAGGGGATGATCTGGTCGAGGAAAGCGAGCGAACGATACAGTACCACCAACAGCACGGAGAGCGGTACCGTGAGCAACAACCCCCGGAAGAAGTAGCCGATCACGATGCGACCGAAGCGGGGTGAGTTCATGCGGCGAATGTAGCGGGGCCGGGTGCAGTATGCAGTGGCCGTTGGTAGTGGCGGCAGGCAGTTGGCAGGGCGTACTGCCTGCTGCTCCTGGCCACTTCCGCCTATTGGATCTCCTCCCGCACCTTCTTCGGCAACGAGGCCTTCACCAGGTCGTAGCTGTGGTCCACCAGTTCGCGGATCAATTTTTCCGGAACGCTGCCCGTAACATCCACCGTGTTCCAGTGTTGCTTGTTCATGTGGTATCCGGGGATGATGCCTTCGTACTGTTCACGCAGTTCGATCGCGCGTTCCGGATCGCACTTCAGGTTCACTGTTGCGAACACGTCGATCGATGCCAAGGCGAAGATCCTCGACATGACGCGGAACACGAGAACGTCAGGACCAAATGGCGTGTCGTAAGTGACGCCTTTCTTCTTCGCGCAGTATGCGGTAAGCTCATCGAGCGTCATGGCAGCAAGGCATAGAGCACCGGTCGGCTCGGCGCGGCATCATTGATGAAATGCGGAAGTTGCAGCTCAAGGATGAAGTCGCCATCGCGCACTTCATCGGGTACGAAGATCATTTCCGTGATCGTGCGCTGGAGATCGAGCGTGTTCGGAAAATCCCAGAACGCATGATGCGCCGCGAGGAGGCCGTCGTCCTTTTCGCGATCAACGCTGGGTACGTCGAGCAGCAGGTGCCGCACGCCGATACTGCGCAGCCACGTGCAGGCTTGCGCTTCGATGTAGGCCGGGTTCGTTCCGCTCCACAACCGTTCGCGTTTGTTCGCATCGTTGGGAAGTGTTCGCAACACCAAAGCTTCCGGCACGTGATCCCCGATCACCTCGCGGAAATGGTTCAACGTGATCACGCGGTCGAGTGCACCATCAGCATGCCTGCGTTCTTCGGGCCGGACGCTCATCAATTGCGCGGTGAAGAAATAGCGCGGCAACATCGGACCCACCGGAGGGATCTCCGGCGAAATGTGCCCGACGCTTTCTGTATGCGTCCCATGCCCGTGCGGATTGAAGAACACGTTGCGGAAGTTCACGGATGCTCCAGCGCTCACAGCGTACACTTTTTCACCGTCGCGAACAGGCTCCATGCGCGCGCCTTCCACATACCATGCACGCGGCCCGGATGCGGTGGCGCTCAATGGCAGCGAAAGATCGATCGGATCGTTGAGCGCGATCCGATAGCGGCGGCCGTGGTGCGATATCTCAGCGATCATCAAGTGAGGAAGAGGTCCGAAGCTATGCGATCGGCGAAGAGTTTCCCCTTGCGGGTGAGCACGAGATGATGATCGCGGAGTTCAATTTCGTCCCGCTCGATCAGGCTGCGGATACACGCTTGTTCGCGCACGAGCAGATCATCACCAAGCGCGTCGAGATCGATCCCCCACATCGTGCGAAGTCCGGTGAGGATGCGTTCGTTCACACGTTGGGACGGAGTGAGTTTCTCGAGCTCCCAGTACTTCTCGCCTTGATCGATCGCGTCGGCATAGCGGGTGTTGTTGGCCACGTTGGAGCGCCGAACCTCACCATTGAAGGAATGTGCGCTGGGGCCGATCCCGAGATAGGGAACCCCCTTCCAATAATTGCTGTTGTGCAACGCGAAATGCCCCGGCCTGCCGAAGTTGCTGATCTCGTAGTGCGCGAAGCCCGCGCGCTGCATGCGATCGATCACGTGATCGAACTGGGCCGATCCATCCTCATCGCTTGGTATCGCCAGCGATCCCTTTTTCAATTGATGGCCCAGCGCTGTGTGCTCCTCTATGGTGAGGCAATACGCACTGAGGTGAGGCATGCCATGATCCAGCGCGATGCTCAATTGCTCGTCCCATTCAGCGATCGTCATGCCCGGCAATCCGTAGATGAGGTCGATGGTCCACGACGTGAAGCCGGCGTTGGCGATCCGCGCGATGCTTTTCAACGCGTGTTGCGCGTTGTGCGCACGGCCCATCCACTTCAAGCGATCGTCGCGGAAACTCTGCGTTCCCAGACTGATGCGCGTGATACCCGCGCTTTTCCAATTCTCCAGCGCCGTTCCGGTGATGTCGTCCGGGTTCGCTTCCAAGGTGATCTCGGCGGTTGGTTCCACTGAAGCCGATGATCGGGCATCCTCAATGAACGTAGCGATCGCATCGGCACCGAGCAGGCTGGGTGTGCCGCCGCCGAAGTAGATCGATCCCCATGCGATGCCGTTCAATTCACCGCAGCGTGTACGCAGCTCCTTTCGCATCGCGCTGATCACCCGATCACGTCCTTGTGTCGAAGTGCTGAAGTGGAAGTCGCAGTAGGTGCAAGCCTGTTTGCAGAACGGGATATGGAAGTAGAGGCCGGACATGTGTCAAGCTTCATTCCCCTTTCAGCGATATCCTGAACGTCGTCCCTTTCCCCGGCGCACTGCGCTTCACGAAGATGCGCCCACCGTGGTACTGCTCGATGATGCGTTTGCTGAGCGAAAGTCCGAGGCCCCAGCCACGCTTCTTCGTGGTGAATCCCGGCTCGAAGACCGTGCGGAACTGCGATGTGGGCATGCCCTTTCCGGTGTCTGTTACGTCCACATGCACATCTTTCCCTTCGCGAACGATATCGATCGTTATGGCCCCTTCGCCTTCCATCGCGTCCACCGCGTTGCGGATCAGGTTCTCCAATACCCAACTGAAGAGGGCACGGTTCAAGGGTACTTGCAGTTCGGTATCCGTTGGAGCCGTCACATCGATGCGCGCACGCGCCGGTAGCCGAGGTCTCAGATAAAGCACGGTGGCACGCAACACGTGATACAGCTTTTCGGGTAGGAGGTCCGGTGCGGAACCGATCTTGCTGAACCGTTCCGTGATCACTTCCAGGCGATCCACATCCTTCTTCATTTCGTTCACCGCCGACGGATCGGTGCCGTTGCTCTTCAACAGTTCCATCCAGGCCATCAGCGAACTGAGCGGCGTGCCGAGCTGGTGAGCTGTCTCCTTGGCCATACCGACCCACACCTGGTTCTGCTCAGCATTGCGGAAGAGGCTGAACAGCGCATAGCTCACCAGCAGGAAGAGGCCGATGATGCCGAACTGCACGTAGGGGTAGTAGCGCAGTTGTGTCACGATGCGGCTCTCCTCATAGTAGATCAGGTTCTTGCCGCGACCGGCCAGCGAAACTTCGATCGGCGCGTTCATCCGGGCCATGGCAGCGATCCGCGCTTTCAGTTTGCCTGGATCGTTGATCACATTCGTGTCGATGTTGCTATGCTCGATCACCAGTGTGCCGGTGCTGTCGGTGAAGATCACGGGAACCGCCGCGGTATTCATCACCGTTTCGCTGATGAAGCCCTTGATGATGTTGTCCATCACTTGCTGTAGTTCGGTTACCACGCGTGAATCCTTGTAGTGCAGATATTGCTTCTCATCGGCGAACAGGGGTATGGCGATCGGATCATGCGCCTTGTCCATCAACTTCACCTCATCGCGCAGCAAGGTGCTGTCCTGCTCCACTCGCTGTTCCAAGTTTCGGCTCTGCTTCACGTGGCCGCTCCGATCCGTAATGATGACCGGAATGGTGGTATTGTTCTGCGCCACTTTCAAGTAAAAGGTCAGGTCGACCTGCTCGCTGCTGACGAGCCTTGCCGTGGCATCGGCCCATAGTTCCACCTTCTTGCGTTCCTCCTCCCGCAACCGGTGGAAAAGCGAATCGGTGTAGTTCACCAGTTGCGCCCGGTTCTTCACTGCTTCGGCCCAGAGGTTCACTTTCACGCGCTCCTCTTCGCGCACCTTGTGAACGATGCGGTTGCTGTACCACAGGCTCGCGCCCACGATGCCCATGGCCACCAAGGCCAGCACCAGCTTCCAGCGTTGCTTGCGCGAGTAGAGGTCCATGTGAAGGGTGTGAAGTTCGCCATCCCCGTCGAACCGGGCGGTGCGGGAATGATCGCGGCAATTACTCCACCGTGATCTTCTCCTTCTCCTCGTCGTCCTTCTCCAACAATTTCCCGATGCCCTTTTTCTTCTCCACGATCGCGGAGGCTCCAGGCTTTTTGATCGTGTCGTTCGCGGGGCCACCATCGATGGTGATCACGGACGTACCGCTTGCGGGCACGGTGTTGTCCGCGTCGCGCGTGCCATGCCAGATGTCGCTCAGGATCCCTTTGAGCTCGGCGGTCTCGTGCTTGACCTGCTCCTTTCTCCGCGCTGCTGCTGCCGCACCGTCATTGCCGAATCGCAGGTCTTGTGTGGTTCCGAACATGTGGAGGAAGAGGCGGAGCCCGGTCCCATCATCCACTACCGGACCGAACTCATCGCTCGTGCTCTTCGACCTGAAGAGTTCGCCAAGCCGGAAATTGAGATGATCGTCCACACCACCGTCGAAGGTTTGCACGCCGCTCACCTCGATGTCCATCGCGCTGCTCCTTACCAGAATCGAAGGCACATGTACTTCGCGGTCCTTGATCTCGATCTGGTTCTCCAGGCGCGAGAAGGTGACGTGCGCGAGCCTGGTCTTCAGTTCATCCGTATCCACGAACGGAGCCACCAGCTTGTTGGTGCGCACATAGTCCGCAACGGCCATCATCGGCGCGTGGTTGTTCAGCTGCCCTTGCTCGATGGCGATATCGGCGATGCAATGCAGGCTGTTCTGGTCGAGCTTCAACGCCGGTGATAGCGCAGCTGTGAGCGTGAGCCGCACATCGCCCCGTCCCTTCAAATGCGCATCGGTGATGAAGGTCTGGCCGAAGTTCCTGAACTCATGGAACAGCCGTGTAATGTCGATGTTCTTCACTTGTGCATCGATGCCCAGCGGATAGGCGCTCTCGCCACGGCCATCGAGCTTCAGGCTTCCGTTCACCATGCCTTCCGCGGAATTGAACGCGATGGGGGCCACGTTCAGCACCCGGTCTCTCAGGCTGATGGTTCCCGTGATCTTCTGTGCGGAGAAATCCTCGAACACCAGTTCATCCACGGCTATGCGCAGGTCCATTTCGATCTGTGCGGGAAGTTTCACGGTGTAGTCGCCAGAGGCTGCGGCTGTATGTTCCGAGGTCACGGCTTCGGTCGAGAGCAATGCTGCGAGATCCAGTTCCGGTGAGCTTCCACGCGCTTCGATCGTGAGGCGCTGGTCCGGGAAGAGCAGGTAGGGCATCAGGTTGCGGAGCGTGCCGCTGAGCTCGATGGTGTTGCCCTGCACTTCGCAGCGCAGCCCGTTCACTTGCGCATCGTTGCCATGCAGGGCGAGCGCGGCGTTCAATGCGCTGACGCGATGGCGCACGCCCTTCAACTTCAGCGAAGCCTCATGCAATTCCATCGTGCCGCTGATCGCGAGCGCGCGCAGGTCGGTGGCCTTGATGTGCGCTACGTCGCGGATCCTTCCTTGGACATGGGCGTCGGCCTTCAAGCGGCCCTCTGCTTCTTCCAGCGTATCGATCCGTGCGAAACGCATCAGGTCGGCCAGAGCGATATCTCCGTGTATATCGGCTTTCAGCGCTGCGTTCGCCAGGCCGTTCAGTTCCACATCGCCGCCTATTGTTCCGCTCGCAGCATCGGCGCTGAAGCCTTTCACGACCAGCTTGCGCACAGTGCCCGATGGTGCCAGTTCCAGCGCCAATTCTCCGCGCACGGCCTTCAGAACGGTGCCACTTGCGCTTTCCTTCAGTCTTCCATCGCGCACCTTCATCCCCAGGGAAAGCGCTGGTCCATCCCCCTTCAACGGTCCGGAACAGTGGATGGCGATGTCGGCATCACCGTGCAGGTCATAATGGCGCATGCGCTTGTGGAGACTTTCGGGCAACAGCGCCACCACATCGCCAAGGGCCATGTTGAATCCGTTCGCATGCAGGTCCAGTGCTTTTCCCTTCGTGCTGTTCGTCAACGCGAGCGTGACCGCGACCGGCACATCACCGGTGAGCACTTCGCTGCCCTTCTCGATCCGGAACGCGCCGTCAGCCCCACCGAATCCGAGCCTCAGGTCCACATCGGCTTTTCGGTCCGTGAACTGGATCCCATGCGCATCAGCCCAATGTTGCAGCAACAGGTCGCCTTTGATCGTCAAGGAAGAACCTTCGGGCCGGAACCGACCACGCACCGCGAGCTTCTCGCTCGATGAACGGATCTCCAGTCCGGAGCGATCATCGCGATAGCGCGCCTGCAAGTGATCGAAGGTGACCTTCTTCAGCTTCAGGTCCGTGCCGCCGTTCGCGGTGCTATCGCTTTTCCAGATGAGCCAATTTTCCGAGCCGTGCGCGTCAAGACCGGGATACAGGCACACATTTTCGCCGTGCAGTTCACTCACGGTGTAATCGCCGCCCAACAAGGAGAGCAGGCTGAATTCGAGGTAGAGGTCCTTGGCGTACAGCAGTGTGTCCGCGGTCGCGCTGTCGGTCCTCACTTCATTGATGAAGACGTCGTGCATCCGGAGGGAGGCTCGCGGAAATCGCTTGATGAGCGTGAGTTCGATGCCGCCCTGTTGCACGGACACCTTCAAGTGCGAGTTCAGCTCCAGGATCAGCCTGTTCTTCACATCGTCCTGGTACACATAAGCCAGCACTACCAGCGTCGTGATGCACAGCACGACGACCACCGCGCTGTAAAGCAGGATGCGACGAAGCAGGCGGAGCGCTTTCACGGAACGAAGTCTTCGGCGTAGTTCACGGGCAATGGACGAAAAGTACCGGGGCGCGTTCCTGTGTGCAGGGTGCCGCTCGGCTTATCGTCCACAGGGTTGTGTTGTTTACCCAACAACGTGCCGGGCGGGTGCGCAAGTGTGCCCCGTTCGCTTCCGGTGCCGCTTTGGCCCAACTACCTTCGACCCTTCGCTTACGCTGAAGCTTCGGCGATCAAAGCATGTGTCGATCGACCCTGTTCCTCGTTCTGGCCGTTTTCATCAGCGTTCTTGGCTCTTGCCAGAAAGACGGTACCGCGGCTTCCGATGGCTCGACCGCGGCCAGCATCACGTTCCGCTCCGATAGCGGCTTCACGTTCACGAACGACACCGTCGGTATTTCCGACACGCTGCATGTCGGCATCATCGCGGAAAGCGGTTCGGACCCGATCACCGTCTTCCTGCTCACCGTTTCCTATGACGGCGGTCCATCTCTTCACACGGACAGTGCGGCCATCTCCTCGACCCCCTTCCACTTCGAGAAGCAACTGATCACCCGCGCCCAAGCGGGTACCGAGAAGTGGACCTTCACCGTGATCGAGGGCGATGGCGACCGTACGAACCGCAACCTCACGCTCCCCGTGCAGTAGCCGCTATTCGCTTCCTTGAGAGAGCCTTGTCCTGCGGCCGCTGCGCTCTTCCTTCGAACTCTTGGGCGCTTCCTTCATCTGCTTAAGCCAGGTGACTTCTTTCTCTGAAAGATGCCGCCAGTGCCCACGTTGCAGGTCCTTCTTCGTGAGGCCGGCGAACATCACGCGGTCCAACTTCAGCACTTCATAGCCGAGCGCCTCGAACATGCGCCGTACGATGCGGTTGCGGCCCATGTGCAGCTTGATGCCCACTTCGCGTTTGGTCTCGCCCGCATAGCTCACCTCGTCCGCTTTGGCCATGCCGTCGTCCAGTTGGATACCGCTGCTCAATCGGTGCAATTCCTCCACGCTGATGCTCTTGTCGAGCGTAACGTGGTACAGCTTCTCCGCGCCATGGCTGGGATGCGTGAGTTTCTTGGCCAGGTCACCGTCGTTGGTCAGGAGCAACACGCCCGTGGTGTGTCGGTCCAAGCGGCCCACGGGATAGAGGCGCTCTGTGCAGGCTTTCCCGATCAGGTCCATCACCGTGTGGCGTTCGCTCGGATCATCCGTGGTGGTGATGGTGTCCTTCGGTTTGTTCATCAATACGTAGCGCTTCTGCTCGATGCTCAGTTTCTGGCTACCGAAGTGTACCGTGTCGTCGGACTTGATCATGGTGCCGAGGGCGGTCACCACAACGCCGTTCACCGTTACCGCACCGCTGGTGATGAAAGTGTCCGCCTCACGCCGGCTCCCTATGCCCGCATGCGCCAAAAAGCGGTTCAAGCGGATCAATCCTTCATGCGCAGGGTTCGGCAGGCTGAAGCGGTTGCTGCGTTCGCCTCTGCGGAAGGGACGACGCGTCAACGGTCCACCTTCTTTGAATGTCCGCTCGTCCTGGCTTTGCCGCTTCCATGGCTTTTCCGGGCGTGGCTTGTTCGGGCCTTTGCCTTTGTATGGCCCTGCGGGCCGCGATGGACCGCGACCCCGGCCTTCATCACGTGCGCCCGGCCTCGCTGACCGCTCCGATCGGCCACTACTGCGACCACCTTCGCCATCGCGTGGTGCCCGGCGTTCGTCTTCCCGCTTGGGGCCGCGGTCGCTGAACGACTTTTTCGGGCCACGATCCGGCGCTACCGGACCACGCGGTCGGAACGTTGGTGTACTTCCATCGCGACCTTCTTCCGTGCGAGGCCCACGCTCCCCGAAGGATCTTTTCGGCCCACGGCCCGCTGTATCGCTCCGGCGACCGGGTGCGGGTTTGCGAGGGCCTCCGGATTTGCGGTCGCCTCTCGGCGCGCGGCTATTGCTCTTTTTCATCTAGGGTCGGATAAAAGGCGTCAGGTATGTGCAGGATCTGCGGGCCATGTGGCGTATGTGTAATGGCGATCACGTCGAAGCGGAGTTCCAGGTCTTCGGGTGTTTGTTCGATCAACTCGTCGGCCGCCCGCATCAGCTTGCGCTGTTTGTTCTCGTCCACGGCGTCCTCTGGGTGGCCCCAGCGGTCGCTGCTCACGGTCTTCACTTCTACCACCACCAGGAACGCGCCTTCACGCGCCACTATGTCCAGTTCATCGTGGCCATGCCGCCAGTTGCGGTGCAAGATGGTGAAGCCGTGCTCAAGCAGCCACTGGCACGCCAGTTGCTCCCCAGCAGCACCCGTAAGCAAGTGTTCGGTCATGGATAGGAACGGTGCCCTGTGTGTAACCCACCGGGTGGAGCGCCGTTGAAAGGAAGCAAATTTGAGGATCTTTCGACCGAACCTCTTCTTCGGCAACGACATCAAGCCATGGAAAACGCCAAGCGCAACCTCTCCCTCTCCTTCGCGGTGATCGCCGCCACGATCGCCCTGCACGCGCAGAGCTTCGAAGGCATCATCGAGTTCACCAAGACCACGGGTCCTGTGGTGACCAACTACAAGTACTATGTGAAAGGCGACCATGTGCGCATCGAGGAGATCAGCGCGCGTGGCGATGCCCAAGGGATCATGCTGGTGGATACACGCGACAAGACAGTGACCGCCTTGAGCCCCGATCGCAAGCTCTATATGGACGTTCCCAACATGCGCCTCCCGAAAGACGTGAAGACGGACGTGAAGAAGACCGGCGAAATGAAGGACATGGCCGGCTACAAGTGCGAGAAATGGATCGTGAAGAGCGGTGATGAGGACCGCCAGATCAGCTACTGGGTGGCGCAGGACAAGTTCGATTTCTTCATCCCGCTGCTGGAAACGCTGAACCGCAAGGACGAACAGGCGGTGTTCTTCCTCGAGGTGACCGATGCGGCCGGCGTGTTCCCCATGCTCGGTGTGGAGCAGAAAATGGACGGTGCGGAAGTGAGCAAGCTACAGGTGACCAAAGTGGCCAAGGGCGTGCAGAAGCCCGTGCTGTTCGAGATACCGGCCGGCTACAACAAGTTCGAGCGGAACTGAGGAGGAACGCGGAGGCGCTGGGTTCCGCAGAGGAACGCAGAGTTGCTCAAGCCGTTCCCGAACCTTCGAAGCTCAGTGTTGAACCGGTATCGGTGACACTGAGCTTCGCCTTTTGGCCCAGTACCAGCGCGCGGTTGTCGGCTCCATGGTCGGCTGGAAAATCGAAGCACACAGGATAGTTGGTACCGCCAATGGCGCGCGTGATGATCTCCTCGGGCTGCTGACCGAAGGGATCCGTGTCCTTCAGGTCGTGCATCTTCATCATGTGGCCAACGACCAGACCCGATAATTCGCGGAACCATCCACCGGTTCGGAGGTTCATGATCATGCGGTCGAAGTGGTAGAGCAATTCGTCAAGGTCTTCCAGCAACAGGATCTTGCCGCGCGGATCGATGTCGTATGGCGTACCGCGCAAGGAGTGCAATACCGAAAGATTGCCGCCCACCAGCGTGCCCTCGCATAGACCGGTCCTGTTCGACCCGTGGAGCCGTACCGGGATCGAGTATGCTTCGCCGAACAGGGCTTGGCGGAGCGTTTCCCGCGTCTCTGGCGTTTTGTCACCAACCATGAACGGCATCTGCGCGTGCAGCGAACAGGATCCGAGGTTGTGCAATGCGTTGTGCAGTACCGTGATGTCACTGAACCCGATTATCCACTTCGGGTCTCCCTTCAATGGAGACAGGTCGAGATGCTCCATCAAGTGGACAGTTCCGTAGCCGCCGCGTGCGCACCAGATCGCCCGCACCCCCGGATCGTTGATCGCGGCTTGCAGGTCGGCTGCGCGTTCTTCCGCGGAACCTGCTTGTTGGAACGCCTTTCGGCCGATGCCCGCACCCAGCTTCACTCGCAGGCCCCAGCTCTCCGCGAGAGCGATGCCGTCACGCAGGTCATCGAGTACGATCGCACGAGCGGTGGGAACGATCGCCACCAGATCTCCGGGCTTCAATGATGGCGGGCGCAGCAGGGCGTTCATCGATGCGAAGATGCGCGGCTATCTTGCGCGCTCATCGCGCAGAACGCGCGAGTTCTCGACATCGTGAAGGAGATCAAGCGAACCACCGTTACCGCCGCATTGCCCTACGCGAACGGTCCGCTGCACATCGGGCACATCGCGGGTGCCTACTTGCCTGCG
Source organism: Flavobacteriales bacterium (assembly GCA_031371785.1). Taxonomy (GTDB): domain Bacteria; phylum Bacteroidota; class Bacteroidia; order Flavobacteriales_F; family PHOS-HE28; genus PHOS-HE28. The sequence continues at coordinate 16,050 of JANMKC010000220.1, read as the reverse complement.
GATATTCATGTGCGTTGCCTCCGCGCGCGAGGGAAGGAGGTACTCTTCGTCTGTGGAAGCGATGAGCATGGCGCGGCGATCACCCTGCGCGCGATCAAAGAGGGCACTACGCCCAAAGCCATCGTGGACAAGTACCACGCGATGATGGGCAAGGCCTTCTCGGACTTCGGCATCCACTTCGACGTCTACCACCGCACCAGCAGCGAACTGCACAAGGAGACGAGCCAGGAGTTCTTCCTGAAGCTGAACGAGAACGGCGCGTTCACCGAGAAGGAAGAGGAACAGTACTATGATGAAGAGGCGAAGCAGTTCCTCGCCGACCGCTACATCGTGGGCAACTGCCCGAACTGCGGGAACACGAACGCGTATGGCGATCAATGCGAGAAGTGCGGAAGCGCGCTCAGCCCGAAGGACCTGATCGATCCGCGGAGCACGTTGAGCGGAAGCAAGCCTGTGCTGAAGTCAACGAAGCATTGGTATTTGCCCATGGAGCGCAGCCAGCAGTGGATGGAGGAGTGGATCAACACCGGAGTGCTCGATGGCGTTCAACAGCACGACGCCAGCGAATGGAAACCGCAAGTCCTTGGCCAATGCAATAGCTGGTTGAAAGACGGACTGCGCCCGCGTGCGATGACCCGCGATCTCGACTGGGGCGTGCCTGTTCCGCTACCAAGTGCCGAAGGAAAAGTGTTGTATGTGTGGCTCGATGCGCCCATCGGTTACATCAGTGCGACCAAGCAGTGGGCGAAGGACCACAACACGGATTGGGAGAAATGGTGGAAGAGCGACGACACGTGCCTGCTGCATTTCATCGGCAAGGACAACATCGTTTTCCACTGCATCATCTTCCCGATCCTGTTGAAGGAGCATGGTGGTTTCATCCTGCCGCAGAATGTCCCCGCCAATGAGTTCCTCAACCTCGAAGGACAAAAGTTGAGCACCAGCCGCAACTGGGCGGTGTGGTTGCACGAGTACATCGAGCGTTGGCCCAATAGACAGGATGAACTGCGGTATGCGCTCATCAGCCTGATGCCCGAGTTCAAGGACAGCGAGTTCACATGGAAGGCTTTCCAGGACTACAACAACAATGAGCTTGTCGCCATACTCGGCAACTTCGTGCAGCGCGTGTTCGTGCTTTGCCACAAGTACTACGGCGGAGAGGTGCCGGAACCCGCAGGCCATAGCGATGAGCACATCGTACTATGGTTCACCTTGGTGCCATTGCCACGAAAGATCGCTGACGAAACAGACCGGTTCCGTTTCCGCGAAGCCCTGGCAAGCGCGATGCAGATGGCGCGCCTCGGCAACAAGTACCTCTCCGATAGCGAACCTTGGAAACTGGAGAAGTCCGATCCCGCACAGGTGCGCACCATTCTCTACGATTCGCTGCGGATCACAGGAGCGTTGAGCGTTCTCCTTGAACCGTTCCTTCCGTTCACAGCGAAGAAGCTGCGCACCATGCTCGGCCTGGGCGAACTGGAATGGGATGATGCGCTACGCTCGGACCTCATCAAACCGGGCATGCAACTCGGCCCACCGGAGCACCTCTTCAAGCCGATCGATGATGCCGCCATCGCCGCCGAGGTAGAACGCCTTCGCGCCAACAGACCAGTGGAACGATCGTCATCACCCGATCAGCCTGCGTCGGGCATGCGGCCGAGCGAACAGCCCCCGACCTTCGCCGGGGCAGCAACTATCAACCAAACAACGGCCAAGCTGAACATCTCTTTCGACGACTTCAGCAAGCTGGATCTGCGTATCGGCACGATCACCGCAGCGGAGAAAGTCGCGAAGGCCGACAAGCTCTTGAAGCTCACCATTGACATCGGCGAAGCGCAACATCGCACGGTCGTTAGCGGTATCGCGCAATACTTTACGCCGGAAGAATTGCCCGGCCAACAGGTGCTCCTGCTATGCAATTTGGAACCACGCAAGCTGAAAGGCATCGAAAGCCAAGGCATGGTGCTGATGGCCGAGGATGCCGAGGGCAAGCTCCGGTTCGTCAAACCTACCGATGCCATGCCTCCGGGTAGTGGTGTCCGCTAGGCCCGCCTCGGATCAGCGCTTATCGGCTGCATCCGTGCCATCGGCGTTCCTCTCACGCCGGGCCTCCGTTCTTCACCCGAATGATCTCCGCCGCTATGCTCACCGCGATCTCCTCCGGGGTTCGGCTGTGGATCGGCAAGCCGATCGGCGCATGTACGCGAGCGATCTCGTCGTCGGTGAAGCCATCCTTCCGCATCGCCTCGAACATCGTGCGCACTTTCTCCGCGCTGCCGAGCATGCCGATGTATTTGTACTTCCTGCGGATGATCTGGCGAAGAACGATCTCATCCGTGCGATAGCCGAAAGACACCAGCGCGATGAAAAGATCCGGATCTTCCGGGGTGTGATCAGCGATGTGCGCGTAGTCAATGTGCGTTCGTGCATGCGCGAATTCGTTCGCACGCATCGTGTTCAATCCGTCGCGATCGTCATACACATGCACGTGAAAGCCGAGCTGGTTCATCATGCGCGATAGCGCCAATGAAACATGCCCACCGCCGATGATCGCGATGCGCGGTTGTGAGTTCAGTGGTTCGCGGTAGCTCCATGTTGGCGCCCCCTCTCCCTCAGGGTCTCGCGCAGCGGACCCTGAGGTAACGAATAGCCCGGATGAGGTAAGCAGCAGGTCACTTGTTTGACCCGCGCCCATCACGTCCATGCACAACGCCACCTGCGCAGGACCGAGAAGAAAGAACGCCACCGTTTGCTCCCCCGAACAGATCATGCCCGACCTGTCATGGCCAATGCCAGCTTGATGGATCTGTCGTTTCAGAAAAGGGAATTCTCCCTCAGGGTCTCGCGGAGCGGACCCTGAGGACAACCGCGACCGCGCCAACTCCACCAGCTTGTGTTCCATGCTTCCGCCGCCGATGGAGCCGAACATCGCGCCTTCCGAGGTTACGCACATCTTGAAGCCTGCGCGGCCCGGACTGCTACCGATGCTTTCCACCACACAGAGCAGCACACAGCGTTCATCACGCCGCAAGGCATCGAGCACTTTCTCCCAGAAGTCGCGTTGGTTGTTCACGGCTGTGTTCAAAGTACCGGCATCCGCGCCTGATTTCCATCAGGGTCGATCGCGCCATCTTCGTCACGCTGTGGAAGTCACGCCCTCGTTCTCCGAAAAGCTCTTCACGGATGCTTCGTTGCCGATCGTCTCGGTAGTGCTCGCGTTGATCTTCTGCGCGTTCTTCTGGTTCCGGCATTTGGCGCACACTCTGAAAGCGCAGCTCGTAGTCGGGGAGCTGACACCTGCCGCGCGCTTCGATCTGGAGGAAGCGCAAAGCACCGCAGTCGCTGCGCGCAAGACGAGCAAGTTCTTCTTCTGGGCCTCGCTGCTTGGCTATTGTGCATACGTCGCTGTGCGCGGCACCGAGATGCAGGGCTATGCGATGGAATGGCTCAATCTCGTCGTCCGCTGGACACACGTGATCGCTGGCATCATGTGGATCGGCGCGTCGTTCTACTTCATCTTTTTGGAGAACAACCTCAATCGCACGCACGGCCTGCGCGATGAACTGGCTGGCAACCTCTGGGCGATCCACGGCGGTGGCTTCTACTACCTGGAGAAGTACAAGGTGGCGCCGAAGGTGATCCCCGCGCACCTACACTGGTTCAAGTATGAGGCATACTTCACTTGGCTTAGCGGTTTCGCGTTGTTGTTCATCGTGTACTACGCGGATGCGAAAGTGTTCTTGGTGGATCCATCCGTCGCGGATATTTCATCAGCAGCGGCGATCGCGATCGGCAGCGGTTCGCTCATGCTCGGTTGGGTGATCTATGATGCGATGTGCAAGTCGCGCTTGATCGAGCGACAAGGATTGTTCACGTTGGTCGGCATCGCGGTGCTGACGATCATCAGCTATGCGCTCACGCACCTGCTCAGCGGACGCGCGGCATTCATCCACGTGGGTGCGGTCATTGGGACGATCATGGTGGGCAACGTGTTCTTCACCATCATCCCATCCCAGAAAGCATTGGTGCGCGCCGCGAAGACCGGTCAGCCGCTGGATGCCTCGCTCGGCAAGAAAGCCGGTCAGCGGTCGCTGCACAACAACTACATCACGTTGCCGGTGGTCTTCATCATGATCAGCAATCACTTCCCCAGCACCTTCGGGCACAGCGGCAATTGGATCATCCTGATGGTGATGATGATCGCCAGTGCGGGGATCAAGCACTACTGGAATTTGTTGGACCGCGGAGTGAAACGCACTTGGGTATTGGTGGTCAGCATCCTTGCATTGGTCTTCCTGAGCATGGCGATATCACCGGCGTTCGAGGATACGTTGGACGCTGCGATCCCCACAAGCTTCGAGGAAGCCAACGCCGTGATCCAACGCCGCTGCGTGCAATGCCATAGTGCCAACCCGACCGACGATGTGAACCGCGTTGCACCGAACGGCGTGATGTATAACACACCACAACAGATCCACAACTTCGCAGAGAAGATCATGGCGCGCGCCGTACGCACGCACACGATGCCCCAAGGCAACAAGACCGGCATGACGGAGGAGGAACGGACGATCTTGAAACGGTGGATCTTGCAAGGAGCGAAGATTGATTAGCTGATGTGCTGATGGGACGATTAGCTGATCAACGCTCCTGCCAGTCGGAACAGATGTGTGAACACCGACTGCGTATTGCTTTGCGGAGAACCTTCACGTCACGCCATCAGCTAATCCGCTAATCGTCCCATCAGCTAATCGTGCCCCAAGCGATCCATAGCACCCGCGTCATCACCCCCAGCGGTGTGATCGAAGCCACGCTCATCCTCGCCGATGGCATTATCCAAGACGTCCTGCCAGGTCGCGTCCAACGCGAAGGCATCCCCTTCGAAAGTGTCGGCAACAAAGTGATCATGCCCGGTGTGATCGATGCGCACGTCCACATCAATGAGCCGGGGCGCACGGAGTGGGAGGGTTTTGAAACTGCAACCAAAGCCGCAGCAGCCGGAGGCATCACCACCTTGATCGAGATGCCGCTGAACGCGAGCCCGGTCACCACGACGGTTGATGCGTTGAAGCTGAAGTTGGAAGCTGCAAAAGGAAAGCTGCTCGTCAATTGCGGGTTCTATGGCGGTGTCATCCCCAGCAACATCGATGACCTCGATGGTTTGCTGAACGCCGGCGTCTTCGGCATCAAGGCCTTCCTCACGCACTCCGGCATCGACGATTTCCCGAATGTAACCGAGGCCGATCTGCGCAAGGCCCTGCCGATCCTGAAGAAGCATGATGCCACGTTGTTGGTGCATTGCGAGCTGGAGAGCCCAGTTGTCGGTTCTCAGTTGTCAGTTGTCGGGCTGCCGACCACCACGACGGACAACCGACAACCGACAACTGACAACGGCGCTAGATCCTACAAGGCCTATCTTGCCTCACGTCCGCGTGCGTGGGAGAACGATGCAATAGCACTGGTGATCCGCCTCAGCGAGGAGTTCGATGTCCACGTCCACATCGTACACGTCTCGTCCGCCGAAGCGCTGCCGTTGATCCGCGATGCGAAGAAGCGAGGCCTGCGCATCACCGCTGAGACCTGTCCGCACTACCTCGTGTTCTGTGCCGAGGAGATCCCCAATGGCGCCACGGAGTTCAAGTGTGCGCCGCCCATCCGCGAGCAGGCCAACAACGAACTGCTCTGGGAAGCGCTACGGAATGGCACGCTCGACTTCGTAGCCTCGGACCATAGTCCCGCACCTCCGGACATCAAGGAGCAGCAGAGCGGCGATTTCATGAAGGCTTGGGGCGGCATCGCGGGCTTGCAGTTCTTGCTGCCTGCGTTCTGGACAGGTGCGAAAGAGCGAGGCTTCTCGTTGGAGGATGTCGCGCGGTTGTTGTGCGAGCACCCGGCACAATTCCTTGGCTTGAAACAGAAGGGACGCATCGCTCCTGGCTGCGATGCCGACCTGGTGATCTGGGATCCGGAGGCGAGCTTTGTAGTGAAGGAGGAGGGCATCCAGCACCGGCACAAGCTCACGCCGTATGCGGGGCGCACATTACATGGGGTGGTGGAGCGGGCGGTTGTTTGTGGTGATACTGTGTACGCGGATCGTACTTTCACTCAACCGCGAGCTAAAACCCTCCTTCCATGATCAGGTCTCTCGCCATCCTTGCACTGACCATTGGACTTGCAGCAGGTCAGGTCTCCGGTCAGGTTATCAAGTTCACGTATCGCCAATCGCTGTCGTGGTCTGGCAAGCAGGTGGACATTTGGAAGAATGGCGAAACCGTTCAAGCCACTGTCAGCTCGCTCTCTTGGCAGATCGGTGGAGATTCTGCCAGCGCGACTTTGGACACGACATATGTGCTCGCCGTTGAGCAATATGAAGAGTTGGGGCGATCGATCCTGAGTATCCAACCGAGCGATATCGCCAAGAGTGCGAACATGCGAGGCCGTGATGGTACGAGATGCACAATCGAGTACGGTTCTGCGCAGAACTCGATCCAGTATTCCATTTGGTCACCGCACTACAAGACCGAGGAGCGAGGCTTGACCCAATTCGTGCAGACGTGCGCATTGATCCTTACAACGGTCAATCTCAAGCCTTCAAACTACCTCCGGTGACCTCTTCAAGGTATCTCGACATGGCAAGTTCAGAACGACCAGATCAAGCCTCCGCCTTCACCCACCTCATCGACCTCGCCGCCGAGCGCTTCGGTGGCCAGGTGCTTTGGTGTACCGATGACTTCTTCGCCGAGAAGGAAAACCTGATCAAACCCAGCAAACCCATCTTCATCGCCGACAAGTACACCGACCGCGGCAAGTGGATGGACGGCTGGGAAAGCCGCCGCAAACGCACAGAAGGACACGACATCGCGGTGATCCAGCTTGGCGCTGCAGGCACGATCAAGGGCTTCGACGTGGATACAGCCCACTTCCTCGGCAACCAACCACAGGCCTGTTCGATCGAAGCGTGCTATGCCCCGAACGGGCTGCCCAACGAGAACGGCGAAGGAGTGGAATGGGTGGAATTGCTGTCAAGGACCACGTTGAATCCGGGATCGCAGCATTTCATGGACGCCAAGCCAGCATTGCCGCTTGCCACGCATGTTCGCCTGCACATATACCCCGATGGCGGTGTGGCCCGCCTGCGCGTGTACGGCGAAGTGCAACGCGACTGGTCAAGCGTGAAGCCCGATGAGATCGTTGATCTGGTGGCCGCGCAGAATGGCGCGCTGGCGATCCAATGCAACGACATGTTCTTCAGCCACATGAACAACCTGATCATGCCCGGCCGCGGCGTGAACATGGGCGATGGCTGGGAGACCAAGCGCAACCGCACACCCAACAACCGCGACTGGGTGATCGTGCGGCTGGCGCACAAGGGCATCATCCGCGAAGCGCTGATTGACACGGGCCACTTCAAGGGCAACTATCCGGACACGTTCACGCTGGAAGGAACGAACAGCGCCACCGATGACCTGACGAAAGCGAAGTGGACCATGTTGATCGAACGCACGAAACTGCAAGCGGATCACGAGCACCACTACGAGGAGGAGGTATCGTGCAAGGAGCCCGTTACGCATGTACGTTTGAGCATCTTCCCCGATGGCGGTGTGAGCCGGATGCGCCTCTGGGGCAGTATTGCGAAGTGATGAGGTCGTTGCTCTGGATAGTGTGCTCCGCTGTTTCTGTTGCATTTGCGCAACGGCCCGGAGTCCCCACTTTCAGGTTGTCTCTTCTGGAAGAAAAGCCTGGCGTGGGAGAAACCGGGTATTGCGTGGTGGATCAGGATAGCTTGCATCTGTTCTATAGCGCTGAGAGGGATTCGATGCTGGTGGCTCGGGCGCTTTCAGTTGATGAAGCCAAGGACTTCCACAGCTTCTTGACGGACCTTAGACTCGAGAGGGTGAAGGATCACCTTGATGAGGACAGTTTCGATGGATCGGAGACGACAGTCACTGTTTCGGGTGACGGTCTAGCGACGAAAGAGATCCGCTTGGAGCGATACAAGAACAAGAGAACCGAAGCCCTCGCAATGAGGCTCGACGAACTCATTCCCGTAGCGAAGTACCACTTTCGCAAGCCTCCAGTGGATTATTGACAATGACCCTCGACCAACTCAATCGACTCAGCGAGGCCGACGCCACGGCGGCCTTCGCGCAATGCTGCGCTTGCGGCCGATGGGCAGAGCGCATGGAGATCGGTCGTCCATTCGAAGGCCTTGCCGAGATGGTGGAGATCAGTGACCGGATCTGGGAGGAATGCGACGTGGACGACTACCTCGAAGCGTTCCAAGGTCACCCGCGCATCGGTGATGTGGAGAGCCTGACGAAGAAGTACGCGAACACGAAGGCTTGGGCGAGCGGGGAACAGAAAGGGGTGGAAGGCGCTGACCGTGCGGTGATCGAGCGTCTCGCCGCCGGCAACAAGAGCTATGAAGAGAAGTTCGGGCACCTCTTCATCGTATGCGCCACGGGCAAGAGCGCGGCCGAGATGCTCGCGCTGCTTGAAGCCCGCATGCCCAACGACCCCAAGGCCGAGGTGATGATCGCCGCCGTGGAACAGAACAAGATCACGCGCCTTCGCTTGAAGAAACTCCTCGCATGAAATACATGAACCGCAGAGAGCGCAGAGTCGCGCAGTGTGAGTGCGCATTTCTCTGCGGAACTCTGCGCACTCTGCGGTTAACCTTTGAGCGATGACCATCTCCACCCACGTTCTCGACACTGCCCGCGGCCTACCCGCCCGGGGTGTTCGTGTCACGCTGCAACGCTCCGCTGGCCCCGACCAATGGGAAGACCTCGCGATGGGCAGCACCAACGCCAATGGCCGCATCCCGGACTTCGTGCCGGAGAGCACACCGCTGCCCGCAGGCATCTACCGCGTTCGCTTCGATGTCTCGGCCTACTTCAGCGAGCACAAGACCAAGAGCTTCTATCCCTACATCGAAGTGGTGTTCGAACTCGCGGCCGATGGGCACTACCATGTGCCGCTGTTGTTGAGCCCATGGGGGTTCTCGACGTATCGGGGGAGTTAGTCGCGAGGAGCGACGCGACGAAGCGATCTGTAATTCTTCTCCGCTACTCGAAAGCCGAGCGATCCAACTGGCTCTGGCGGATGATCGACATCAAGGTGCCGATCCGGAGTTCCTTGTGATCAGGTACGGGAACAGTGATCGTGGTGTTGGCCAGCTTCTTCTGCATTACAATGTGACTTCCGCGCTGGCGCACCTGCTCGAAGCCGTGTTTCCGAAGTATCGCGCAGACCTCGCTGCCGGACAGTACACGCATCAAGCGGCTACCTGAACGCGTGTCACCAGCACCTCTTCGTGCATCCGCTCCCCGACCTCTGCTGGAGAGGCGGTCTCGAAGAAAAGCTCAAGCGCTTCGATCAGGTTCGCGCGCGCCTCTTCGATCGTAGCACCCTGGCTCGCGACATCGAGCTCAGGACACAACGAAACGTAGCCGTCCCCTTCCTTCTGGATGATCGCTGTGAGTTCGCGTTTGGTTGCCATGGGTGGAGGGCTTTGGTTCAAAGATAGACGGTGATGGTGGGGGAGGCGATGGGCACTACCAGGTGCCGTTGCTGCTAAGCCCGTGGGGTTCTCGACGTATCGAGGGAGTTAGGCTTCTGCAGTGGTGACTAAGTGGGCTGTGCAATCAGAAACACCACTATTTGAGCACCCATTTCAGGACAATCTGTTTGGTGCATTTGAAGTCCTCTTCGGCAGGGTCTGTCGTCATGACCTTCGCTGAATTCTTGTCCTGCATCCAGAAGATCTGGGCATCACAAACACGATCACCCTTAGATCCTGACCACCATTCAAATGATTCGATTGGCTCATACCAGAACGGGCCAGATGTCTGAGAGGGGTCTCCCCATGTGAAAACATGCAGTGCGGACCACTCGCCGTGACTAGCACACAGCGCCACGATCTCCTTTGTGCCATCCATGTTGATATCCTCGGTTGTGAAGCTGTACGGCTCATCATTGCACCGCATCTTCGGCATGTCCTCGGCTGCGGCGTCAGTCTCCCATGCCATCGTCGCTTGTTTGAAGAAGCTGACGATCCAGTAGCACTCGCCTGGAGCCTCAGTTTCATCCTTGCATTTCTTGGACACCTTGACCTTGTATGTCTGACCATCATAGGTGACACGGTCGGTACTCCATTCTGAGTTGGTCGAGAAAACGAAATGGTCACCAGAGCCACTTGGTTTCGTTTGAGCCCAGAGCGACGTCGTTGATACTGCGAGCAAAGTGCAGAGGTATGGTAGGCGCATGAGGGTGGGTTTGAAGTTCACAAGGCAACGACCTTGCCAAGTCTTCTTGTTTCGTGGTGAAGGTAGGTTTGGCAACGGATCCTGCATTTCGCGTGAGCGATCGCAGTGGAAAGCCCGGAGCCGTCTTCGGCGAGGACTTCGAACGAAGAGCGCGACCCGAGGCTTTGCGAGGGGCACGCCCACATCTCGCATCTTCGCACGCATGAACTTCAGCGTTCCCACCAAGGACAAGTCACGCATCCTCGACACGCTCGGCAAGGCCAATAAGGCGTTCCAGGACATCTACCCCGGCGACCGCCCCGACCGCCAGCCGGTGCATACCGTGTACGGCGGTGCCGACCTGTTCCGCGCCGATACCGCGCAGAAGATGGCCAACGCCGCGTTGAAGACATTGCTCGAGAACACCGCCGATTTCACTGAGTTCGCCCGCGCACTGGAACTGCCCGGCCACGAGAAGTTGCCGAAGAAGCCGGCCGACATCGCCAGGCTGGTGAAGCGTTATGATAGGATGACTCCGGAGGCGCTGCATGGACAGCCAGGATGGCTGTCCCACCGCACCTACAACAAGGTGATCCACAAGCTGCGCACCGAAGCGCTGGAGGATTTCCGCATCGACTTCGAAGACGGTTTCGGCAACCGCAGCGGGGAGGAGGAAGACGCCACCGCCGTGCAGGCCGCGCTGGAAGTGGCCAAGGGCATGAAAGCGAAGTCGCTGCCGCCCTTCATCGGCATCCGCATCAAGCCCTTCACCGAGGACCTGAAGGAACGCGGCGCGCGCACGCTGGACATCTTCCTCAGTACGCTCGCGTCCAAAACGAACGGCAAGCTGCCCGACAACTTCGTGGTGATGCTGCCGAAGGTGACGATCCCCGAGCAGATCACGGCGCTGGTGCAACTCTTCGAAGCGATCGAGAGCAACCCCGGCTCAAAGGCCGGGGCAGGCTCGATCCCGAAGAACGCGCTGAAGATGGAGATGATGGTGGAGACCACGCAGTCCGTGATCAGCGCGGACGGCAGCAACCCGCTGCGGCGCTATGTGCTCGCCAGCAAGGGCCGCATGATCGCCACGGCCTTCGGTACGTACGACTACACCGCCGCCAACAACATCACCGCGAAGTACCAGGACATGGGCCACGCCGTGTGCGATTTCGCGCACATGATGATGAAGGTCTCGCTCGGCGCCACGGGCATCTGGCTCAGCGATGGCGCCACCAACGTCATGCCCATCGGTCCGCACCGCGGCGCGAAGCTCACGCCGAAGCAGCGCGCGGAGAACAAGGCCGTGGTGCACCGCAACTGGAAGAAGGCGTACGACCACACGCGCCACTCGCTCTGGAAAGGCCTGTACCAAGGCTGGGACCTCAACCCCGCGCAATTCCCCATGCGCTACGCCGCCGTCTACAGCTTCTTCCTGGAGAGCTACGATGACGCCGCGTCTCGATTGAAAGCCTTCGTGGAACGCGCCGCCCGCGCCACGCTCACCAGCGATGTCTTCGACGATGCCGCGACCGGTCAGGGCCTGCTCAACTATTTCCTGCGCGGCCTCAACTGCGGCGCCATCAGCGAGCAGGAGGCGCTGGCCACGGGGCTCACGCTGGCGGAGATCAGGACGCGGTCGTTTCTGCGCATCCTGGAGGGTAGGAGGGTAGGCTAGCTCAGCTCACTGCTGTATGTCGGGGCGATGCGTGCATCGCCCTTACGTGCATCCGAGATGATGACGATGAGAGTGTGGGCGTGCCCCCTCGCAAAGCCTCGGGGTCGGGCTATCCGCAGTAGTCCTCGCTCGCAAAGCCTCGCTCCGGGCTACTTGCTCCTATCCCTCACGCGCCCGCGCACAGGCTACCTTGTGCTCGCCGCCATGTCAGCCGTAGACCGCCATCATCGCAGGTCCATCCGCCTCAGCGGATACGACTACACGCGGGTAGGCGCGTACTTCATCACGATCCTCACGCATCAGCGGGAGCACTCGCTGTGCAGCATCACACCAGACTCTCGGGGCGATGCGTCAGAGACGCAGGGTAGATCTGTCGGGGGCGATGCAGCATCTCGGGGCGATGCATGCATCGCCCTTACGCCGATCGGGAGGATCGCACAGCGGTACTGGGATGAGATACCAGCGCACATGCCGCACGTGGTGATCGACACCTTCCAGATCATGCCGGACCACCTGCATGGGATCGTCATCATCTCATCACCACCGCCGCCACCACGCCCTGATGAGGAGCGTCGCTACGGTGTGCATCCGGATGGCCGACTGATGCCGACCGGTCGCGTCGCTGGCTCGGTCGGTGCTATCGTCTCCTCGTACAAGAGCGCCGTCACGCGCCTCGTCAACCTCGAGCGCGGCACGCCCGGCGCCAAGCTCTGGCACCGCGACTACTACGAGATCATCATCCGTGATCTGTCGCAGCACATGCGCATCTCCGACTACATCGAGCGCAACCCCGCTGAGTGGCTGCGCCAGCTCCGGGGTGGCCGGTAAGGGCGATGCATGCATCGCCCCGCTAGCGGCCAGCACTACGCTGGCCCGATGCGGGTGTGCTATCACCGTGCTGGCCCGATGCATGCATCGCCCCGCCAGTGGCCCGCACCGAGCTGCCCCGATGCGCGTATCGCACATGTACACATGGACGATGCCTGCATCGCCTACGCGTAAAGATCCATCAGTACACGCTCAGGTGTGTACGGTGCGCTGTAGGCCATGTGAGTCACGCCAAGACCTCTCTGCGCGCGATGCGCCAACACCGCGTTGCGTATCGCGAAGTACACCCCGATGCCGTACATCAACGGCGGCTCGCCCACGGCCTTGCTGCGGCGGATGGCCAGCGGATGGCCGTCGGTCGGCAGCGCCTCGATCGTGATCTCCTTCGGCACGCTGTGGATGTCGGGCACCTTGTAGGTGCTTAGCGCGTTGCTCAGGAGCTTGCCTTTGTCGTTGTAGACGATCTCCTCCATCGTCATCCAGCCGAGGCCCTGCACCAGCCCGCCTTCGATCTGGCCGATGTCCACCGCATCGTTCATGCGCTTGCCGAAGTCGTGTACCAGCTTCACAGCCTCGATTTCGTATGTGCCGCGCAAACGGTCCACGGTGACGATCACTGCTGCTGTGCCGTACACATGGTATGCGAAGGGATGTCCCTTCTCCTTCGTCTTGTCGAAATGGATCTCCGGCGTGGCGTAGTGTCCACTCTCGCTCAGGTTCACGCGGTCCCAGTGCGCGGCGTGCACGAGCTTCTTCCAGTCGAGGTCGGTGGGCTGGCCGTTGTTCAGCACAGCTTCGTTCACGATTACGATCGCATCCTGCGTGCTCTTCAGCATGCGCGCCGCCTTCTCTTTCAAACGGGCGAGGATCGCGTTGCAGCCGTTCTCCAGCGCCTTGCCGTTCAGGTCGGCCGTGGCGCTGGCGGCGCTGGGCGAGGTGTTCGCCACACGCGTGGTGTTCGTGCTCTCCAGCTTCACGCGGGAGGGGTCGATCGAGAAGACCTCCGCCGCGACTTGCACCATCTTGGTGTTCACGCCCTGGCCCATCTCCACCGCGCCGGTGCTCACGCCGACACTGCCGTCCTGGTACACATGCACCAAGGCCCGCGCATGGTTCATCGGCGTGTTGGTGAACGAGATGCCGAAGCAGATGGGCATGATCGCCATGCCTTTCACATGCTTTGTGTTCTTCGCGTTGAAGTCATCCACCTTGCGTTGCAGCGCGTCGAAGTCGAACTTTTGGTCCGCCAGTTCCCAGGCTGGCAAGGCATTCACACGTTGCGCCACCTGGCCGTATGAAAACTCGTTGTCTTCCTGGAGCAGATTGCGCTGTTGGATCTCTCGTGCGCTCACGCCGAGCTGTTGCGCTGCTTTGGCGATCGCTGCTTCGATCACGAACATGCCTTGCGGACCACCGAAACCCCGGAACGCCGTGTTGGGCGGCAAATGCGTGCGGCACGAGTAGGCCGTCACTTCCACGTTCGGTACGAAGTAGCTGTTCGTGGCGTGGAAGAGGGTACGTTCCATCACGGCTGGTGACAAGTCAGCGGCTGCGCCGGCGTTCTGGTGGAAGGTGGCCTCGTACGCGAGGATCTTCAGGTCCTTGCTCACACCGATCTTGAAATCGCTGCTATATGGATGCCGCTTGCCGGTCATGCGCATATCGTCCATGCGGTGCATGGCCAGCTTCACGGGCTTCTTCAGCAGATAGGCGGCCAGCGCAACCAATGCGGCCCATGCCGAGGCTTGATCCTCTTTTCCGCCGAAGCCGCCGCCGAGACGGGTGACATCGACTTCCACGCGGTGCATGGGAATGCCCAGGATCCTAGCGATCGTGCGCTGCACAGCCGTCGGGCCTTGCGTGCTCGAAGCAATGCGAATGCTGTCGTGCTCGGCGGGGTAGGCGTATGCGCCCTGTGTCTCGATGTAGAGATGTTCCTGGCCATTTGTGTCCGCGCGTCCTTCGATCACATGCGCGCACTGCGACCAGGTCTGCTTGGTGTCCCCGAGCTTGAAGGTGCGTGGTGGAATGATCAATTCTCCTTTCGCGCGCGCTTCGCGTGGATCAGTGATCACAGGCAACTCTTCCAGTTCGATGGTGATGAGCGCACGGGCTTGACGTGCGATGTTCTCCGATGTCGCGATGATCAGCGCCACCGGCATGCCCCAGAAGTGGATCTCGTGCTCTGCGAAGAGCGGTTCATCCGGAATGATGCCGCCGATCTGGTTCTCGCCGGGAATGTCCTTGTAGGTGAGGATGCGCACAACGCCTGGAACGGCGGCCGCCTTGGCGAGATCGAGCTTCTTGATGTGCGCGTGCGCTGAAGGTGCATCGTACGGGAGCGCGAATAGTGTTCCCTGCTGCACGGGGATATCGTCGAGGTAGATCGATCGTCCCGTGACGTGCCCGCTGCCGTCCACATTCAGCATGTTGCCCATCTCTTTCCGGACGTCCTGTTCCTGCGCTGAGCCGGAGCCATCGGTATCCGGGATCAAGCGATCGGCGCCTTTCTTCGGACTGGTGTTCATGCCACCAGTTCTTTCAAGGTGAAACGCTCGGGAAACAACTCCAGGAAGTGCGCAAAGAACAGTTGGCGCAGCAGCAAGCGCTTGTAGTCCGCAGCGCCGCGTGCATCGCTGATCGGTGCGATCTCCTCGTTCATCACGTTGATCGCCGCGCGGATCGTTCCGTTCGTGATCGGCTTGCCCGACAAGAATGCAGATGTGTTCGTCAAGTATTTCGGGATCGGTGCCACACCACCGGCGCTCACATGCGCTTCGCGGATCACGTCGCCGTCCAATTCCAAACGGATCGCGGTGTTCACGCTGGCGATATCGAGATACGTACGCTTGCTGACTTTCTCGAAGTTGAAGCGTGTGTTCTTGCTGGGAAGTGCGAAGCGAATGGAGGTGAGGATCTCGTCCGGTGATTTGTCGAGCTGCTTGTAGCCGAGGTAGAGGTCGCGGAGTTTGAGGGTTCGCGCTTCGACGGGCTCAGCGTGACATGTCAATGTGATCGTGCAGTCGAGCGCGAGGAAGAACACCGTGAGATCACCGATGGGGGAGGCGTTCACGAAGTTGCCGGCGATGGTGCCCATATTTCGGATGGGCGTGGAGGAGACCAGCAGCAGTTGCTTCTCGAGATCCGGGAAGTGCGCGCGCAGTTCTGTTGAAGCGAGGAGGTCGCTCACGACGCAACCACCACCGATGATGCACTGATCACCTTCGATGCGGATGCCTTTCAGATCCTCGTCGTTGAACACTGAGCGGATCGCCGCGAGGTGCATCGTGTCATGCTTCTGCA
>JANMKC010000168.1:0-5209 GCA_031371785.1 Flavobacteriales bacterium | reverse complement strand
ACACACGCAACAGCAAGCGGTTCGCACTGTCGCCGATGCAGTGCGTGGCCATTTGGAAGCCATGGTCTTTGCACCAGTGCGCAATTGAATCGAAATGCTGAAGCGTGTGGAGTTGAAGGCCATAGTGAACGCTGTCCACATCGCTGTACGGCTTCAGCACCAGCGCGCCGCGTGAACCCAATGCGCCAGCGGCATACTCCTTCACTGAGCGAACGATCAAGCGCTCGGTGTTGATCCTGCCGGTCTTCGCGAAGTGTTCGAGGTTCTCCGGCTTGTCGGCCACCATGGCATAGACGCGCATCTTCAGCACGCCTTCGTCCTGCATTTTCTTGATCATCTCGATGGTGCCCACATCGAGGCCCGCGTCGCAGACCATCGTGAGGCCCGCTTCGAAGCAATCCTGCTGCGCATCGAGCAGGGCTTGGCGTTTCGTTGGCTCGTCCGCATCGTCGAAGATCTTCTGGAACACGTCCACGGCATTGTCCACGAGCAGGCCGGTAGGCTTGCCATTGCGCATTTCGAGAATGCCGCCAGCGATCACGCTCTTCGCGCGGAGGCCCACGCGATCGAGCGCGGCCTGGTTCACCACGGCGGCATGGCCATCGATGCGTTGCAGTAGCACGGGCCTGTTCGGAAAGAGTTCGTTGAGCTTCGTGTTGTCCGGGAATTTCTTGTCGGCCCATTGGTTCTGATCCCAACCGCGACCGAGGATCCAATCGCTTTTCGGGTGCGCCTTGGCGAAGGCTTCCGTGCGCGCGATCGCTTCGTGCCAGTTCTTCACGCCTTGCAGATCGATCTTCTGCTTGTTCAATCCATAACCGAGGAAGTGGCAGTGCCCATCGATGAAGCCGGGATACACGGACTGCCCAGCGGCATCGTATTCCGTCTTGGCGCGGTAGCGATTGAGGATCTGCTGTTCCGGTCCGAGTTCCAGGATCCGACCGTCCTTGATCGCCATGGCCTGGTAGACATGTTCCGCGCTGTCGAGCGTGACAATGCGCGCGTTGTGGATCACGAGGTCGGCTTCCTTGTTCTTGTAGGCGCAGCCAACCAGCAACCAGCAACCAACAACCAACAACCAGCCCCCCGGCCTTCGCCGTGGCAACAACGAACAATCCCTGTTTCATGCGATCGATCTTTGAGCGTTCATCCAACGTGGCCAGGGGATCTTCTTCGGATCGGCGATCGTCATCGCGGCCATCATGAGGAAGGGCAGCAGTGGAACGCGATAGCGCACCAGCGCGCCGATGACAGGCGTGGTCCAGCCGATCACCAAGGCAAGCAGCACGCAATAGCCAAGGCAGAAGAGCAGCAGTGGTTTGTCCACTTCAGCCCACCCACGACGCCAGCGGAAAGCGAGCAACACCATGGCGATAAGCGCTATGTTCTCCAGTGCGCTCACGAATCCGAGCGCGCCGTTGTTCCATGTGGTGAGCGGCGAGAGGAAGGTCATGTACAGCGCGTGCGGTGCTTGCGAAAGAAAGCTCAACGCGTTCGGTTCCAGCGGCACGGTCAGCACCAGGCTGCCAGCCTTTACGCCCGTTGCCATCCCGATGAAATCGCGTTGCTTCACCCACAAGGCTTCGAGGATATCGAACCGGGGAATGATCCGCTCACTGTTCAGGCCGAGCGCGATGAACACACCGTAGGTGATCGCGTACTTCAGCCAGGGCGCGCGACCCTTGGTCCGTGTACACCAGATGAAAGCGCACAACGCAGGGAACAGGCTCAACAACACATAGAATTTCAGGAAGAAGAGGAGCAGCGTGGAGAAGACGAGGGCGATGATCTCCAGCGGGCGCCATCCGTTCCGCAGGGATCGCGTCGCGCTCAACAGAAAGAGGCCAAGCCCAAGGAAGAGCAGCGCTTCCTTGATCACCCCGCTGCCCCAGAACAAGGCGCTCGGCAACAGGAACAACGCGATCATGAGCGTGCGTTCATGACCCTTCAACCAAGGAACGAAGCTGCGGTACAGCGCTACCAGCCCGATGAGCGAAAGGAAATTCGCGAACACGGTATGCACTTGGTAATATCCGAACGAGAACAGCCGCACGAACGCGTTGAAGCGGATCATCGTGTGCGCGTCGTTGTACATGTTGCTCTCGAACTGCCGGTACCAGTTGTGCATCACGCGGTAGTAGCCGCTGTCGAAATACGGCTTGTTGTTCCCGATGCCGAGAAGCATCCGCACATAGTCGACCGGGTGGTCGGGCATCGCGCGGAACAGGATGTTGCCGTCATCGAAGTACCGGTAGATGTCCGCTGTGGCGCGATCGGTGTACTTGTACGTATAGATGTACCACAGCACGGTGCCCGCAGCGATCTTCAGCAGGAACAGCAGGCCGATCGTGCGCTTGGGGAGACCCGTGGCCGTGAAGAACGACGATCGCCGGATCACGAACAGGAACAGTGCGGTATAACCGCTGGCGAGGATCGCGCCGAGCATGGCGGCCAAATGTAGAGGAGCACCTTGCGGCGATCGGTTTTCTTTGTGCTCCCATGGCCACAAAGACGAAGACCGCTACGGCGGCATCCTTGAAGACACGAACGGACGCGCAACCCGCATCGCTGTCGACCGCGAAGAAGCTCGGACTGCGCGAGGAGGAGTACGCGAAGATCCAGGAGATCCTTGGTCGCGTGCCCAATTTCACGGAACTCTCCATCTATAGCGCGATGTGGAGTGAGCACTGCTCCTACAAGAACTCGATCCGCCTGCTGAAGACATTGCCGCGTACCGGCCCGAAACTGCTCGCGGAAGCCGGACAGGAGAATGCGGGCCTCGTGGATATCGGCGATGGCTGGGCCTGCGCCTTCAAGATCGAGAGCCATAATCATCCGAGCGCCATTGAACCCTACCAAGGCGCGGCCACGGGGGTCGGGGGCATCAACCGGGACATCTTCACCATGGGCGCACGACCCATCGCGCAGTTGAACTCCCTTCGCTTCGGTGACATCGCAACGGACGCGCATGCCCGCTGGCACATGCGCGGCGTGGTGAAGGGGATCGGCGACTATGGCAACGCGTTCGGTGTGCCTGTGCTCGGTGGTGAAGTGTATTTCGATCCTTGCTATTCAACCAACCCACTCGTGAACGCGATGAGCGTGGGTATCGTGCGCACCGACAAAGTGATCAGCGCCACCTCGCATGGCGAAGGCAATCCGGTCTTCATCGTGGGAAGCGCTACAGGGAAGGACGGCATCCACGGCGCTTCGTTCGCCAGCAAGGACATGACCGGAACGAGCATGGATGATCTGCCAGCGGTGCAGGTCGGGGATCCGTTCATGGAGAAATTGTTGATCGAGGCTTCATTGGAACTCGCGCAGACCGACGCCATCATCGGCATGCAGGACATGGGCGCGGCGGGCATCACCTGCAGCACCAGTGAAATGAGCGCGAAGGGCGAGAGCGGCATGGACGTGTTCCTCGATCGCGTACCCACGCGGCAGGCGGGTATGCGCCCGTGGGAGATCCTGCTCAGCGAAAGCCAGGAACGCATGCTCGTGGTGGTGAAGAAAGGGCGAGAGAAGGAAGTCGAGAAGATCTTCGGGAAGTGGGACCTGCATTGCGTGGAGATCGGCGTGGTGACGAAGGGCAATACGCTGCGCTACTTCCACAATGATGAACTGGTGGCGGAAGTGCCTGCGGAAAGCCTCGTGCTCGGCGGCGGCGCACCGGTCTATACCCGTGAAGAGAAGGAGCCCGCGTACTACAAGGAGAACAAGGATTTCCGCATCGATCAAGTTCCGGAACCCGATGATCTGAAAACAGTCGCGTTCGACCTGCTCGCAAGTCCGAACATTGCCAGCAAGAGATGGGTGAGCGAACAGTACGATACCATGGTGCGCACCTTGAACATGAGCACCAACGCGCCCAGCGATGCGGGCCTTGTGCTGTTAAAGGAAGCCGGTGGGAACAAGGCATTGGCGGTCACTGTGGATTGCAACGGTCGCTACGTGCATGCCGATCCGCATATCGGTGCGATGATCGCCGTAAGCGAAGCAGCGCGCAACATCGCATGCACAGGTGCGGAACCTTGCGGCGTTACCAACTGCCTCAACTTCGGGAACCCTTATGATCCGGAAGTCTACTGGCAGTTCGCCCAAGTGATCAAGGGGATGGGAGAGGCATGCATCGAGTTCAAGACGCCCGTGACCGGCGGCAACGTGAGCTTCTACAATCAAACAAAGTCGGACAAGGGCGATGTCGCCGTCTTTCCAACACCGACCATCGGCATGGTGGGCGTGTTGAACGACATCAGCAAGCGGATGACGCTCGCCTTCCGGGACAAAGGCGATATGCTGTTCCTGATCGGCAAGGTCACCGATGACATCGCGTGCAGCGAGTACCTCGTGCGCCAGCATAATGTGCTGCGTTCACCTGCGCCCTATTTCAATTTGCAAGAGGAGCATGTGCTGCACGTGATCATCCATCATCTCATCAAACGAGGATTGATCACCGCTGCGCATGATGTAAGCGATGGCGGGCTTTGGACAACACTCGTGGAAATGGGTTTGCCCAACGGCTTCGGCTTCGACATCGTCACCGACAGCGAGATCCGTCCTGATGCGTTCCTCTTTGGCGAAGGACAAGGTCGCATCGTGGTGGCCATCAACGAGGATGAAGAGACGGAGTTCCTTGATCTGATGAGCAAGAGCCGCGTTCCATTCATCCTGCTGGGTCATGTTACCAAAGGCAAGCTCGTTGTGGATGACGAGTCCTTCGGTTTCATTGAAGATGCGCGCAAAGTGTATGAAGAAGCTATCCCGAAGATCATGGCTGAACAGTGATCGCGGTCGCGGCTTTCACACTTTCACTCTCTTACTCCTTTCACTTCCTCACCCGAATGCCGCACCCGAAAATGAACGGCCCGTTCCCCACAGTGGGAAGTGTCGCGCCGCAACTCCGCTATGTGAAGACCGACAAGAGCGACGCCTCGCTTGCTGACCACAAAGGCCAGGTGGTGGTCCTGCTCATGTTCCCCAGCGTGGATACCAGCACTTGTGCGTTGGAGACGCGCACCTTCAATCAACGCGCAGCAGAAGTGGGCGCGTGGATCCTCATTGTGAGCTCGGATCTTCCTTTCGCGTTGAAGCGCTTCTGTGCGGCGGAGGGTATCGATCGCGTAGAGCCCGGAAGCGACTTCCGCTACCGGGATGCGAGCGATCGCTGGGGTGCGCTCATCACAGAGGGCAACATGAACGGTGCGCT
>JANMKC010000145.1:0-4338 GCA_031371785.1 Flavobacteriales bacterium | reverse complement strand
GGGCTTCCTGCCGGATGTTTCGGGCTCGCTACAGAACACCGCGCGCTACTTGAACATCTTCGTTCACGCGGACTACAATTCGCATTCGTATATCCCCGCACCGGGCGCGCCATTGCCGGGGGATCCCGCGGACGTGATCGTGATGACGACTTACGATGTGCAGACCCGACCGCGCGTGCTCGCGCATGAAGTGGGGCATTGGGTCGGGCTCTTTCACACCTTCGGCTATACGAACAACAGCGGGGTGAACTGCGACGACGATGGCGTGGCCGATACGCCGATCACCAAAGGATCCGTTGTGGGCACCTGCGATACCACACTGAGCCAGTGTACAGCCGGCGTGATCGAGAACGTCGACAATGTGATGGACTATTCCACCTGTGAAAAGATGTTCACCGCTGGCCAGGCCGAACGCGTGGCGGCAGTGATGACGGACACCACCATCGCTCGGTATATGCACTGCACACCGGAAAACTTGTTGCTCACCGGAGTGGACATTCCGAGCACGTGCCCGCTTGTCACTGACTTCCACACCACCACGATACTGCATTGTGACAGTACCGTGAAGAGGTTCCTCTCCACCATCACCGGTCAGATCCCCGATCAGGTGCTCTGGAGTTTTCCCGGTGGATCGCCCGCGACTTCCACGGACGATGAACCGCTCATCGCCTACACTAGCAGCGGCACCTATTCAGCGCAGTTCATCGCCTGCTTCGGAACGGATTGCGATACGATTTCGCACGACTTCATCATCGATCCGATCACCGGTATCCAAGACAATGGCCTGTTGGTAGCGAGCACGCCATGGAGCGAGGATTTCGAGAACGGCTTCGCATTTCCGCAAGCGAACATGGCGGTGATCACCGATACCACGCCCAACTGGCAACTCTGCGATTTCGCCGGGTACAACAGCACCCATAGCCTCTACATCCCCAACGAGACCCTCGGCTTCCTGACCAACGACACGAACGAAGTGATCATCGGCAACTTCGACTTCACCGGCCTGGCCACACCTGGGATCAGCTTCAAGGTGGCCGCCACCTACTACACCGGTGTCCAGTACTACTACTTCGACCTGATGATGGGCGATCTCTGCGATCAGGGCACACCGGTGCAAACGTGGATCGAGTATTTGCAACCGGAACTTTCCGGCACCAACACCTACACGGGCTTTCTGCCGAACACGCCGGAGCAGTGGACCACCATCACCTTCACCAACCCATCGTGGCATTTGTTCCCGCACGCGGAAGTGAAACTGCGCGTGGTGAAACCATGGATGGGACCTGTGACCGACGAAGGGATCTATGTGGACGACATCAACATCGGTGAGGCCGATGTAATCCTCGGCATGCGCGATCATTCGCACACGGCCGAATTGCAGGTGTTCCCAGATCCGGCGAGCGATCATGTTACGATCATCAACGGAACGAACGGGGGGAATTCGTTGCTCACCGTGGTGGACATGGAGGGGCGAGAGGTGTATCGGGGAAGTATGACAGGCCGCGCTGATGTGGATGTTTCATGTTGGCCGCGCGGAAGCTACCTGGTCATTGTATCGGATGCTCAAATGGTCCAGCATGGGCAGTTGATGGTCCGATAGTTCGCACATACGCCGGTCTGATAGTGGCCGGATCACACGAACAACTCTCGATCCTTCGTTCGGGTCGCGGATGTGATCTTCGCACCAACATCGTGTTCCATGATCGGTCATGCTCCGATCCCGGCACGCCCATACTTCCTTCGCACCGTGCTCACCCTCGATCTCTCCACCTTCCACCCGCTGATCACCGAACGTTTGGTGCTCCGCGAACTGCGACCGATCGATGCGGAGCAGGTCTTCGCGATGCGCTCGGACCCGGTGGTGATGCGGCACGTCGCTCGTCCATTGGCCAGGTCGATCGAGGATGCCGCCGAACTCATCGCGAAGATCCGCGGGATACAGGCGGCGAACGATGGGGCGCAATGGGCCATCACCCTCAAGGGCGATGACGCGTTCATCGGCATCATCGGTTTCTGGCGGATGCAAAAGGAGCACTACCGCGCCGAGCTGGGCTACACGCTGATGCGCGCGCATTGGGGACTTGGCCTGATGAGCGAAGCCATCCCGGTGGTGGTGGACCATGGGTTCAGCACCTTGGGCTTCCACAGCATCGAAGCCATCACCTCTCCGGAGAACGGAGCCTCCATGCGCGTGCTGGAGAAGAACGGATTCACACGCGAAGCCCACTTCAAGGAGAACTTCTTCTGGGAGGGCAAGTTCCTCGACTCGGTACACTTCGGAAGGCTGGCGCTAGCGAGGATGCGCGCCAGATAGGGAACGACGATCGCGCAATACGGCATCGATCGGTCCGGCAAGCCGTTATAGGAATGTATTCATGTTTATACCTGTTTATCGGTATATATCTCCATAAGTTCCTATACTCGCCCGATGAACGACTTCAACAACCCCTTCGCACCGGGGGCGGGTACGCGGCCGCCGGAGGTGGTGGGCCGCGAGGGCATCTTCAAACAGACGAAGCTGTTGCTCGGGCGCGTGAAAGCGGGACGCGCGGAGAAGAGCTTCCTGATGACCGGCCTGCGGGGCGTTGGCAAGACCGTGCTGCTGAACGAACTTGAGCGCACTGCGCAGGACGAGGGCTACAAGACCATCTTCATCGAGGCGCACGAGGACAAGACGCTGGGCGAGATGCTCGTCCCGCATCTGCGCCGAACACTCTACGAACTGGACCGCCTCGCCGGTGCGGGCAACAAAGTGCGGCGCGGACTGGCCGTGCTCAAGAGCTTCATCGGCGGCGTGAAAATGAAAGTGGGCGACGTGGAGTTCGGGCTCGACATCGAAGGCGAGAAAGGCGCGGCGGACAGCGGCGACATCGAGAACGATCTGCCTGAACTCTTCACGGCGGTGGCCGAGGGCGCGCGCGAACGCAAGGCGGCCGTGGCGATCCTGATCGACGAGGTGCAATACCTGAACAGGAAAGAACTCAGCGCGCTGATCATGGCCATGCACAAGATGCAGCAACGCCAACTGCCGCTGGT
This sequence comes from Flavobacteriales bacterium, assembly GCA_031371785.1. Taxonomy (GTDB): domain Bacteria; phylum Bacteroidota; class Bacteroidia; order Flavobacteriales_F; family PHOS-HE28; genus PHOS-HE28. The sequence goes on along the minus strand of JANMKC010000145.1, from coordinate 1,302 downwards.
GTTCATGGGCGCAGGCCTGCCCACATTGCCCGCGCTCGCCGGTGATTCGAAATCCTACGCCGAACGCCTGTTCAGCTTTCCGGTGATCGGGCCGTTGAACGAAGAGGATGCCGCCAAAGCCTTGCAGGATCCCGTGCAGGAGCAAGGCGTGTCGTTCAACAAGAACGCGCTGGCCGAGATCTTCCGCCTCACGCAGGGCTATCCATACTTCCTACAGGAGTGGGGCTATTCCGCATGGAACCACTCGTCCACTCCCACCATCTCGCTGAAGGTGATCGAGGAAGCGAGCCCGCGCGTGATACAACGCCTCGACGAGAATTTCTTCCGCGTGCGCTACGATCGCCTCACGCCAGGCGAGAAGGATTACCTACGCGCCATGGCCGAACTCGGACCGGGGCCACAACGATCCAGCGACATCTCCACATTGCTCGGCATGAAAGTGACCGCCGCAGGTCCCGTGCGCGACAAGCTGTTGAAGAAAGGCATGATCTACAGCCCCGCACACGGCGACACCGCGTTCACCGTGCCGCTCTTCGATGCCTTCATGCGCCGGACCATACCGGGGTTCAAGGCGAAGAGGATGAAGCGATGACCCTGACATTGGATGCCGCGAATCGCGACTCCCATTTCCGCTTCAGAGGATCCCGGCCAACCGGCGCATACGCCGCTCAGGAAGATCCGCAAGTGATCGTGCGAACAATAACGGCCCATCACACGCCGCGGCCCGTATGCATTTGTTTGGCGTCCTTTGGAAGAACCCGATCGGTCGCTCCCATGAAGAAACTTCTGCTCATCGTACTCATCATCACCGGCATGCCCACGGCCCACGCTCAACTGGATCCACCAAGCAACACACCATCAGGAGAGCACGCACTCGACTTCTGGCTCGGTGCATGGGACCTCACGTGGAACGATACGATCCACGGCACCAACTCCATCACCTTGGAAATGGATGGCAAGGTGATCGCGGAACATTTCAACGACCCCACCAACAAGTATCGCGGCGCAAGCTGGTCCGTATATGACCCGAAGACCGGCCAGTGGAACCAGACCTGGGTGGACACACAGGCGGAGTACATCGCGCTCACCGGAGGCCCGGTGGAGGATCGTTTCGAATTGCGCACAGTGGCGCGCGACATCAAGGGCGTGATGACCACCCATCGCATGGTCTTCTCGAACATCCGGAAGGGTTCGTTCGATTGGGATTGGCAGCAGACCACCGATGATGGGAAGACCTGGGCATCGCAGTGGAAGATCCAGTATCGGCGCAAGAGGTAAGATCCGCGGTGGGCTTCGTGCGCA
>JANMKC010000093.1:0-4096 GCA_031371785.1 Flavobacteriales bacterium | reverse complement strand
CTCGCCGGCGGCGCATGTGGGTGGCGGAGGCGTGGTCTCGTACCAGACCTGCCAGCCTTCAGGGGCACCAGCGCAAGCATCCTGGTAATCGCCGATGCGTATGTAGTACGTGTTGCCTGCGATGAGGTAGGGATCCACCTGGGTTTGAAGATTCCCACAAGCGTCGTCGTTGTAGGCTATCGCATTCGTACCCGCTTCATCCACTACCAGCCCAGCGCAATGGTCATACACCCAGATCTTGGTATCGCAAGTGCTGAGACCGCAGGTAGCCACGTGATACACGGCGGTAACGTCCGGAACGAAACGGTACCAGTAGTTGTCGCCGGGAGCGGTGTAGGTACCCACCGTGATGGGCACGGCATTGGTGCAGTTGGCACCATCCTGCGCGAGCGCGAGCAAGGGTGCGAGAGCGGACGCGAGGAACAGGGTACGGAGCGTGATCATCTGGAAGGGGTTCGAGCGGGCGCAAAGTAGACGGTCCTTTGTTCCCTTCCGACGCACTGGTCGACGAAGCCTCTGCCTTACCAGTTCAATGCCTTCTTGTAGTAGCGTGGGAAGCGCACACGCTTGCGCATTTCGCGATAGTACTTGTCCAACGCCGGTGTGCTCAAGTCGTAAAGTGAGCGCACGATCGATCTCCTCTTCTTGGTCTTCGTGTTCATGTTCCAAGGCCCGCGTTGCCTGCCATAGGACAGCAGCAACGGTCGGAATGTTGCCTGAGGTCGGTCACTGGAAGGTCGATCATATACAGGTCAGACCGAAGCCCGTTCGGATCGCTCATGGCTTGAGAGACCTACGCGATAAGTGGTGCGATGGATCGCGAAGACGACACGCGCTTGGTCCATGCACCGGTAAACTTGCCTGCTCTCCGATCACCGATGCCGCGATACGCTGACCTCATACTTCCGCTCGCCGTGCCGGGCACCTTCACCTACGAAGTGCCGGAGGAACTGGCATCGCTCATCGCGCCGGGAATACGCGTGGTCGCTCCGTTCGGCGCGGGCCGCAAGATGTACAGTGGTATCGTTCGCCGCGTACACGATGATCCTCCGCCCTACCGCGATCCACGATCGATCCTGAGCCTGTTGGACGAGCGCCCCGTGGTGACCACTTTCCAACTGGATCTGTGGGAGCGGATCAGTGAACATTATCTGTGTACGCTCGGTGAAGTGATGCTGGCCGCCATGCCGGGCGCGCTGGTGCTCAGCAGTGGAACGCGGGTGGTGGCCGCTGCGCACCCTCCAGCGGAATGGACCGGCAAAGCCAAACACGATCTGTTGCTCGATGCGCTGGAGCAACGCCAGGAGATGAGCGTCGCCGAGGCCGGCCAACTGCTTGGCGTGCGCGACCCGATGCCGGTGATCAAGCAACTGCTGGAGCAAGGAGCGCTCATGCTGGCGGAAGAGATCGGCGACACGTTCGCACCGAAGATGGATCGCTACGTGCGGCTCACGGCCACAGCTTCAACGGAAGAAGCGCTCCATGGCTGGTTCGACGCGTTGGCCAAAGCGCCGAAGCGATTGAATTTGCTGATGCGCCATATCGAACTCAGCAGATGTCTCTCGGAGGATCCGCGCGAAGTGAAGCGCGATCAATTGCTGCGCGCGAGCGGAAGCAATAGCGCGGACCTGAACAAGCTGGTGGAAAAAGGCGTGTTCGAGGTATACGAACGCCCTGCGGGAGCGCCTGCACCAACAAGCGGAACGAAGCGGCCGAAGCAACTCTCGGATCCACAGGAAAAGGCGCTGAACGATGTGCGCACCGCGTTGAAGGAAAAACCGGTAGCGCTCCTGCACGGTGTCACCGCATCAGGCAAAACGGAGATCTACATAGAACTGATCGCCGCGGCGATCGAACGCGGTGAGCAGACGCTCTACTTGCTGCCGGAGATCGCGCTCACCGCACAAGTGATCGGGCGCTTGCGCGATCGCTTCGGCGAACGTGTGAGCGTGTATCATTCACGCCTCTCGGCGCGCGAACGCACGGAGCTTTGGCTGCGGATGCTCGCGGAGCCACTCGCGCATCCGGTGATCGTGGGCGCACGATCCGCGCTCTTCCTGCCGTTCGCGCAACTGGGTCTGGTGATCATTGATGAAGAGCACGACCCCAGTTACAAACAGCATGATCCCGCTCCCCGCTACAACGCGCGCGACATGTCCATCGTGCTCGCGCACCTGCACAGCGCCCATGTGCTTCTCGGCTCCGCGACACCGAGCATGGAGAGTTTCTTCAATGCGCATCAAGGGAAATATGGACTGGCACGCTTGCTCGTGCGCTATGGTGATGCGATGCTACCGACCATCACGTGCGTCGATATCGCCGATGCGCAAAAGCGGAAGAAGATGCGCGGCAACTTCTCCGAGACCTTGATACAGGGGATCGAACAGGCCATCGCGCGGAAGGAACAAGCGATCATCTTCCAGAACCGCCGTGGCTACGTGCCCGTGTGGCAATGCGAGACCTGTGGATGGATCCCCGAGTGCGATCACTGTGATGTGAGTCTCACGTACCACAAGCAGCAGCACGGGCTCCGCTGCCATTACTGCGGTCGCGAGTACACGCCGCCAGTGCATTGTGCCGCGTGCGGAAGCAACCGGTTGCGCATGCTGGGCTTCGGCACGGAAAAGATCGAGGAAGAACTATCGCTCATCCTGCCCGAGGCACGCATCGCGCGGATGGACCAGGACACCACGCGCGGCAAGCACGCCTTCGAGCGCATCCTCGCGCGTTTCGGCGAAGGAGCGGTGGACGTGCTTGTGGGCACACAGATGGTGACCAAGGGTCTCGACTTCGATCAGGTAACGGTGGTGGGCATCATCAACGCCGACCACCTGATGCGCTTCCCGGACCTTCGGGCACACGAGCGAGCGTTCCAAATGATGTCGCAAGTAGCAGGGCGCAGCGGACGAAAGAAGGATCCGGGCACGGTCTTCATCCAGGCACGCGACATCCATCACCCCGTGATCGGTCTCGTGGTGGCGCATGATGTGGACGGGATGTACGAGCGTGAGCTGACGCATAGACGTGCGCACGGTTATCCCCCGCTCACACGTCTGGTACGCTTCACGTTGAAGCACCGCGATGAGGCACGTACTGTAGCAACAGCGAACGCATTGGCCTCCGCATTGCGCGTACGCATGGATGAGCGCGTGCTCGGACCAGAGCCACCGCTCGTGGCCCGCGTGCGCGATAAACATCTGCGCAACATCCTGGTGAAGCTCGATCGCGGAGCGTATCGTTCAGAGAAGATCTTCCTGAGCGAAGTGATCGATCGCTTGTTCGCTGACAAAGCGCACCGCGCTGTGCAGGTGGTTGTGGACGTGGATCCGATGTGACCATCCCGATCACTTCTTTGCACTGCGGCTATGCGCCGCCCGGATCCGCAAGACTGAACAATGCGCGCCAAAGAACGCCGTCCGGTGACGGGGCTTCGATGCGTACGTCCGCGCGGGTGAAAGGGTGGACAAATGCCAGCGAGCGCGCATGGAGCGCGATGGTGCGATCGGGTTCACCACGGCGTGCGCCATACTTCACATCACCCTTGATCGGATGACCGGCAGCGGCGCATTGTGCGCGCAATTGATGGAAGTGCCCCCCCTCCGGCACCAGCTCCAACAGCGCGTACCGCTCACCTTGTGCCAAGCGACGGAACCGCAGTTTCGCGGCAGTATGAGCTTCGGCAACATCGGTCACGCGTGACTTTCGCGCGCGCGCATCATGTGCCAGATGATGTTCCCATATTCCTACTGATGGTGGAGAGCCATGCACGATCGCCCAATACATTTTCCTCATGCCACGCTGCGCGAACACAGCGGAGATCGCGGCGAGCGACTCTGGTGTGCGCGTCAACAGGACCACACCGCTCACGGGCCGGTCCAAGCGGTGGGGAAGGCCGAACACTGTTCCATCGTATTGCGTCTTCAACCGGTCCAACAATGAAGGATCACCGGTAAGATCAGGTTGTGCGGGCAACCCGCCCGGTTTGTTCACGGCGAGCAAATGCCCATCGCTGAAGAGCACCTCGATGGGCAAGCTCAATACTGCTCGTTGTTGTTCGGGAAATCGGCGCTGCGCACATCGCGCACATATCCTTCGA
>JANMKC010000085.1:0-16581 GCA_031371785.1 Flavobacteriales bacterium | reverse complement strand
GGGTCTGTTAGGATAAGTGTGTCAATCGGTCTTTGAAGATGATCTCGATGCTCAAGTATATGGATCGCCAGTTGAGCATGGGATTCTGCCATTGCTCTTGGGCGATGCGTTGTTGTACCAGGTAGAGGAGTTTCAGCAGCGCTTTGTCACCATCGAAGACGCGCTTGGTCTTGGTCACCTTGCGTAGCTGTGCGTGGTATCCCTCGATGATGTTGGTGGTGTAGATCAAGCGGCGGATCGGTTCCGGATAGCGCAGAAATGTGGAGAGGCGAGACCAGTTGTTGCACCAGCTCTCCACCACGCGTGGGTAACGGTCCTCCCATTTGTGGGAGAAGGCCTCCAACGCCGCGTCGGCCTCTGCCGGGCCGGGCGCTTTGTAGATCGCCTTCATATCGGCAAGCACCGCCTTGATGTCCTTGTGGGCCACGTAGCGCATGGAGTTGCGCACTTGATGCACGATGCATCCTTGCACGTCGGTGCGCGAGAAGATCGCCTCGATCGCTTCAGGAAAGCCCTTCAGGTTGTCCGTACAAGCCATCAGGATGTCCTTCACTCCGCGCTGTTGCAGATCGCTCAATACGTTCAGCCAGAAGCGTGCGCCCTCGGTCTCCTCGATGTACATCCCCAGCACGTCCTTGTGTCCGTCCATGTCCACACCGAGCACCGTGTACACCGCGCGATTCTGTACGCTCCCTTCATGCTTGATCTTGAAGAAGGCCGCGTCCATCCATACGATCGCGTAAATGTTTTCCAACGCGCGGCTTTGCCATGCGCGCAGGTCTTCCACTACCAGTTCCGTTACCGCGTTGATCGTCGCGTCGTTGAGCTCCACCTGGTAGATCTCCCGGATGTGACGGCTGATGTCATGGTAGCTCAACCCCAAGCCGTACAACCCGAGGATCTTCCGGTCCAGTTCGTCGTTGAGCACGCGCTGTCGCTTGCCCACCAACTGCGGCTCGAAGGTGCCTGACCGGTCGCGAGGGGTGGCCACTTCCACTGGACCCACCGAGGTGCGCAGCGTTTTGTGCGTGTATCCGTTGCGCCTGTTGCCCGCCTCTTCCTCCTGTGCCAGATGCGCCTTGATCTCCCCGCTCAAGCTCGCCTGCACGATCCGCTCCACCATCGCGCTCAAGATCCCGCCCGCGCCGATCAACGGTTTTCCTGCGTTCAAACCCTTAACAGCCTCTTCTTCGAAGGCCATCAGTTCAACATCGTACTTGCCCTTCCGGGTCTTTCTCGTTGGTGTTTTCATCGTTGTGTCTTGGTTGGTTGAAGGAACTACTCCTCAGCCCAACTGACACACTTTACCTAACAGTCTCCGTGGACCTCGCAGACGAGCGTAGTCGTCCTCACATACGAGCGTAGTCGTCCTCACATACGGGCGAAGTCGACCCCACATACGGGCGAAGTCGCCCTCACATACGGGCGTATTATTCAATGGAACGGTGGATGCATGCGATGAATGGATACAATACGAATCATCTGTATCACAATGACTTATAGTGCAACCATGAACTTATTATGTACCTGTTGTAACTTTCATCAAGTGCATCAAGTTAAAGCTGCTCGTGTCAACCAACAGAACCCGGCGCGCTGACCGGAGACACGAAAGGCGAAACACAATGAAGCCCAATATCAAACTTTCACTCAGTAAGTTGACCCCGGTTTATCTTTTCACGCTGCTGTACACCGTGATCAAGAGTTTGACCGGAAACGCGTTCTTCGCCAATCCAGCAGTGAAGCTCGTAGACATGCAGGTGCTGGCGGACAAGTTGAAGGTGGCGATCGAGGACGCGATCAACGGAGGCAAGAACGAAAGGCAGATACGTGATCAGTTGGTGGTGGAAACGCAGGACATGCTGCGGGTGCAGGCTGACTATGTGCGGACGGCCAGTGCGGGTGATGCGGTGAAGTTGGGCAGCAGCGGTTTCCAAATGGCGGCCATTCCCCAGCCGTTCGAGACCATGGATCCGCCCAGCAACGTGCGTACGATGGCAACCGGCAAGGTGGGCCAGGTGGTGATCCGGTTCAAGAGTTCACGCGGTGCGCACAGCTACCAGATACTGATGAGCGAAACGGACCCCGGCACCAACCCCGCGTGGAAACCGGTGGGCGTTACCTCCCGGGTGCGTTACACGATGAACGGCCTGGCCAGCTACAAGCCGGTGTGGTTCGCGGTGGTCACCATCGGTGCCAAGGCGGACAGCGCCCTGAGCGCACCGGCAATGGGCCGCGCGGCCTGAGCATTGCTCAAAGGCACCTGTACAGCGGGTGCCGGAACAAACGATACCCTTCATGCAACAGCCCCGGTCCTCGACCGGGGCTGTTCGCTTTTGCAGGGTCGGCCAGCTACTTTTTCTTGCTCTTCTTCGGCTCCTCCTTCTTGTCCTTCTTACCGAAGAGCTTCTTGAAGAAGCCTTTCTTTTCCTCCGGAGCGGCTTTGCCCACCGTGGTAATATTGATCTGGTTGTCCAGCTTGGCGGGCAACGCTTTGATGAAGGCGTTCTGGAGCGCCTCGATGATGGCCCCCCATGCGTCAACTTGCGGTTTGTCCAACCGCCCTTCGAAGGTCACCTTGGTGGCTACCTGCTCCTTGCTCGCGTTGTTGAGGATGCCACCAGCCGCACCCACCACGGCTTCCCAGAATTTCTGGAAGAGGCCATCGTTCTTGTCTTCCGGACCCAGCACGTCCAGGTCCTTGATCACCGGTTTCACATAGCCTTGGAAGGCATTGTTCTTCGTAGCCATTTCAGCATAGAGGCCGAAGGTGCCCTTGTTCACATCGAAATTCCCGTAGGCCTTGAAGAAGTCGTTGATGCGTTTCAGGTCGGTATGCACCAAGGTCATGTTCATATCGAACGTGGTAGTGGCCGCCAGCATGTTCAGCCCCATGTTGTAGGTGAGGTCGCCACCATACACCTTGCCGGTAGCCTGTGCCGTCGAGGGGAGTGCATTGGTTGAATCCGCGGCATTGGTGAGGTTGAGCACCAGGAGTTCGAGCGCGTCGATCTGTACATCCACCACCGGTTCGCGTCCGGGGTCCCGATAGCGGATCACGCCGTTGTGCATCTCCAGGCGGTTGATCTTGAGCGGCATGAGGCTGTTCAGCAATGAGCGCAGATCGGCGGTATCCTTTTGCACGGCAGCGGGTTCCGCGGCATCCTTGGTGAAGCGCAGTTCCGGGTGCTCGACCACCAGCTCGCCCACGAACGACCCCTGAAAAAGGGCATGCCATTCCACCGAAAGATCGATCGCGTCGGCGCTTATGAAGGGCGTGAGCTTCTGCGTCACCGTGTCCTTCTTTTCCAGGTTCACCGCCTTGATCACGTAGGCCCCCCTGATCAAGGCCAGGTCCAGGTCATCCACATGCCCATAGTACTTGGGCATGTTCGCCATCTTCTTGTTCATGAAGTGCAAGAGGACGTAAGGCAGGGCGATGCGGATCAATATCAAGGCCCCCACCACGATAAGTACGATGCGCCACCGGCGATGCTTGCGCGCCTTCGACGTGGTCGGCTTGTGCTCGGCGGCTTTCGCCTTCGCAGGGGCGGAAGCTGCTCGATGCGGGTGGGGTTCAGCAGGCTTTTTCATGGCACTATGGTCTCACCTGTTCGCAGTGGAAGCATTCCGCCCCGATGGAGATCCATGGCAACACTGCCCACCAGGTCTTGCGACCCGGCAGGCAGCTGCCATGCTTCACCAGTACCACCAGAACCGATGAAAGCGGTGCATCAATTCGATCTTACGTTCTGCTGCTTGTGATCTTCTGAAGCGCGCGTGGCCCGGTCGGCCACATCGTTCGCGGCGGAGGTCACTTCATCTTTCACACGTCCTGCCGCATGCTTGCCTTCATTGAAGAGATAGCGCACGAAATCGCTCACCTCGTCCTTGGTCATCGAAGCGGCATCGGCCACCTTGCCCTTCGCCTTGCTCCAATCCTTGCGGGCCTGTTCGATCCTTTTCTCCAGATCTTCTTGAAGTTCTTCGCCTTTGCTCAGGAGGGCAGCGCGCGTCTCCTTGCCGGAGCGCGGAGCGAAGAGAACACCGAGTGCGGCACCGGCAGCTACGCCCACCAAGAGCGCAAGTGCGGTTTTTCCAGTTGAATTGTCCATGTCGTTCTGTTTTGTTGATCCCGGCCCGAAGGCAGGGTTGGTTGGTTGTTCCCGGTTGCTTGCCGGCTTGGTCCGGAAATCCAACAACGGGACCACCGCGGATAGCCACGCATCGGAACGTTGAATGGCGCGCGAACCGGGGCCGTGCGCTAGGAGAACCACCACATGGAGCGTTGTTCCATCGGGAACAAATTCCACGATCTGTGGAGCGAGGACTACGGTGCTGCCCGCTCGTCGTTCATTCAACAAATGATCGCGAGCAAGGGCGAATGCAAGGGAACGCGCCTGAAGGACGTGGCAACAAGGCGGATCGAAAAGTTGCGCGCGGGAGCCGATCGGCAACGGCTGGGGATCTGCGCTATGGAGGACACATTCCCTAACTTGACACGCCGGTCAACGGCGACCAACCCATGAAAACACTGCTTTCCCTTTTGATGACAGGAGCCGCGCTCAGCGCAGTATCGGTACACGCACAAGAATTCCATTTGTCAGCTGGTTACAACGGCTCCAACGTGCAGAAGGCGGGAGACGAAGGCTGGATCGGTAGAGGCGGCTACCAGTTCGGTGCGGACATAAAATTCGGGCAACGCTGGTTCCTGGAACCCGGCATCCACTTCCTGGTTCGCAATGTGAACTTCACCTATGCAACGGCAGCGGATGTTCCCGCACAGAACTTCAAGTACACTTCGCGTTCTCTGCTTGTTCCGCTGATGCTGGGCTTCAACCTGATGGACCCGGCGGATGATCCCGCAGTGAATGTGAGCATCATGGGCGGGCCATCGGCGTTGATCGGGATCAACTCCGAACTGGACGGGCAATCTTTGAACGTCACCACGCGTGGAACGCAATGGTATCTCGGCTTCGCCGGTGAGGTGGAGTTCGGCTTCCTGTTCGTGAACGCGGGCTACGATGTGGCCATGAGCAACGTGTTCGAAGGCAACAGCTTTACCACGAACCCGAAAGTGAACTTCTATCACGCGGCCGCTGGTGTGCGACTGAAGCTGGCGAAATGACCCGCCCCCGGAGCGCTCCGGGAACATCCGCACGGTTGACAGACCCTTCATGGATCGGCATGCCGTAGAGACCAGCGCCATACACAAAAAGCCTCGGCCCCATGCAAGAGACCCGTACGAAGAAGACGCCTATCCTGCGCCGGATGCTCATCACCGCGCTCCTGGTGATGATCGGTTACTGCGGCTTGCATGTGCATCGCACGGAGGTACGCAGGAGCGAGATGAAGGTGGATCTGAAAGAGATCAGCCACATCAGCTACGGTCTTTTCAACGTGGACCAATGGCGTTCCATCCTGGCCGAGATCGTGAGCAGGAAGATCAGGGCGTTGGAGATCACGCCGGAGAACAGGGGAGAGCTGAAAGCGCAGATCGAGGGGCTGATGTACAAGATGATCGCGCAGGTGGAGTCCGTGGTGAAGACCAACAACAAGAAGAGCGGATTGAAGGGATTGCTGCGGAAGACATTCCTCGACCTCTTCGTGGACATTGATGTGATCAAGGCCGGGGTGCCGAAATACGCGAACCAGGTGCTGGACTATTTGAACGACCCGAAGAACCGGGAAGAGCTGCGCGATGTGGTGCTGCAACAGTTCAACACGCTCGCGGACCGCACCATTGCCAAGATGGACTACACACTGTACAATTCCGTCCTGGCGAAATACGGATGTACGGACAAACAACAGTGCATCGACCTGCTCAACACGCGTACCGCCGATCTGGCCAGGAACGGAGTGATGTACTTCTGCGCGTTGCTCGTCGCTGTGCTGGCACTGGTCGCGCTCTTCATTTTCGGGGGGCACATGGATCGTTATGCGCTGGTGATCATGGTAGCCGCCGCGCTGTGCTTGCTGCTCTCGGGCCTGTCACTTCCCATGATCGATATCGAAGCGACCATCAGCAGCTTCTCGTTCCAATTGCTGGGTGAACAGGTGGTGTTCAAGGACCAGATCCTCTTCTACCAGAGCAAGAGCATCATCGAAGTGGTGCGTGTGCTCTTGTCGGATCACGACGACGTAGGACTCATGGCCGTGGGTGTGCTCATTCTTTCCTTCAGTGTGGTGATCCCCTTCGCCAAGCTCACCACCTCGCTGATCGCTGTTCTGCGTGGCAGGATCCCGCGTGGGGCAGTGCCGCGCTTCCTGGTGTTCAAGGCCAGCAAGTGGTCCATGGCCGATGTGCTGGTGGTGGCCATCTTCATGTCGTACATCGGCTTCAGCGGCATCATCAGCAGCCAGCTCGATCAATTGGAGTCGTACTCATCGAGCGTCCAGTTGCTCACCACGAACCGATCGGAATTGCAATTGGGCTTCTATCTGTTCTTGAGCTATTGCTTGATGGGGCTCTTGCTGTCCGTGCTGATCGAACGGAACCTGAAAGCGCGTGGTATTGCTCCATCCGGTCAGAAACCGGAACCGGTCGAAGCCTGACCCCGAGTAATACCAATTCTGAATAGGGATCCCTCCGATCGGGCCGTGAACGGATACCGCAGAGGGCGCGAAGGAATTCCCCCGATGATGACCGCTTTGCGTGCTTCGCTCCCGTTGCGGTAGTGGATTGCTCTGGTCTTCGAAATGGTATAAGGCGGATCGCGAAAGCTCAGAAGCTGTTTTCAACGTCCCTTCCAACGCAGGCCCGATGTACATCGGGGCGCAGACTTCATAGTCCCGCTCTTCCGGGAGAGGCGGAGTTGCGCAGAGGTAGGGTTGAAAAGGATGACGGTCCGTGCGCGGAGGACCCCCGACTTGTCGGGACTCCGCGTTCTCAAAAGCTCTTGTCACGCTTCGAAACTCTGCGCTCTGCGCGCCTCCCGAAAGATCGGACTATGAAGTTTGCGCCTCTGCGTTTGAATTTGAACCACGCCGAATGTGACGCATTGCAAACAGCTTCTCAGGCGACCGAACGGCACTCGTTGAGCGCCTCGCGGCGAAGATCAGCGAGTGTTGTTGGGACGCTCTGTGTGCCGGGCAGAAGCACCTCTTCCGTTCCAGCATCGCGGATCGCATGGCAAAAACCGAAAGGGTCGTTCTTGTCCGTTGGGGCGAACGTCTTCTTGGATCCCGGAGGCAATGCGGAGATCAATGGTCGGAGGCCGACCCAGTGCAACGAGACCAATGCCGTGTGGGCCAAGGCGATCAGCTCATCCACCGAAAGCATGGAGCGGAAGAACGGCCGCCTGACCTGTCCGACAGAGCAGAAGGCATTTTGCCCATCCGTAGTGATCTTTTCCAAACGCAGGCGAACACCGTGGCGGCGCAACAACCGGCGTTCTTGAGCGCACAGGTGCGCGATCAGGTCCGCGGTCAAGGGTCTACTGATCATGGGTGCCTCAGCGGATCACCTGTGCTTGCGGGTAGCGCTGCTTCCAGAAGGCCAAGGCCTTGATGTTGCCGAGGGTGATCACGGTGCGGGCATCGAGCCGCACCTTGATCGTGTTCAACTGGTTGCGCAGCGGTTCGCTGAGGATGAGTTTCTTCTTGCGTGCCATGTGTACGTTGTTTTTCAGTCCGCATTGTTCAGATCGCACGCCGGAAACGAAGACGGCTCAGGAATTCGCGGAAGTGCCATGGGTGCGGGGTTCCGGGATCGCTGCGGCGAACATTGGTGGTGGAACTTTGTGGCATTCATGCCCCGGAACGAGCAATGTGCTCGCACAAACACCCCGCAGGGTCCACTTGGCGAGCAGCATGCGAAGTGCGCGCGCAGGGAGGATCCACGAAAAGAACCGGCATCCCGAACCTGTTGTGGAACACCGGTCATTCTTCCCCGCCCATGGAAGCGCGTGTGTGGTGCGGTAGGTCATTACTTGCCTGAAGTGGGGCGATAGGGCGCAGTGGGCTGTATGGCCTGGAGCACGGCGTGCGTTACGAACAGCCTGCGTTGAAGCGGATAACGGTCAGGATCGACGAATTGTACGTGTCGCGCGGTGAACGGGCCAGGTCTTGCTGATAAAAGCGCATGCGCACATCCATGGATCGGATCACCTTGGCCACTGCCCTCCTCGCTCCCGTTCTGGCGGTAAGCGCCGTCACCACCTCCTTGGAACTGCAAGTGGATGGCATGTTGCGCATCAAGGGTGGTTCCTTGGAAGGAGCGCAGGCGATCATCGTATCGGACGATGCTGAAGGAATGATGATCGAAGGTGGCTTGGCGCATTTCGTGAGGGCGTTGCAATTGCAAACCCGGTACCTGTTCTCCTTCGAGCGCGAAGGATGTGTAACGAAGCAGATCCTCTTCGACACGAACGTACCGATGGGCTATTTGAGCGATGCCCCGTTCAACTTCCCGTTCGAGGTAACGCTCGAACGCCCACCCACCGGTACCACATTCGAATATGCGGGCCCCGTGGGCTTTGTGCGCTTCATGCCGGAACTGGCGGACTTCGGGTACGATACGGACTACAGCATCAAACGCGATCCGATGCTCTTCGAGCGCATGCGCGAGTTCCGGGACAAGGACGCTTCGCTGGTGGCAGCACCTGTGCGCGGGATCATCATTGGATCCCCGTTGGCGGAAGTGTCGCCATCGCACGATCCCTCGGACGACGATAGTGCGACGACTCCTACGCCGAGCGCGGTACCGCCGCTCGTTCACCCGACGGACGAAGAAGCCATGATGCCGGTGCCAGTTCGGGAGGAGATCCCGATGCGCATAGTGGACAAGCCGGTACGTGTCGCGGTGATGGCCGTGGCGAAGAGTGCGTCGGCCGTTGTACGGATAAAGGCGATGCCACCAGCTCCGACCCAACGGGCACTATCCACGGTGTCCGGCGACAGCCGCGAGGAACAGTTGATCGTCGAGCCGCGAAGTGTGACCACCATCGTTCGCATCACCCACGCGGGTTCGATAGTGGAGTTGCGCCGCGTGGCGCACCTGTACGGCGCGGTATTCTACTTCCAAGGCGGGCAGAGCTGCACCGAACGGCAATACGCTGTCGGCGTTGCGCAGCCCATCGCCAGCCGTTGATCGCGGAGCATCGATACGTCTGCTTGAACTCTTCTTCCGGTCGATCCGCACGAGCGGTCTTCACGCCCCATGGGGAAAGAACGCCGAGCGATCGAGGCGCGTTCTCCCCGGTCGTAGGTTGATAGCATCACCCCCGCGCAGCATAGGGTCGATCGCGAAGTGCCGTGGATGCTGGACGATCACGCGATCCGTGGTGATCAGCGATCCGCGGCGCGCGATCGGTTGCAGGGTCTGGTGAACGTTCAACCCTAACACCCAGTAACCATGTCAACGACGAACAACACGCCTGCCCCAACACCCACCACGCCGATCACCAATATGACCTCACAGCCGATCACGAACGGCACGCAAGAGCGCAAGCCGACCACGGACGAGAGCGAAGAGGACAAGGTGGAGGATCCGACCACGACCGGCGAGAAGATCAAGCAGCCCACGGACCCGAACAACCCGAAGGCGAAGAGCGATACCGAAGAAACACCATCAGCCGACAAGGCCACGGTGGAACAGGACGCATGATGTACGCGCTCCGGTCCTGCTAACAAGCGGCTCCGGAACAAAAGGACCCGCAGGAGGCACCCGCACGGTGTTTTCTGCGGGTTTCTTCGTGCGGGGGTTCCCGATCCGCTTTTCCCACCACCAACGCAGCTATTCGTGCAGCGCCGGACCTGTGGCCGGTGAAGGCTTGATCAAGACGGGGCGATCCGTGCCAGTGGACCTGCCCAGGTCGCTGCCTTCCACCACATGTGTGCTGAAGACAGGTGTCACTTCTTCTGAAGTATGTTCCGCCAGGTTCTGCATGCGCGGCTTCATGCGCGGACGCTTCCCATCAACACGCGGGCTGGTGGTTCTCATCCGCTGGTCTTGCTGTATTGGCATGCTCGGTTTTTCGTTGTTCATGATCGGGTCTGGTTCTGTTGCATCGTCACGTAAGTAACTGTCCATCCTTTCCCCCCATGAACGCGAAGGGGCCATCACGCTCCCGCGCAACGGCCCCTTCGCGTTCACAGGGGGAACACTCACTTCACTTCCACCACCGCGTACCTGGACAGTTTCCAGAACGCATCGGGATCCTTGATCTCCAAGTAGGCGATCATATCGTTCTCTTTCACCATCTCGTATGAGCTCGCCGGATGTTCCGTTACCAGCACGGCCTTCTTCGACTGGACAGGAATACGCTTGAGCTCTCGAACATCGGTGAGCGTGAATTTCGCCGGGAGGGCGTCACTGTTCAATGCTGCGTGCTTGCCGATACCGATGAAGCCGCCCTCCTGGGTCAGCACACCCTTCTCCTCGAGTTCCTTCTCGGTACCCATCACATAGTAGGCCTTGTTCAACTCGGTGGTCTGTTGGTCGATCACCGCTTCGCGCTTGGCCACTACCAGTTCGATGGAGTCCAAGTGGCTATTGATCTGTTCGATGCGGAAATCGCGGGCGAGCAATCCGTCCTTCATGTTGGTGATGATGCTGTCGCGCTGCGCCAACTGCATGTCCAGTTCATGCAGCTTGGTACGCAATCCTTTCGCATCGATCTTCGATCGGTCCAGTCGCGCGGTAAGCTGCTTGATGCGATCACGGCTCTCCTTCATCAAGCCGTTCATGAGCTGCAGGTCATGCACGATCTTGTCTTTCTTGCTCACGGTGAGCTGTTGCTCGGACGTGTTGCTCGCGATGATGTGTTCGCGGTCGTCCATCAGGAGGATGTTGCTCTCGATCGCATCGAAGGAGCGTGTCATGTCGCTGATCAATGAGTCACGGCCCTGCAAGTCGTTCGTCAATCGCGCGTTCTCGGCCTTGGCCGCCAGCTCGGCGGGGCTCGGTCCTTGATCGCACGCGGCGAGCAGTGCGGAGGCCATCACGAACACCAGTAATGCCCGCAAGGGCAGTAGCATAACGCGACTTGTCGGTTCATTTCTCATGGTTCTCATGTCTTCCGGTTTTTGTTCATGTCGTGGCTCGCGCACCGGCCTGATCCGTGCCAGCGAATGCGCGCCCAACAATTCGCAGTGCCCCGGTAGCGGAGCGGTGACCAGCACCATCGGACGCGACAACATTCGTGGGAAAAACATTCCACAAGGCGGGCAGTCAGCGCCACATGTGTGGAGAGGCACCGGACGGAAACCACAACCCCGACCGGTAGCAGCATTGTTCCCCGAGCTACCTTCAAGCCCTGCCACGGATCGGAGCGGCACTTGCGTTCTGACCGGCCCCGTAACGATAGATGACCCCCGAACCGACCAGCATCCGCGAACAGGACCGTCGGCTCATGCTGTTGAAGGTCATCGCGCTGTTCAGCGTTGCGGCTTTGCTGGTGCTGCTCGCGTTCAGCTATCGCAACCTTGCGGGGTACGTCACGCAGAACGAGGAGATCCGCCGATCCGCCGAAGTGGTGACCGAATTGGGAGAGGTACTTTCCCTCGTGAAGGACGCGGAGACAGGCACGCGCGGCTTTCTGCTCACCAACGACAATGACTACCTGCAGCCATACGATGAAGCGACCCGGACCATAGCCGGGCATATCGATGGATTGGCGAAGCTGCTGGAATCGGATACCGCTTCGCGAGCGGCGCTCGGCCGGATGCGATCATTGATCGACCAGCGGATGGACCACTTGGAGGCGCGCATCAGCGATCAGCGTGGCGGACTCTCAACACCCGGCCGACCGGACCTTGCCCTGTTGCGCAAAGGCAAGGAGAGCATGGACCTGGTGCGCAAGGAGCAACATGCCCTGGTAACGCGATATTCCCTGCTGCTTCGGCACCAGGAGGAAAAGGGTCGTGAACTCAAGTGGGCAGGACCGGGATCGATCGCGATATCGGCGGGGTTGGCCCTGTTCTGTGTCGCGCTCTTGTTCATGTGGATGTTCCGTGCGGTGGAGCGCGCACAGGATGCTGAACGGGGGGCCCTGCGCACGGCGAAGGAGCTCGATCACGAAGCACGAACGCGCGAACTCGCCGAGCGCAGTTTGAAACGCGTGTTGGACAGTTCGCAAAGCGGCATCATGGCCTTCCGTTCCATACGCGATGAACAAGGGAGGATCGTCGACTTCGAATGCACCCGGTTGAACGAGGCCGCGGAGGCGATCTTCCACAAGAAGGCCGAGGACATGATGCACCAGAGCATGACGGAGATCCAGCTGGAGAACCGGAGGTCGCCGCTCTTCGCGAGCTATGTGCGCATCGTGGAATCCGGGGAACCACTGCGCACAGAGACCGAGTTCACCCGCGATGGACATGTCTCCACCCTGTCTATTTCCGCGGTTCGACTGTTGGATGGGCTGGTGATCACCTTCACCGATATTACCGAGGCGAAGCGGCAGGCCATCCTGATAGCGGAGGGCGAGCGCTTGAACGTGACCGGGCGCTTCGCGCGCATGGTGGGGCACGAGGTGCGCAACCCGCTCACCAACATACAACTGGCACTGGACCAGTTGGAGTTCGAAGGCGCGCAATTGCCCGAGCAACAGATCTACCTGGATATCGTGCGCAGGAATTCGCACCGCATTGGCTCGTTGATCACCGAAATGCTGCACACCAGTCGCCCCCTTGAAGTGAAGATGGTGACCGGCCCCGTCAATGAGGTGCTGTCCGATGCCATTGCCCAAGTGAAGGACCGCTGCGAACTACGGAAAGTGAAATGTGTGGTGGAGGCCTTTCCCGGCCTGCAGGACATCCCCATCGACAAGGGCACCCTCACCATCGCGTTCACGAACTTGATGGTGAACGCTATAGAAGCGATGGAGGAGGGGCAGGGTGAACTGGTCATACGCTCCGAGCAGGTGAAGGACCGGATAGAAGTAACGGTGCGTGACAATGGAAAAGGCATGGACGCGGAGGATCTTGAGCGGATCTTCCAGCCCTTCTTCAGCGGTCGCAAAGGCGGCATGGGACTGGGGCTCACCGAAGCGCGGAACATCTTCAATACGCATGGCGTGCTCCTTACCGTGGAAAGCGAACTGGGCAAGGGCACTACGTTCAGGCTGTTGTTCCCGGCGTAGCGGATCGACCTATTGGCTGATCGGCGGATCCGGAATTCTATCGCATGGGCAACCGCCCCAGCCACTGATCCTCCATCGCCCGCATCGCTGCCTTGTCTTTCGCGCTCTTGTCTTTGTGCCCCAGCAGGTGCAACAACCCATGCACCATCACACGGCGCAGTTCATCTTGCGCGCTCACGCCGAAGGTCTTCGCGTTCTCGCGGATACGGTCGTAGCTCATGAGCACATCGCCGCTCACGCCAACGCCTGTTTGCCCATCGAAGGTGATCACGTCGGTGTATTCATCGTGGCCGAGGAAATCGCGGTTGTAGTTCAGCAGGACCTTGTCGGTCATCAGCACGTAGTTCAGTTCACCGATGCTGTGGCCGTGGTCCTTCGCGACGGTGCCAAGCCATGAGCGCAAGCGATCGCGATCGCGGAATGCGGAAGGAACCCCTTGTGAGAGGAAGGAGATCATGAAAGCTTCACGCTACAAGGCTCAAAAAGCGCATGATGCTGGGCATTCTTGAAGCTTGGGACGTGTGTCTTGGGCCTTGAAGCTTGCTCACTCCTGCACCGGCCGCAGGCTGAAGGCCATGGCCACGGTGCTGCCGTTCTCGCTGAACTCCACGCTGTCCGCCAGCGCGCGCATGAGGAACACACCACGACCGTGGGGCTTCTCGATGTTCTGCGGATCGGTAGGGTCGGGGAGGTGATCGAAGTCGAAGCCGGGCCCTTCATCGGTAACGACGAAGACGATCTTGTCATCCTTCAACTGGTAGCCAAGCGTTACGCTCTTGGCGGGGTCCAGCCGGTTGCCATGGTGGATGGCGTTGTTCACCGCCTCGGTAAGGGCGATGAGGATGTTGCCATAGTGGCTCTCATGCACGCTGTGCTTCTGGCAGGCGTCATCAATGAGCTTCTCGGCTAGCGCGATGTTCTCCGCCTTGGCGGGAAAGTCGATGCGCTGGGTGTACTGCACGTCCTCGGTCAAGGCTCCCATCAGGCGGATTCAGTGTCGGTCAAAAGTATCGAAATACTCATTGACCCTTGCCTTGTAGTAGGGCTTCAATCCCGGTGGCACTGTTCGTAAAAGTTCGGCCTCGCGTTGCTTGCTGCGCTGGTACTCGAAGTAGCGGACGGGGTCCGGGTGCGGAGTTTCCTTGCCCTCATTGCTCTCCCGCTTGGTGTCCAGTTCGCGTTCGCGCTCGGCCTTTTCCGCCTCCAGCATGCGCACCATGATGTCCTCCTGGCGCTTCAGGGTTTCCTGCGTGATGTTCCTGTTGACGATGTCCTTCTCGTTCTCCTCCATCTTCTCGGCGAGTTTCTGCAATCCGTTGCCTGCGCCGCTTCCATCCTTGTTCATGTCCTGCGCGGCGCGCTGCATTTCCTTGCGGATGGCGGCCTGTTGTGCGGCCAGCTGGGCGAGCTGCTGGCTCATGCCGGGCAGCCCCATGCCGGGCTTGCCTTGCGAACCCGGCTTTTCGCCGGGTTTTTCACCGGGCTTCTTCCCGCCCTTCTCCAATGCCTTCTTCATCTCTTCGAGCTGCTTGGAGAGCGCTTGTTGGTTGGCCTTTGTCTTGGCCATCTTCTTGCTGTCGCCCGGACTGCTGCCCGTGCCACCGGGCTTTTTGCAGGAGCCGTTCCCGGGCTTGCCGTTCTTGGGCGGGGCCTGCATTTGTTGCAACGCCTCGTCGAGCAGAAGGGCGAGGTTGTTCAGGCTGGTCATCGCGTGCTGCTGTTTGTCGGCCGCTTGCTGTTTGCTGCCCATCATGTCGCGCGGCCCTTGAGTGGAGCGGCTCGCCACGATAAGCTCCGTGGCCTGGTCCATGTTCTCGTTCACCAGGTTCATCTCGCGGTTCACGGCGGCCTGCAGTTGCGGCACGCGCTTGCTCAGCGCGAAGAGCGAATCCTCGATCACCTTGCTGTCGCCGCGCAGCTTCTTCTGTTGTCTACCGATCTCCACGAGGTGCGGATCCTTCGAGGCGGTCTTGTCCAGATCCTTCATCGCCGCCTCTTCATCGAAGCTCAATTGCACGATGTTCTCCAATAACTGGCGCAGCGCGTCCTCGTCCTCTTCCTGCTGCTCCTGTTCGTTCTTCTGCATGGCGCTCTTCATCTGGAAGGCCAACTGCTCCATCTCCTCACCGGCCTTCTTCTGCTTGTCGCTGGCCTTCTTGTTCTCCTTCTGCTCGAGCTGCTCTTTGCTGTCCTGCTGGTCCTTCTGGATCTCTTCTTCCTTGTCGTCGGTCTTCGGCAGATCCACGGGATGTTCGAGCGCTTCGTTCTTCTTTTCCAGTTCGTCCAGTTGCTTGCGGATGTCCTGGAAGTCCTTGTTCAGGGAGTCCTGCTTCTGTTTCAGGTCGGCCTGATCGCCCTTGTTGTCCTTGGTCTCGTCGCCGAGCTTCTTCTGCTGCTCGGCGAGTTTTTCCAGTTGATCGGCGATATCCTCGGCCTTCTGTTCCACCTCCATCTGCTTGAACTGTTCCATCGCCCGGTCGAGTTCCTTCTCGATGTCCTCCTGGCTCATCTTCATGTCCTCCATCTTCTGCTGGATCTGGTCCTTGTCCAGCTTCTCCATCAGCTTCTGCACCTCCTCGTAGAGCTTCTTCATCTCCTCGCTCAGCACGTTCTCGAAGAGCTGCTGCACCTGTTCCTGTTTCTGTAGCAGGCGTTCGTCCGTTTCGCGGAAGCTCTGCTGCTCCTGCTGGCTCTGCTTGAATTGCTCGGTGGTCTTTTCGATGCGTTGTTGCAGTTTCTTCTGCTTGTCCAGCACGTCCTGCAGCTTCTGCTTGTCCTGGAAGTTGAGGTCCTTCTTCTCCTGCATATCGCGGCGCATTTTTTCCAGTTCCTTCTGCAGGTCCTGCGCGTCGGTGATGCTCTGCTTCAGTTGGTCCTTGATCGCTTCGGATTCCGCATCCTGCTTTTCGGAAAGCTCTTTCAGCGACGGTGCCTCGAACACCTGTGTGCTGCTGCGGGCGCTCTTGCTGCCGTGTACGCCGTCATTGTCCCACACCTCGAACCAGTACTCGAGCTTGTCGCCGGGCATCATGCGCAGGTCCGTCACATCCCAGAAGTGGAAGAACTCCTGCCGGGTGTTCTTCGCGTCGATGTTGATCTCGCTGGTGCGCTCACGTTGGTCCGGCGCCGCGCTGTCGCCACCGTTCGCGAAGCCGTAGTGGAAGATCAATCGCTTGAAGCCGTGATCATCACCGATGTCGCCTTTGAAGTAGAGGCGCTTGGGCGAGGTACTGTCCACTTTCTGTTCCACGGCGATGGTCGGGTAGAGGTCGGGCACCACCTCCACACGGTATTGCAAAGGGCTTTGCGCGGCGCGATCGCCCTTGTGCGGAACGAGCGTGTAGGTGCGGCTTTGCAGGAATCTGCGGCTGGCGGTGAACACCCCATCCCGGCCTTCCCCGGCGGGGAAGGAGGATTGCGGCGAAAGTGTGAAGGTCGTATCGTCGAAGGCGAGCAAGAGCTGATCGGTGCTGCGCGTGTTGGCGGTCCATGTTACCCG
>JANMKC010000047.1:0-24090 GCA_031371785.1 Flavobacteriales bacterium | reverse complement strand
GCTGTCGATGTTGCGCCAGATCGTTGCCTCGAACAACCCGAGTTGCGCTGGGCCAAGGTTCACACTCAGGTGCTTGAAGCTGGCGCGCTTCCAGAAGAAGAGGCTCTCGCTGCTCTCGCCCGTGGGCAATCGGTCGGCGGGGTCGCCAGCGAACTGGAACTTGGCGTTGATGGTGGTGTACTGGAAACGCCCGTTGTTGGTGAGCGCGCTGAACTTCAAGTAGGGATAAGGGAAGGTATTGTCGCTCAACAGCACACTGCGATAACCATTGCCCACGAAGTGGCGGCCATTGCCGAACTGCACGTTCAGCCAGCGCTTGGGCGTCCAGCTAACGTTGCCCTGCGCCCATGCGAAATCGAGACCGCGCTTGCCGAACTCCTTCACACGGCCTTGCCCAGGTACCACCCCGTGGGCCTGCACGTACTGGTAGAGATAGAGCGGGAGGATCGATTGGTTCTCATAGAAGCTGCTCTGGAACGAAACGGTGCGGCCGAAGTCGGCCTTCACCCAAAAACCGCGGCTGTTGAAATTGTTCTGCGCCTGGTTGTCGTTCGCCACGGCGGACTCAGTGAAGTCCTTGCCGATCTCGAACCGGAACGCCGGATCGATGCTGAGGCGGAAGCCACCGCTCTTCACTTGGATCAGGTGCTCCTTGTAGAGCTTGAGCGTGAGGTAGTAGTAGTCGCGCGTGCTATCGGGCCGGAAGCCCATCACGTTCTCCAGGTCCGCACGGCTCTCGATGATAGGCCGCAGACCGGTGTGCATCGTGCTCGTGCGGCACGCCCCGTTGCGATCGATGTCGTAGTAGATGTCGCGGTTCAGCGGCAGGTCGTTCTGCTGGGCATGCAACTGAACGATCGCGCAGAGGAGCGAAAGACTGAGCGGGATGCGGAGCGACATGGCAGGCTTGGAGCGCGACGAAAGTAGATGCACCGCCGCACGAGCACCTCGCCCGCGCTCCCAGAACCTGTTTTCAATGTCCCTTCAAACGCAGCCCCGATGTACATCGGGGCGCAGAGCCGCGCAGAGACGGGGTGGAGAAGGAAAACGGTGGGCGCGGAGGATCCCGACAAGTCGGGACTCAGCGTTCTCAAAAGCTCTTGTCACACTTCGTCCGCCATACAGCGGACCTCTGCGCTCTTGGCACCTCTGCGCCTCTGCGTTTGAATTTGGACCACGCCGCGAACGACACATTGCAAACACCTTCTCAGGTCTCTCCTACCTCTTCGTCAACGTGGACAACGGCATCGGGCTGATGGAACAGAACATGGGGCCACTTGCACCATTTTTCCATTCCCATCGGGAGGGGAAGATCTCAGTTGAAGTGCTTCGCTACAAAGGCGAGAAGCTGCTCATCGCCCATCTTGTTCGATGTGCTTTCGCTGGACACGGCATGTTTGTACTGCGGTGTGTCCGCCAGGAACTTGATGAACTGCTCCTGCACTTGGCCGGTACCGGTGACATGGATCTCGTCCACGTTCGGCATTTTCGCCGCGATCTCCTTGAAGAACTTGTGCGTCAACGCGATCTGTTCGTGGTTGGCCGCGCTCTCGTTCGAGTTGTTGGGAGTGACCGGACTCTTCACATGGCCGATAATGACGAACTGCTCGCTGTCAGGACCCTCCTTGCCTGCGATGGTCGCATGATGTGCGTCCATCCATACGCCGAACTGCTTTTTGCTTTTGCCTGACATGGTCTGTTGGTTTTTTTGATCGGTGGATGAAATGAGCGATGTGCCCGAACTGAGTGCGCTGGTTGATCAAACTCGCGCCTGTTCCGGCGTGGATACGGGCGCTTCGCCCAGCACCTTTTTCAATCCGTCGAGCATGGCGCTCCAGTTCTTCTCGGACTCCTCTCGCTCTTTCTCCGTTGCATTCCCGTCCTGCGTGAGGTGCAGGTGCGTAACGTTGGCTGCCTCCTTCAGCTCCACGGTCACGGTATGCTCCTTCGCATCGCTGGAAGCGCCGCTGGTGTGGGTGTACTTCAGCAGGTCGGGTTCCCGCACGGTGATCACCGTTCCGTGGTCCTCGAAAGGCTTGCCCTTCCATTCGCCTTTCCACATGATGGGGCTTCCCTCCTTCCAGTCGGTGCTTACCTGCGCGCCCATCATGTACTTAGCGATCAGTTCCGGATCCACCAGCGCTTGCCACACGCGGTCGATGGGTTCGTGGATGATGGTGGTTACCTCGGCAATGTTTCCGGAACTCATGATCATGTTTGTTTCAGGTGAAAAACACCGCTACCACATCCGGGCCAAAGCACCGATGTGAACAAGGGACGATACAGCGCGGGGATTTACCACCTCACCCGTTACCTGTTCGTGCAAACCCCACCCCGTTCCGCATGGTCACTACTGTGCGGAATGCTCCGGCTCCGGATCTGCTGCGTGAAAGGAAACCCGAACCATGGAACCGAATCCTTTCCTTCCCCTGCCTGAACCGAACGACGAACCGCAACCCGATAGCCCTCCTTCCGAACGGCCACGCCGCCGTCGCATCATGCAACCTGTTTTCCGAACGGGTCGGCTGCGGACCACACGGCGGCCTTCGCGATTGCTCGTCGCAAGCCTCGCGGTGTGTATCACCATCGCGGTGCAGGCTCAAACCACACCTGCCCGAACTACCCCCGCAGCCGCAACACCACCCCATGGTTGGGTGCAGTTCGACGACAAGGTGGGCCGTGACCTGAACATCCCCGCTGACCAGCTACAGCAACTGCGGGATGTGGATGGCCGCTACCAGCGCGACTACAGCGCCTTGGGCAATGACCCGGTGCTGAGCCCCCAATACCGCGAACTCACCGATCGCCGCAATGCGGATGTGCAGCATATCATGACGCCGGAGACGTACACGCAATGGAACCTGAAGTACAACGTGCCCGGCACCATCCAGAACAATCCAACCGGTCCTACCGGCACTTCCACGCCGACACCGCCGAAGCCTTAACGCTCGGAAAAGCGTTGTGGATGGATCGAAAGGGCATTGAAGCTTCTTGGAACGCTTCATGCGGCGGGGAATTGAGCAGGCTCGTGTGGTGCGCGCACCACGATCCACAGCAGTTGGCACTCCGTTGGTCGTTAGTGGAAAAACAGCATTTTCCCCGCCAGCCAAGGGTTCAGCGTGATACTCACACAAGTCGCCATGGTCCGGCACAGGGTGTGTTGGCCATAAGCAAACCTTCGCACCATGCTGAAGTTGACCTCCCGATCCCCCGGTTTCTTTGGCCGCTTGCAGGACAGCTTCCAGCATCGCTCACAGTGGATGCGGCATTGGGATGAACGATTGGATCGGCTGGATGACTATGCCTCAGCATTGGGCACCCATCATTTCGACCATGCCATGCTGGCCCTCTTCTGCGGCACGGCGGCGCTGTTTCTGTTGGTGATCACCCAGTGAGGAAGTTTGGCGTCCTTTCCTATGCCTTCTTCTTTTCGAATGTGAGCACGGACCTTGAGCGGCCGCCCTTCTGGTCATAGTGGCGCTCCACGACCTCTTCTACGGGCAGGTGCAAAAGTCCCTTGTGGCCGAAAAGCGGATCCGTGTTCTCTCCTTTGAACAAGGAAGGGTCCAGCACCATGGGCTGGGGCGCGATCTCCAGATGGATGTGGATGTGGCAGCCGCAACTGCTTCGCTCCATGCTATGTGTCCTTATGCTGGTCCGGACAATGTCCGTCCATCCATCCCCAGGGTAGTGCCTGTGGCATTGGTCAGTGATGCGCACCATGCGCGTTTCCTGGAAGTACAGCCGCAGGGAAGGTGCATGATAAGGGAGTCGCGCGGGTATTCTCCAACGCGCATGCACGTGGATGGGCGCGAACAACCCGCACAGCAACCGCATAGGCGAAATGACCCCGTTCGCCTTGGGCTTGCACGCGCTGGCGAAGAACACATACGGCGAACGGTCCGCAGGCCGGAGATCACCTACGGGGTGGCCGACGGGGTTGGCGTAAAGCAGGTGGTGCTCACGCAATACACGCGCCTGCTTCCCGCTCATCGGCGGCTGCGGCGTCAGTTCATCCGGCTGCAGATGCACGTGGTGCATGCGCCATTCACAACCGGCGTTCATCGTGCGGATGCGTTGACCGAACCAAAGATCCACAGGGCTCCTGCACCCGTCGAACACGGTACGCTCCAAGCCGATGCGACCTAGGTCCATGAGGCTGCGCCGAAGAGCGTCCACTTGGACCGGTGAAGGAGCGTTCACCTCTCGGTAAGAACGAAAATAAACGGGCCTGCTTTCCGGATCGGCATGGCTTCCGGCGGTTGATAACAGGGTGCAGTTCATCCCCGGTCCCGCCTGCGCGGGGCATGGCCGGGGTCTCCCCGAATACCGGGCCTGCGGAAACCATATCCCCGGCGACGGCCGGGGTCCCCCCGAATACCGGACCTGCGGAAACCGCCTTATCCCCGGCTTCGCCGGGGGCCCCTTTCGTTAGCGCCTCCGGCGCCACTTACCGCAGGACCTTTGACTTGGGGACCCCGGCCTTCGCCGGGGATATATTGCGTGCATGTGGTATACCTACATGATGAGCAACTATTGGAACACGGTGCTCTATGTGGGTAGTACGAATGACATCGCACGGCGCGCGTGGCAACATCGCACCGGGCAGAACAAGGATGCGTTCACGTGGAGAACACAATGCTTGAAGCTCGTGTGGTACGAGGAGCACACAAGTGGCCAAGAAGCAGTGGATCGCGAGTACTTGATCAAGAAGTGGCGCCGTGCCTGGAAGGAACGCCTGATCGATGAATTGAACCCGACGCGGCAGGATATCGCGCCCGCTTACATACCCCCGGCGTAGGCGGGGGTCCCCCCGAATACAGCACCTGCGGAAACCGCCGATCCCCGAATACCGGGCTTGCGGAAACGGCCGATCCCCGGCGTAGGCCGGGGTCCCCCCGAATACCGGGCTTGCGGAAACCGCCGATCCCCGGCTTCGCCGGGGCCCCTTTCGTTAGCGCCTCCGGCGCCACTTACCGCAGGCACTTTGAGCTGGGGACCCCGGCCTTCGCCGGGGATTTGCACAACAATGGCGCTGTGTTCTTCACCTCGGCCTCGATGATGCGCAAGCCGACCTCGAGGGCGCTGGTCACAGTCTCGAAGGCCCGGGTCTTTGCGACGAAGGCGAACAACAACAGCGCGACGTGCAGCGCCTTTGCCCCGAAGCTGCGATACTCGGACGCGGAGGCGCGGAACTCAGGCGCGACATTTCGCGACATCGGCGCTGAGATGCGCAACCCAGCGGAAAAGGTGCGCGCCTTTCTTGCCAAGTTGTCCGATTTCCGGGTGGTTCGTGTCAGGTTCCTCGAAGGGTCAACATTTTTTTCTTCCCATACCCAGCAAGGGTTTCCGGAGGGTTCGGGGTAGTCGCGAGCAGAACGCCGACCTACCCTGTGGCGATGAAGTACCACGGCCCAATGCCACTATCGGCAAGCAGCCGTGAGTCATGCTGATGAACTCGAATTCATACGACAGTACGGGGATGTTCTCGGGAACTACCTGTTCCGGCACCACAGACGACAACCTGTTTCTATCATGAGAAATCTGATAAAAGCGGACGTGCAGCGCCTCACGCCTGACCAGTTGGTCGGGAAGGCGGGCTACATCGTCGAGCAGATGACGAACAACGCAGCGTTCCCGCTGCCTGTTCCCAAGCTCCTCGATGTGACCGCCGCGCAGCAGTCACTAGTTCTGGCGATCAAAGCCGCGGAGAGTTTCTCGCGTGCCTCGATCGCTGCGAAGAAGGTGGCTGCCGAGGTCTTGCGTGAGTTGTTGGCCGACCTGGCGGCGTATGTGAACGCGACCGCTGGGAAGGACCTGAACATGGCGCTTTCGAGCGGCTTTGAGCAGGCGAAGTTGCCCTCACCTATAGAGGTGTTGGCACCCGCCGGTTTGAACGCCTTCACGAGCGCTGTATTCGGGGCTACCGACCTGCACTGGTCGCGCGTTGAAGGAGCCCGCATGTACAAGGTGTACATGACCGAGGGTGAGGTCAACGACGCCAGTGTGTGGAAGGTGGTGGCCACCATCACACGCACACGTCACACGGTTGGAGGTCTGAAGCGCAGTGCTTATTACTCCTTCATGGTTACCGCCCTCGGTGCCCTGAACGAGAGCACTGGCAGCCCGACCTCTACCGCCAAGGCCGCCTGACCCCGGACCAAGTCGGGGCCCACCACGCGGGCCTTACCATCCTGCCCGAGCAGGACAACGTTCCAAACCACAGGTCAAAGGCCCTCCGATCATCGGAGGGCTTTTTGCTTACTAACCCCC
Source organism: Flavobacteriales bacterium (assembly GCA_031371785.1). Lineage (GTDB taxonomy): Bacteria > Bacteroidota > Bacteroidia > Flavobacteriales_F > PHOS-HE28 > PHOS-HE28. The sequence continues at coordinate 17,817 of JANMKC010000047.1, read as the reverse complement.
GGCCCCGCCTACGCGGGGCATGGCCGGGGTCCCCCCGAATAAAGGGCCTCCGGCAGCCGCAATCCCCGGCATGCCTGAGCCAGGCATGGCCGGGGTCTCCCCGAATACTGGGCCTGCGACAACCCCCGGCATGCCTGAGCGAGGCATGGCCGGGGTCTCCCCGAATAAAGGGCCTCCGGCAACCCCCGCCCCACATACCCGTAACCCCCCATTTTCCGTTGCCGTACCAAGGGCACATTCAAATTGAACCGCCCATGATCGTCCCCGGAATGACCGCCACCGAAGTGGCCAACGACGCGCGCAAGGACTTGAAGCCTTTGGCCAACAAGGTATTGCCCCTGTGCAAGGCCCAAGAGCACAGGTACCGCACGGACCGCAAGCGCACCGATGCCGTTGAATCCATGATCCAGTGGCGTTCGCCACGCGGCAACAACTGGCTCATCGTGATGAGCACCACCAAGAAGGAGACCAACCTGGCCTGCCTCGCCTGGTACCGCGGCAAGGATGAACGCCTGCGCGCCGTGCGCGTGAACATCCTGAGCGCTGGTCCGGATATCTATTATAGCGCCCACCTGCTGGAGCGGTACTGCGAGCGCTTCGACCCGAACCGCGACCCCATCCAGCGGCTCAGCGAGTTCTTCTTCGCCAATCACTCCGTCGCCTTCCAGTACACCAAGGATCTCGGCGACGGAAAATACGAGGTGATGTGCGGCATGCTCCACGGCAACGCCACCGGCATCCGCGACGAGAAGGAGGAGCTGATCTCCCTCACCACTTTCCTCGATCACGGCCTGCTCGGCAAGGACCAGGAGGCGCTGAGCGAAATGCTCGACATCAAGCGCTACTTCAACTACATGACGCCGGGACAACGGGCCCACATGATCCGCGCGGTGGAAGCCGAAGTCACCAAGCAGGAAGCCCGCGACAAGAAGCCCATGCCCGAGAAGGGCAAAGTGATCGAAATGATGAGGCACTTGGCGAACCTCGACCCCGCACCCAGAGCCAACCGCTGAGCACCATGAGGCATCCGTGGAGATCCGCATTCTCTGTGCCCTCAGTGCCTCTGTGGTGAACTCGCGAGCCCTTTCTCCCGACCCATGCACGCCGAAGCCCGCTTCCCCGAAGGCCCCAACAGCCGCTTGGTCAATTTGATGACCATCGCCCGGCACGACATCACGGCGGAGAACAACAACGCTGTGATCGAGGAGCTCTGGCACGGCCGCGCCATGCTGCTGGTGCCCGCCGAACCAATGAAGAAGAACGCCCCTCCCGGCAGCAAGGGCGTCACCTTCACACATGCACCGGTGATCGAGGGCAAGGTGACCCTCTTCGCCTTCACCTGTGAGGCCGCCGTGCTCAGCTTCGTGAAGGAGGACACCCAGTGCATGGGCTTCCCTTCCGGGGAACTGCTCACCTATTGTTTGAGCAATGGCATCGGTGCCGTGGTGGTGGACCCGAACACACCCAACGAGGTGTATCTGGGGTTGACTCCCAAGCCGTAGGCCGGCGTAAAAGCTGTAGTCAAAATTTCAATGGGATGGTGAGCTGGCTCGGCCCTGTTAACCACGGTTGGTCAAGTTGTTGACTGAAGTATGGGTACGCGCTGGCTGGAGAGAATGAAACCGCCGGAGGCGGAACGCATGCCAGGCCACTCGGCAGACCTTTCTACTATCGGTTGAGCCGAGCGGCGGAGGTGCGGTAGCCGAGCGCGGGTTGGGGGTATTGTACCCTCACCCCCAAAGCTCAGGGAGAAATGCAAGCGAACACCTGCCCCGTGGAACTAAGGCAACTGCTCGGTCCTCGTGTTGGTCGGAATGACACCTCCGATGTTCACCAAGATCGAATCGCGATCATTTGAGATACCCGTGTATTTGACGATACCGCTGAGGTTACAGTCCTCAAGGAAGTAACCGGTCACTGTGTTGGTCGGGGTTACACCACCTATGCGTAGTAAGATCGGGTCCCGATCGTTGTTCATGCCGGTGTATCTGATGGTGTGGTCAGCTATGGTGTTGCCCGCCCAAAGCACTCTAGTGCTACCCGTAGACTTCTGTGCCTCAGTGCCCCAAGTTGGAGTTGCGGTATTGCGGAAGTCGATCTGGACAAGACTGCCGTTGAAAGTGACAGGTTGGGCTGTCATGACACCAAGGTGGTTGCGATGACGGACCGAGATGTAATAGGACCCGCTGCCTGATTGGAATACGAGCGGGCCACCACCTGCAGAAGCGACGACCGCCCCATTGCGGAGCAGCAGCGCCGACCTGGTCTCGACGATGATGGTGTTGTCGCTCGCACTACGGAGTTGGACGTAGAGCCAGTCAACGACGGCGCTATCGCCCGTAACGGTCAACCTATTGGCAGGCACTGTTTCGTTGCCTCCAGACCCCACATGACCAAAGAGAGAGCCGTATGGTTCAGCGGTAGGCAACACACCCAATTGGCGCAGATCATCGTTCATGTTGGTGCCGTTGTATGGCCCCTCGAGGTAGACCTTGATTTGCACTTGAGTGCAGTTCGATGAACCAGTGTTGGTGATCGAGAATGTTGAATCAACACTGCAACCGGCCGCATCGGTTATGGTGACCGTGTAGCTACCGGGCAGGAGGTTGGTGATGTTGTTAGTGGACTGAGCACTTGACCAGTTGTATTGCAACGGCAAGTAGTGTCCGGTCGCTGAAACAACGACTTGGCCGTTCGCAAGGCCACAAGTCGTGTTGGACAATGATGCCGTCATGCTTGGCAGTAGACTATCTCCGACAAGCGCACAGGGGCGGGCTGCTTGAACAACGTCGATCGGGACCGAGCCGTTCAATAGAAGCGTTACTGTCCGCTCAACAGGGTAGGGATTGGCAAGGACATGGAGGAAATCAACACCATCTCCCGTCCCGTTGTAGTTGCCGAAGGCCCAATCGACGTTCTCCGTGAACGCCCATGTGCAGTTGGCTTCAGTATGGATGAGGAGTGGGAATCCCATCCAATCTTCATAGCCAACGTTCCCCGAGGATAGCTGCAACCATTCAGGGTTGTAGTAACAAGCGATCGAGTTGATCATGATCGGTACGTGGACGTTGTTGTTGCTCCGATCCAACTCGTTGACAGCGGTATTGTCGTCGATGCTCATGTACAGATACTTCTGCCCTGTGCTGAACAAGTCGTGCGTGATGCCGGATAGGGCGATCGTCAATGTGTCACCGGGGTAGAGCGTATTCGGCACATTCAGATATCCGGGACCTTCGAGACGTACATCCGACACACCATGACCTCCTGAGCCATCAAACTGCTCGTCGTCCGAAGTATATAGCGCCAAGAGGAAGGGCGATGCCAACGCATTGCCTTGGTTCCATATGCGAAGTTGAGTACTGATGGTATCCCCCAAGTCAGAGGCATAGGGTGAATAGAAATCGATAGCGCCAGCAAGGTCCGGAAGCGCGGCACCACAGTCGAGTATGTAGATGGGATACGCCACTACATTATTCGCTTCGTTGGTTTCTTGGATGACGTTGTCTTCATCGGCGCTCACGATCAAGTACCATGGACCCGGAGACAAACCATCGAAGTGGTCATTGCGATGGTAGTTCTGAGTATGGCCGTGAGTAAACGTGCCTGCGCCAGTGGCTGTGGTACCCCAGACGAAGTCATCGCCACTGATAAGCGGGTCCTGCGAGATGTACACCGCCATGCCGATCTGGGCGGATCCCGGAGCATTCAGCAAGCCGATATTCGAGACGCTATACAAGACGTCGTAGCCATTTGAGATACATAGAGCCGCCGGTGAGACCTGCACATCCGAAGGCGGCGGGAGTTCAATGTGCTGAAACGTTGGAACGAGGTCCGGGCCCGCAGGCGAAATCGTGGAGATCTGAACCTCCTCACCACCTTGATTGTCTGATTCATCCGTCTCGTTGCATTCGTTGTTGATGTCCGCTACTGCGATGACTTGGTAGCCGCCAATGGAGGGTATCGCCACTGGCAGGAACAGATTGCGATTGCGTGTATCGTCCTCGCCTGCGAGGAGATCGGGGAAATAGATGTCTTGCAAGAAGATGTCTGTTCCCGGATCGTATGCCCCGCTCTGGTTAATGTCGAACACTATAAGCACATGGCAATCGTGGGCGTGCGCGTTACCCGTGTTCTTGAGCCTCACCGCAACATTAACTCCCTGTCCAGGCGCAACGCCACTGTTCGGCAACACATCGACATCGTCGATCTCGAGGTTGGGACCATTGGGTGCCAAGCTGCCGATCTGAATCGGCGAGTAGCCGAAGTTGTTCGACTCCGATGACTCACCTACGGCGGTGGCCGCATCGGCGTACGATATCAGGTAATAGCTGCCGTTAGGTTGGTTCGGGATCGTGATGGTGTTAGTGAAGGTGAGTTCAACGCCTGCGTTCAAGCTCACGATCACTTCTATGCTGCCATCCAGCAGAGCGTCCGAACCAGAACTGTAGGTCGGATCAGATGAGAGGTACAGGGCGGAAAGGAAGGCCGTCGTGACATTGACCGTGCCGATGTTCTTGACCTTGTAGGTCACGTCGATCTGGTCGCCTTGGTTGACCGTGTTGTCCTCGACGTAAGTGATGGAGGAGATCAGGTCCTTACCGACACTTCCGCTACCACCGCCCGGATTGTACACGCACACACCGAAGTTGCCGAAGTTGTTGTTCCCGAAGTCGTAGATCCTGAACCGGATGGTCTGGCCCGAGGTCAGGCCGCTGAGTTGCAGCCGGGGCATGTAGTTTGACCCCGGCACCTGATCGTCGTTGCATGCGAGTTGCGTGAGCGAACTACAACTCGTGCCTGTGTAGGCAACGATAACCAGATCCGTGACCGTAGACTGGATCTGGGTTTGAATGATGAGTTGGCCGGATGACGGCACCACTGCGCTGTACCAGACATCACCACCTTGATAGTTCCCGCTGGGGTTGCTGGACGTGCTGCTCCCTGCGCATGTTGATGGGGTCGCAACAGAGCTGCTCGTGGCATTCACATTTGTACCGGTCACATAGTTGCAGCTTGTAGTGACTGTCAACGGCGTGGCGTTGCACGGATTGTCATTCGCGGGGGCTCCGCCGCCGCCCGAGACCGTGATGGTCACTTGGTCTGTGTCAGTGCAGCCGCTCGCGTTCATGACGGTGAGCGTATAGGTGGTCGTGACCGAAGGCGTAGCGAATGGATTCCAGATGTTCGGGTTGCTCAGCGACGAAGTGGGAGACCACGAGTAGGTGCTGCCGCCCGATCCAGCCAGATTGATACCGCCACCTGCCGCAATGGTTTGATCAGCCCCGGCGTTGGCGTTCGGCGCCGCCATCACTGTAATCGGTAAGTTAAAGGTGATGTTGTTCGCAGTATTGCACGTTGGTGAGATGACGACGCTGTAGGTTGTAGTTGAAGCAGGAGAGACAGTTAGCGATGCCGTAGTTCCAATAGTGGCTCCCGCACCATTCGCTGCGGCGTGCCATGCATAGGCAACGGCTCCACCGGGTGATGCCGTGAGAGTTGTGTTTTGGCCACTACAAACGGTCGAAGGCGAAGCTGATGCCGAGTAAGGTGGTGGAAGAAACAAGTTGAAACATGATGCCCCTGGTTGCCAATCCGAATGCACGGAATACGTCCGAACCGAATTTGTGAACACCACATCGGGCCAAATGCGGAGATAGACAAATGAGCAGAAATTGCTGCCTGACCAACACTTGGTGAATTGTTTTGTCGTGGTCGTTCCTGACAGGTCAGAAGCAATCAGAGATTCACCTGGGTCATACAGCGCGAAGTTCAAAAGGGGGTTCGAGATGTTGTCGATCGTGATGTCCAACTCGCCGCCTTGGTTTACATAGAACGCATACCAGTCGCCCACGTCATTTGCATGTAGGCAGAGGTTATAGTCGGTCTCAGCCTGTAAGGGTTCTGAGGTTGAAGAAGTGTTGTTTGGCTCATGGTCGTCACAGGTAGTCGAACAATTGGCCGTGACCGTTAAAGTGTAGTCCCCGTAGCTACCGTTATGCGTGCCCGTGCTGCACGTGTATAGGCTTGGAGTAGGTCCATTCGACCCGTCAACCACCACATAGTACTCGCCCGCCGGTGCGGCTATGTACTGAGCTGTCGTTCCGCTTGAGGTGCCCACACATTGCGTCGCATTGCAGCCAGAAAGGATGAAGACGTCAAGGTCAGCTCCCGCAGTGATGTTTGAAAGGCTGGCGTTGATGTCCCCACCACTATGATATATGCGATGGACGCGCTCGGGGCCAGATTCATTCCAAGTGTTGCAACCATAGGCGGAGACCCTAGAAGCATAGCCTATGGTAGTCGACGTGTAGGGGACCCCACAGACGAGATCAACAGCCTGATTGCAGCGGAGAGTATAGTCCAGCGCGCTACTAACAGGAGCGTTTGATGACAAGACCGAGTACCCAGGCTTTGGAGTGTTATTCGAGCATTCGCCCACAGTGAACTGCACTCTGTTGCCATCGCTATCCATCACTTCCCAATGAAGGTGGTTATTGGTCGAACACCCCGTGATCCCTGCTTTGCCAATTTCGCATCCCAGACTTAAATCGTCTCCGACCGACACTCCAATATTGTTGAGGTGAGCATACCTTGATAGGTACCCATCACTGTGCTCGACAATGACGTTGTTCCCAAAGCCCCCACTACCGCTGCCTGCCGTACCGAATGCAGCATATATGACATGACCTGGGAACGCGCACCTCACCGATTCGCCGGACGGAAGGTCGAAGTCCATTGCGAACCCAGAATGATAGGTGGTCGGAGTGGTCACGAATGAGCCACAAGCATAGTGGCTCGAATAGTCTTGGACTGTTCGGGTGATTGTATGGTAGATTCCAGAGACCCAAGGCCATTTCGATCCGGCCATCTGGTATACCGGTGGTGGCATCACAGACTTGTAGCTGCCAGAAAGCCATCCTGCGATCTTGTAACCGGGCTGAATGCGGTACTCTTTCGTAATAGACGATTGTAGGTCTAGGATAGCGAATGCATCAGACATGAGTTGGCATGCTCCATTGTCACAGCTCACCAAGCTGAACAGAATTTGACTCCGGCTGTTGTCGATGATTGGGGTGCCGAAGTACTTCTGATCAAAGGACAGTGCGTTTGTGTCACCTGTGACAAGATCCAGAGTGACAAGCCCTGAATGTTCCTGTTCAGCAAGCCGTTGAAAGCGTTCAAGTAACACCTTCTGACTGTGCAGGAAAGTGATTGGTCTGTATGCCTCTCCGGTTCGATAGTCACCCTGAAGCAGGTTGCGCCGTGTTCTGGAGGACGCATTGTATGTGAACAGCATCCAGCCCGGCCCAAGTCTCTTCTCGGACTCCAGAACGACCCATACGTTGGCATCGCTTTCGCTCTGCACAGCCCTTGATAACGAGTAGTTCGGCGAAATTTCAAATGCCCTCCTTTGCTCATCAGTAAATGAAGTGGTATAGGATAAGCCGTTCTGTAGTTCGGGGTATGACAAAAGCCATTCTGACCCGCGAGGTAGTTCTCCAAGGAGGCGGCCGCTCATCGCGTCAAACAAATTCTTACCGTCGCTCATCACGACCTGATCAGCCTGTGCATTCGCCTTAACGATCACAAGCACACTAATGCAAACAAGCACTGCAAATTTCTTGGCGGTATCCATGGGTGAGTGCTTTGCGGTGAATCGGCTTCTCGCTTTTCATAACCACACTCTGTGGCTGCGCCTTAAGATACGGATTTCGGTCGGCATTCCGTTTGCTCAGGGTGACTCCCGCGTGAGGGGCAGTAGCTGTAGCCCTACGCATTCGTGCCACGAGGGTTGCCAGGGCTTCGCGAGCTGATGGAAATGGAGTTTCGACGCAATGAGAACGAATATCGGCGGTGCCCGGAGGCTTAACTTGGCACCACCATGGGCCGCCTCATCATCACCATCCACGACCCGAAAAAGCAGAAGGTGGTCGCTAACCTGCTGACTATGGTCGGTGGGGTGGCCTAAGTGTATCATGACCCTCCTGTGCTCCGGTCGCTTTGAGTTACCGGAATGGCTTCGTGACAGCGATCTCCTAGGCGCAGCTTTTGGAAGCTTCCTTGGCTTCGGATTGGCTTGGATCCTACTGCGCTACCAGTTCAAGAAGGAGAAAAGTCGCAAAGCGGAGGAACGCATTGTAGAACTCAACACCTACTTCGACGAGGCAAGAGCGCTGCTCAAACAAGCAACGCGAGGCTGGAAGTCAACCGGGACCAAGTACCAACAACTGTCCGAAGCTTATGAACGGGACTGGTACCAGCAGTTTCCGCATCCTACGACTGTGAACGTCGCGGAGATAACCTTGAACCGTTTGGATCGGATGCTTCTCCGAGAAGCTTTTGTTCAGCGACTCGGCCAGCGAAAAGGACGATCCGGGTATGGCTCGTTGATCTTCCTGGTGGACTACTTTCGGGAGAGTCGTCCCTTTGTGGAAGGAGCAGTCCTTGCCATCAAAAAGGAAATCGCGCTTCGTTCTGACCGCTTTGATGAACTGCAGATCGAGATCGGGATGGCGCTCTCCCAACAGTACTTTCGCTTAGGTGCCGAAGGGCGGCAGGACGATCCATGTGCACTGGAGTTCGCGCGCATCATGGAGGGATACCATCCTTTGTATGTTGACATCAACAATCGTCCAACGCCAGTTGACATCCACGACAAACTGATCGTTCCGTGTCTCGAATTGCGCAGGAAAGGATTTCACTCTGCCGACGTCGAAGTAGTTCTTGATGCGGCGAAACGATCACAGCTGGCCTACTACAAGATCATGAGTGCCTCGAAGGGGATGGTCGAGTTTGCGGCGATCCAGGCTCGCCGCACGGCCAAACAAATTCGTAGAGCCACCGCGCTGTTGAAACGCTGCGAGAGTGCTGTATTCAAAACACTTTAAGCGCTATGGAGATAGTGCTCACCGATACTCGATTCAACTAGCGGATGGAACACGCACCAGTCCGCTTGCTGCTCAGACCTTCAAAGGCTCCATCGCACGAGCGACCTGATTGATCAACCACGCGCGCCTCCTCTTAATTGGTGAACACTTCGGCTTCGAAAATGGACGGGTAGTAGGCCTTTGAGACGGGGCTCTTGTCGGCGATAAGCGGCACGAGTATGCCGTACATGGCGATGGAGCGCGCATACTCATTGATGCGCTCCTTGCCCGGTTTGATGGTGCGGGCGTTGGTGCCGAGAACGATGTCCCCGATGGCTACCCACTCGATGCTTTCCTTCTGTTCGCTCATGTGTACGGTGCTGCACAAATGTGGCGAAGGGATCGATCCCTTGTACCGTCTTTTCCAACGTATTCACTTCCGCTTACTTGGGCGGGGCGGTTAGCCGCTCACTTCCACGCCCTCACGATCAGCCCCGTGCCGGTGGCGTGCGTCGTGTTCGTGTCGGTCCAGTTCAGCACGAAGGCGAAGGGATAGGTGACGATGTAGTAGAGCGGCAGGATGATGAAGAAGAGCTTGCTGGTGTTCAACATCAGCAGCGGCCACTTCATGCTCAGGCGCCAGCTGATCTTGCCGGGCGTGCCATAGCTGTAGCGCGCTTCCACCTTGCTGAAGCCGTTGCGCAGGCACTTCGCTTCGAGGTCGGTGATGTTGTAGCCATCGCGCACATGCTCCTCGATGAAGGAGCCTTCCTCCTCACCATGCACATCACTTCCACCCTGGTCGCTCGGCGTGCTGATGATGAGCATGCCGCCGGTCTTCAATGAGGTTGAATAGCAGCGGAGCGCGGCCTCATCCTCGAGGATGTGTTCCATAACGTCCACACAAACAACAAGCTCGTATGTGTCCGGCTTGGTGTACTTCGTCACGTCACCTGTTTCGAACTTCACTTGCGGTCTGCCGATCTTCTGGAAGAACGCGTTGCAGTCCGCCACCTGTTCGTCCTTCACATCGAGCGCGGTGATGTTCCACTTGCGAGAGAGCCCGCTGAGCCAGTAGGTATACTGCCCGAAGCCGGCACCGGCGTCGTAGATGTTGAGCGATCGATCGCGCTTGTCACGCGACCACATCCGCAGTTCCTTGTGTACATGCCAGCAGCGCAGCAGCAGCAGGTCGAGCAGCTTGTAGAAGACCTTGCGCAGGAAGGGCGAACGGTTGAAGACGCTGCCGAGCTGCCGCTTTACCGGATCGTACTGCATGAGGGATCAAGCTACAAGGCTCAAGGCCCAAGCTTCAAGCTTCAAAAATGCGGATCGTGATCGCTCGCTTTCGGCCAGGAGACTTGAGACTTGAGACTTGAAGCTTGTGTCTTGAAGCTTCATAGCCCCTTCAACAATTTATCGATCTCCTCCTGGCGGTCCAGTGAATCATCGATGTAGAACAGCAGTTCAGGCACGATGCGCAATTGCTTTCCCACGCGGCGGCCCAATGAACCGCGCATGTGCTGGGTGTGCTCCTTGATCTTCTCCAGCGCTGCCTTCTTGTCCTTCACCGGGAACAGGCTGAGGTACACCTTGGCCACACCGAGATCGGGGCTCACGCGAACACCGGTCACGGTGATCAGCCCCCCCGGAAGCAAACTGCGCCCTTCGATCTGTATCACCTCGGCCATCTCCTTTTGCAGGAGGCTGTTCACCTTGTTCTGTCGTACGGTGTCCATTTTTTTGGAAGGGGCGCGAAGATAGGAGCGCAGGCAGCAGCTGCGAGCCACGAGCTTGAGCGTTCAAGCTCGTGGCTCGCAGCTCAAGGCTCAAGGCCGAGCCGGTACATTCGCACTCTTCCATCCATGCGCCAATTCCTCAAGATCCTCCGCTTCGGCAGGCCCTATCGGCGTTATGCGGTGCTGAACGGGATCTTCAACCTGCTGTCCACCGTATTCCACTTGCTGTCGCTGTTGCTCTTCATTCCCTTTTTGCGCTTGTTGCTCGGGCAGGCCACGGCAGTGCATGGGCGGCCGGTGTTCGGTTGGAGCAAGCAGGCGCTCCAGGACTTCTTCAATTGGGGCCTCACGCACTTGATCGATCGCCAAGGGCAGCTCGGTGCGCTCTTCATCATCAGCCTGCTCGTGGTGCTGCTCTTCCTGCTGAAGAACCTCTTCCGCTACCTCGCCGTGAGCGCCATCTGCGTGTACCGCAACCGCATCGTGCATGATCTGCGGGCGAGGATCTATGACAAGATGTTGGAGCTCCCGTTGCGCTACCACAGTGGCGAGCGCAAGGGCGATCTGCTCTCGGTGATCACCAACGACATGCAGGTGCTGGAGTATTCGGTGATGTATTCCATGGAGATGGTCTTCCGCGAGCCGCTCGCCGTGATCCTCTTCATCGCCACCATGCTCACGCTTTCCGCCAAGCTCACGATCATCTCATTGCTGCTGCTGCCGATCAGTGGTCTCTTGATCGCGCGTGTGAGCAAGAGTTTGCGCCGCCGAGGCACACGCGTGCAGGAGAAAAGCGCCGACCTGCTGGCGCGCGTGGAGGAAACGCTCACAGGCATCCGTGTGGTGAAGGCCTTCAACGGCGAGCCTGACATGCGCCGGCGCTTCGAGCGGGAGAACGAACTGCTCACGCGCAGCAGCATCGCCTTGCTCCGTCGCCAGGATGTTGCCTCGCCATTGAGCGAAACGATGGGCGCTGCGGTGATGGCGGTGATGGCCTACGTAGGTGGCGCACTGGTGCTGGGTCCGGATGCGTCATTGAGCGGCGACAGCTTTCTCGGCTTCATCATCATCTTCTCGCAGTTGCTCACACCGATCAAAGGCTTCTCGCAGGGCTGGAGCGGTATCGTGCGGGGAGGTGCGAGCGCGCAACGTGTGTTCGATCTGCTCGCCGTGGAGAACACCGTGAAGGAATCACCCCATCCCCGGCCCTTCCCCGGTGGGGAAGGGGGAATACCGCGCATGCTGCACGGTGTCGAGTTCAAGAACGTGACGTTCGCTTATGACGAGAAAGCGGTGCTGAAGAACATCGACCTCGCGATCATGAAAGGGAAAAGCGTGGCGCTCGTGGGTGCGAGCGGCGGCGGAAAGAGCACGATGGCCGGTCTCCTGCCGCGCTTCTTCGATGTCACCGGCGGTGCCATCCTGATCGACGGCATCGACATCCGCGAGCTGCGCATCAACGACCTGCGCGCGCTCATGGGCATCGTTACGCAGGACAGCATCCTGTTCAATGACACCATCGCCAACAACATCGCTTTCGGAAATCCGGGGACCAGCGCTGGGGATATCCTGCGCGCGGCGGAGATCGCCAATGCGCACGGATTCATCGCGCACCTCGATAACGGTTACCAGACCAACATCGGCGATGGCGGCAATCGCTTGAGCGGCGGACAGAAGCAGCGCATCGCCATTGCGCGCGCCGTGCTGAAGAACCCCGACATTCTTCTCCTGGACGAAGCGACCAGCGCGCTCGACACCGAGAGCGAACGCCTCGTGCAAGATGCGCTCTTCAAGCTGATGAAGGACCGCACTTCATTGGTGATCGCGCACCGCTTGAGCACCATCCAGCATTGCGATGAGATCTGCGTGTTGCAGGCCGGAAGCATCGTGGAGCGCGGCACGCATGCGCAGCTTATCGCCGCAGGTGGCGTGTACAAGAAGCTGGTGGATATGCAGGCTTTCGACTGACGACGCAACGGTCAAGCGTCGAGTCCGATCGCCCTCGCCACTTCCGGCAGGCAGACAAGGAAATTGAAGTGCGCGCTGCGGCTCAGGGCGTCCACGCGCTTGGGAGGCCAGGTCACATCATCGATGTTGTAGTAGTTGTATCCGAGCCCCGTGGTCAAGGCTTCCACGCGCTTCGCCACTTCGTCGTTCAGGATCTCGATGAGCAGCGTGGGCCTGTCGCGCCGAAGGATGTCCGTGAAACCCGCCAGCACTTCGGGCTCATGCGTTTCCACATCGATCTTCAGCAGATCAACGCGACCGAGATGCATGTCGTCCATGATACCCTTGATCGTGCGGCAGGGTACTTCCACCGGCCGGAACTTCTCCGTGTCCGGCGCGAATTCCCGGTTCAGTGAAACGGAGGTGATGTACTCGTTGTCCACTTCATCGTAGAGTATGGCGGTGCCATCGTGATCGCTCACGGCGGCGCGCATCGCATGCACGCGTGTGTTGTTCAGCGCGAGGTTCTCTTCCAGCAATTTGAAGACACGCGTCACCGGTTCCACAGCGATGATGGTCGCTTCCTTCTTCACAGCATGCGCGATCAAGGCATACACGCCCGTGTTCGCGCCGATGTCGAAGATCACCAAAGAGCGGCGACAGAGCCGCACCCACAGTTCCAGCGAGACCTTCTCCCATCCTTTCATGCCGCGCCAGAAGAGTTCGTTCTCGATGATGTAGCCATGGTGCTTCATGCGGAACCGCTCGCTGTCGGTCACCTTCACTTCGATCACACCCTTGAAATGCAGATGCCGGTAGAAGCGCTCTGGCAACGGTAGAACGCGAAGCAACCGGAAGAGCGGTTGCTTGAACGGCAGTGCGTCGTAGAGCGACTTGAGCGCGCGTTTCATATCAGGGGCCGGAGGTGTACCGCGTCGTTCACGCTTGTGGGACCGTGGAGACCTGGACCTTCTCTTTCCTGCGGCGCTCGATGGCCGCGCCTGCCCGCTTGGCGAGTTCCATGCAGGGCCGCTCCACCCAATGGTGGAAGATCCCTGCGGCCGCCAACGCGATGGCGATGTAGAAGAACAACAGCAGCAATTTCCCCGCAGGCGTATCGTGTATGTGGGTGAAGTTCTTCATGATGCACTCCGCGAAGAGGCCCGCAGGTGGATGCACGATATACAAGCTGTAGGAAACTTTGCCCAACCAGTTCGTCGCGGCGTGATCGAACTCGAAACCGGAGAGGATGATGAGCGTGGTGGTGAGTGAGAACGCCAGCCACACCAGATCGCGTTGCATCGCCATCATGGCGCAGGTGAGCAGCAGCACGGCCACGAAGGGCTTCAAGGGCAGGCTGCCTCTGCGGAACAGGAAGACCGCCAAGCCGAAAACGAAGCTGCCACCGTTCTCGAAGAAGGATCCCGCGCCAACGAAGCCCATGGCCGAGATCGCGACGAGGATCAACGCTGTGCGGATCCACTTCACACGATCCAGCAGCAAGGGAAGCAGCAGCCCGATGATCACATAGAACTGGAACTCTATGGCCAGCGTCCAATGCACGAAGTCATAGTAGAAGGTGTGGAGATGCCCGGCCGTGAAGGTGAGATTGCCCACGATTGAGCGAAGACCGAAACCGTCCCACGGGATGTCCACTTGCGGGCCGCCCATCCAACGTTGGAAGAAATGGAATCCGATCATGAGCGCTGAAGCGATGTAGGCCGGCGGGCAGATCCGGATCACGCGCTTGGTCATGAACACCGGGAAGGACCGCAGCGTGTACCCTCCGCGGTCCATCGAATACGGGATCACGAAACCGGAGATCACGAAGAACACCTGCACGCCGAACTTTCCGAAACCGAAGGGGACCGATAACGCGTTGGGCAGAATGCTCGGCAGCAGGTAGCCGCTGAAGTGGAAAAGCACCACGGACAGCGCCGCAAGGCCACGCAGGGGGTCCAGTATCCGGATGCGCATCTCGTTCGGCGGGCAGGGGTCGATGGGAGCCGGTCACTCCATGCGAGCGGCACTGTTCGCGGCGAAAGTAGAGGGGTGATCTATCGCTGATCGGCCGGTCCCGGATCTGTTTCCACAATGATCTTCACCATCGCGGATAAGCAGGAAGCGGGTCAAGCGAACAGATGCTCGTCGCCGAAGAGCAGATCGCTCTCATACGGAAAACGCGCCAGGTGGATCGCCTTGGCGCGCTGGTAGAGCAGCTTGCGCAGTGCGTCGATGTTGTCCTTCCGCACGGCGGAAATAAAGATGCACTCCTCTTCCTGCACGCCCGATGAGGTGCCTGGACTGCGGGCCATCCATGTGTGCTGCAATTCCTCCAACGTGAACTGGTCCGGGCGTTTCGGTGCGAGGTCGTGCGGATCATGGGCTGCGGCCCGGTACGCGTCGATCTTGTTGAAGACCACGATGGTGGGTTTGCCACCGGCACCGATTTCTTGCAAGGTGCTTTTCACCGTGGCGTACTGCTCCTCGAAATTGTGGTGGCTGATGTCGACGATGTGCAGCAAGAGGTCGGCTTCGCGCGTTTCATCCAGCGTGCTCTTGAAACTCTCGATCAATTGGTGCGGCAGCTTGCGGATGAAGCCTACCGTGTCGCTGAGCAGGAAGGGCAGGTTGCCGAGCACCACTTTGCGCACCGTGGTGTCGAGCGTGGCGAAGAGCTTGTTCTCGGCGAAGACATCGCTCTTGCTCAACACGTTCATCAGCGTGCTCTTGCCCACGTTGGTATAGCCCACCAGGGCCACGCGCACCATCTTGCCACGGTTGCCGCGCTGCGTCATCATCTGCTTGTCGATGCCGCGCAGTTGTCCCTTCAGCAGGGCGATACGATCGCGCACGAGGCGGCGGTCCGTTTCGATCTCCTTCTCGCCTGATCCGCCGCGTGTGCCCGTGCCGCCGCGCTGCCGCTCCAAGTGCGTCCACAACTTGGTGAGGCGGGGCAGCATGTATTCGTACTGCGCCAGTTCCACCTGTGTCTTCGCATGGGCCGAGCGTGCGCGCCGTGCGAAAATGTCCAGGATCAATCGCGGCCGGTCGAGCACCGGTTTCGCGAGGTCCTTCTCGATGTTGCGCTGTTGTGAGGCCGTCAGCTCATCGTCGAAGATCACCATGTCCGCGTCGTGCTCTTCCATCCACGCCTTGATCTCCGCCAACTTGCCGCTGCCCACATAGCTGCGACCGTCGGGTTTGTGCAGGCGTTGGGTGAAGCGTTTGATCGAACGGATGTCGGCCGTGCTCGCGAGGAACTCCAGTTCGTCCAAGTACTCCTTCACCTGCTCCACCGATTGATCATCGGTGATCAGGCCGATCAGCACGGCGGTCTCGCCTTGCGTGCGTTTCTCCTTGATGTCGATCATTCCGGTGCGCGCAACGATAGCGCATATTCCACCACGGCCTCGATCTCTTTCGGCTTCAGTGCGTTCTTGTATGGCATCATCGCGTTGCGGCCATTGGTCACCAGGGCGATCATCTCTTCGCGCTTCAGCGTGCTCTTCACAAGGTCCTTCGCGCCGTTCATGCGGAGGTTGCCTTTGCGGCCGTGGCACAAGGTGCAGTGTGTGTTGAACAGTTGTTCCCCGACGGTGGGCACGGGAGCGTTCATGGCCACTTCATCCGATCCGCCCGCTGCGCCACCGCATGCGAACTGCGCGCATGCGATGATGAGGACGATCGGTATACAGCGCATCAGATCCATCCCCTGCCTTGTCCCATCCTGGTTCCCGGCCAGGGTATCGCGTACACCATGAGGGCGAGCGCGAGCAGGAAGAAGATGGCGACGAGCAACTGCTTGCGGCGTTCGGTCTTCGCTTTCTTGCTGCTCATGCGACCGATCGTCACCAGCGCGATCACGAGGATCATGAGCATGGGGTGTACCATCCGCCAATAGTCGATCGAATTCTGTGTGTTGGCCGTCTGGTTCCCGATCTTGGACAGGATCGTATAGCTCTTGAACTGCAATGCGTAAAGCAAAAGGCCGAGGAACAACTGTACATGGCAGAGTATCATCGCCACGATCGTGAGGGTGCGTTCCCATACGATGATGGGTGCTCCGCGCAGGTAACCGCGCAGGGCCACGAGGCCGGCGGTGGCCACGGAAAAGAACACCAACCAGCGCAGAATGCTGTGAAGCAGGCGGAACAGATCGGTGGCATCCATGGGGTGGAACGTTAGGGAGCGCGAATGTAGAGGCGCTATCGCATGCCCTGCCCTCACGGCGATGATCACACGCGGGTGGTCTTCCGGCGTGACGTACCGAACGACCAACACGAGCGGGCATGGGGATCCTACATTCGCCGCTCCTCTTCGCGATGATGCGCCGCCCTCTCTCCTGTTGCTTCCTGCTTATCGGCGCTTCGCTGAGCGCGCAGGAGAACGTTCCGGTGAACGGACCGAAGGAGAAGGAGGGGCCGGTGATCGCCTTCACGCATGCCACCGTACATCCCTCGCCCGGCGAAGTGCTGCATGATGCGACCGTATTGATCCAGGGAGATCATATCGTCGCTGTCGGCGCGCGCGTGGACGTACCGAAAGGTGCGGTGGTGAACGACCTGCATGGGCTGCATCTCTGGCCAGGTCTCATCGAACCGTACGGGGATCTTGGTATCCCAGGGTCCGGCGCAGGACCGCGAGGGAACGGCCGCGATGAACGATCCGCAGGAACGGCCGCATCGGCCACGGGTGCGCGCTTCTGGAACTCGGCGATCCGCGCCAGCACGCGGGCTGACCAACTGTTCGTTCCGGATGATGACCGCGCCAACGCGCTGCGCGCACAGGGTTTCACTACCGTGATCACGCGACGCATGGATGGCATCACGCGTGGCACTTCCGCCGCAGTGGAACTCGCAGGTCGCACGGCGACAGAGGACATCATCGCCCCGCGCGCTTCGGCCGAGTTCTCCTTCCGCAAGGGATCGAGCAAGGATGAATATCCCAGCTCGCTCATGGGCAGCATCGCACTGCTGCGGCAGGCGCTCTATGACGCGCGCTGGTATGCGGGTCTGGGCCAGCACGAGCAGAGCGACGCGGAACTGCAGGCGATCAACGATCAGCTCGCATCACCGCTCGTCTTCGAGGCATCGAACCGCAATGATGTGCTGCGCATCGCACGCATCGGCCAGGAATTCGGGCTGAACTTCATTGTGAAAGGATCAGGGGATGAATACCTGCGCCTTGCCGACATCATCGCCACCAAACAACCGCTGATCGTTCCGCTCGATCTGCCGGAAGCTTATGATGTGGAGGATCCC
>JANMKC010000023.1:0-2718 GCA_031371785.1 Flavobacteriales bacterium | reverse complement strand
CGGATCCAATGGAGAACATCCAACACTATCAGCGACGAAGGCCGCATGCACTTCGGGATACACTTCCACCTGCGCGCTCACACTGTTCGTGCATCCGTTCGCGGAAGCGGCGGTGAGTGTGATCGGATATGTGGCGGAGCCCGGCCCGAGGAAATTGTACCAGGTGTGTTCGTGTTGGATCGCGGTGGTATCCGAACTGCTACCATCGCCATAATCCCACGTGATAGTGAGCGCGCCTTGCGAAGTGTTCGTTAGCATAGCGACCAGCGGATGACATCCCTGTACGGGGCTTACCGTGAACTGCGCCACGGGTGCGGGGAACACAATGATCTGATCGCTGAGCGTGTCGGAACAACCGAAGGCGTTCGCAGCGATGAGCGTGATCGGATACAGGATCGCCGCGTTGGAATTATTGAGATAGGTGTGTGTTGGCGATGGACCGCTGCCTATCGAACCATCGCCGAAATCCCATTGGTAGCTCACCGCACCGAGCACCGGCGGGAACGTGAGGTTGAACGGGCTGCATCCACTGTCCGGATCCGCGACGAAAATGAAGTTTGCCGCTGGATAGACCAGGATGCTCTGCTGCGCCGTATCCGTGCATCCCGCAGGTGATGTCGCGATCAGCGTCACCGTGTTCGTTTGCAGGAAGAAGGTGTTGTTCACATACTGGTGCGAAGGGTTCACGGCTGTGCTCGTCGCGCCATCGCCGAAGTCCCATTGGTAGCTGTTCGCACCCGTGCTGTTGTTGGTGAAGTCCACATCGAACGGTGCGCAACCCGGTATGGCGTTGTTGGTGAACATCGCCACCACGGCTGGGGAAACCGTGATGTTCACCGTGGCCGTATCGCTGCATCCGAAAGCGGTGCTCACGATCAACGTCACAGCGCGCACACTGTCCGCCGTGCCGAGGTTGATATAGGTGTGCGCGGTGGAGAACGCATTGTCCCCTCCCCCGTCGCCGAAATCCCACAGGTAGTTCGTGGCTCCGGTGCTGGTGTTGGTGAAGCTCACCGTCATAGGCGAGCAGCCTGTTGTCGGCGTGGTGTTGAACGATGCCGTCGGTTTCGCTTCAACGGTTACAGGCTGAACACCTGAGTTGCTGCAGTAGGGCGTGGTCGCCGTGAGCGAAACGATGTAGTTGCCAGCACCCGCGTACAGGTGCATGGGCGCTTGTACCGTATCGCTGCCGCCATCGCCGAAATCCCACGCCCAAGCGATCACGGGATTGCCCGGTGCTGTGATGCTCTGATCGAAGAATTGTGCGGCCTCGCCCACGCAAACGTTCTGCGCGCCGATGATCACTTGCGGCGGATCGTACACATGCACGAGCTGCGCGGTCTGGTCGCTGCAACCGTCCGAGTTCGTGGCGGTGAGCGTGATGGTGTAGTCGCCAACCGTTCCATAGGTGTGCGGCGGTGGGTCGGATTGCGTGTCGTTCGTGCCGTCGCCGAGATCCCAGAAGTAGCTGATCGCGCTGATCGACGTGTTCGTGGGATCGGTCGTCAGGCTGTTGCACGCCGCGTTGTTGTCCAACACGAACTGCGCGGTCGGACTTGGCAATACCACGAGCACCACCGTGGCCGTATCCGAACATCCGGCGGTAGCGCCTTGGATGTTCGCCGCGTACTGCACCGAGTACGTACCCGCTGTGCTGAACGTATGTGCCTGATCGCCGATGCCGGTGGTCTGCCATCCGCCACCGTCAGCGAAATTCCAGCTGTAGTGGTTCGCGCCGCCCTGGGTGGTCTCATCGAAGAAGGCCGTTTCACCAGCGCAGATCGTATCCGGCGAAAGCGCGAGCTGCACCGATGGCGGCGGCACGATGTTGATCGTGATCCGCGCGGTGTCCACCCCGCAGTAGTTGCTGTCGAGCATCACCACGTCGTACGAACCGATCGCGGGATACATGATGGTGCGCGGGAACGTGGGCGGCCACGGGTTCCAGTCGATGATGCTGTCCTGGCCCGCGCCCCAGTAGTCACCGAAATTCCAATGCTCGAAGCGCTGGTAGATGTTTCCTTGGTTGAGGCAATTGCGTTGTGTGACGTTCGCGAAGGTGACCGTGCGGTCGGGCCAGCAGAGCAAGGTGGCGCTCGCCGCGATGCGCGCACTGTCCAGATCCCACACACGGATCGGATTGAACGATGCGATGCTCGGCCCGCCTTGCAATGTGTTGCATGTGTTCTCGGCATACAGGCGCACGGTCGTTTCGCAACTCACTGTGCCCGGCATGTAGGTGTGCGAGAGCGTTTGCCCGAGATTCGTGAAGTCGAAGACCTGCTGCGGTGTTCCATCGCCGAAGTCCCACGTGAAGACCGTGTTCGGTGAAGTGTTCGTGCTGCTGTTGATGAAGTCCACGGCCTGCGGTGCGCACACCTGCGTGAGACCACCCACGGGGATCTGTATCGAGGAGCTCGTGCTCTGTTCCATGATCACCGGACCGGTAATGGTGCAGCCCGATACCAGTTCGTTGAAGGTGACCGTGTATTGCGCGACGGCTGCGGCATACACATGGTTCACGCTCATCGGCGGCACCAACGATGCACCGAACTGCACCGGGGATCCATCGCCCCAGTTGATGCTGTATGCGCCGATGCCCGTTGGCGAAGCGATGAGCAACGTGAAGTTCGAACCGCTGCAACTGTACCACGTCGGTGTGTCGCTCGGCGTTCCGTAGTAGTCGTACAACTGGGGGCACTGCGCCCGTGCGCCCAG
>JANMKC010000368.1:0-10034 GCA_031371785.1 Flavobacteriales bacterium | reverse complement strand
TGCGCAGCGGCATGTATCTCGTCCGGCTGCGGCAGGACGGCCTGCAGCGCGTGGTGCGCTTCACCAAGGAATGATCCTTCGGCGGGCATCGCAACGCATGCGGGCGATCATGGTCATCCTGCTTTGCTGCGGGGTGGCAGGTGGATGCGATCGCGCGAAGCAGGGAGCGAAGAACGCACTGAACGCCGGTGGCGAGATGGCCGGCACTGCCGCCACGGAAGTGATCGAAGGTGTGACCACGGGCGTACAGGGAACATGGAAAGTGGATGTTCGTCTGGACCCTCAACTTATGCAACGCGGTGTTTCGCTCGGCAAGACCGTGGTGGAGAGCGATACGCTTGGCAATGACAACAAGCTGGTGGTCTATCTCACCACCACGCGAGCGCTGCGCGACACCTTTACCGTGATGGCCTTCGACAAGGACTCATTGGAAATGGGCCGCGCCCGATTGATCGTCGATGCGGCAGCGGGCAGCGGGGACTACTACGACGTGCATTTCCCGGCGCGCACCGATCTGGAGCGCAAAAGCTGGGTGCTGATCCACTAGTTGAAATGAAAAGTCCCGGTGTTGGCCGGGACTTTCCAGCACGATCCGCGACCCTTCTTGCGGCGGGCGCGGAGACGTGCGTTGCCTGAAGGCTACTCCTTGTAACCGACGAGAATGCCTACACAGCCCACATTGAGCATGTCGTTGCCGCCTTTCGGTTTTTCCGGAACGTCGATGTGTACTTTCAGTTGCTGCGTGGTGGATACCTTGAAATCGAAATTGTGCTGGGGCTTGTCCGCGCTGCTTTCGAAGAGCTTCTGGCCGGTGGCATCGCTCAGGTTCCAGTTCACTTCACCGAGGATCGGGTGCGAGCAGATGATCAAGCGGTACTCCTGTCCGCTGAAGAAGGTGAGGTCCACTTCGGCCTCTTCGCCCGGTGCGAGTTGCGCCGCGTTGAAGGTCTCGTTGAACTTGTAAGGCAGCATGGCCACCTGGCAGTTGTTCTTCACGAAGGCGCGGCATTGTGCCTGCGCGGCGAAGGGCAGAGAGATGAGTGCGACGAGCGCGATCAGGTTGCGGAAGTGCTTCATGGCCGGGCTCAGTTGATGTAGGCGTTGCGGACGGTGGTGGTCTTCTCCGTGATCGCCTTCAGCTGTTCGTTGGTGAGGGCTGTGGTGGCCGCACCACCCCCGATCACCGTCACACCGTTCTCCTGTGTCGTGGTGCTGGCGGCGGGCGGTGGCAATTGCGTGAAGAGCGCGGCGATGGCATTGAGGTCTGCGCTCACACCGCTTACTGCGGGGTCGTCGGTGCTGTAGGTGGCCATCAGTTCCTGCAATTGGCCGAGGGGCAGTTTCTGTTCGGCGATGCGCTGGCGCAGCTCGGGCGTGTCGTGCCCTTTGCACACCTGTGTCGCGATGTAGAGCCCTTCCACCCAGCCGCCCGCGATCATCAACGCGCTGATGTTGTCGCGCCCGGCCTCCTTCAGGTAGGCGTCCACATTCCAGTAGGTTTCACTGATGATGTTGAGGAGCGAGTCGCGGTCGTTGCGGTTCTGTTCCATGCGGTCCACGGTCTCCTGTCCGAAGGCGTTGCTCACATCGAGGCGCTTGGCGAGGTTCTGCGCGCAGGCGGTATAGAGCATGCTCTCCTGCGTATTGTTGAAGACGCTCGCGTAGCTGAGATCCGCGCCGTAGATGCCCAAGTTCAAGGACTGCTTGCTGGCGGACGTGTAGTTGTCCACATGCTTCACATCGTTCAGGATATCCTTGTCGTACTCCGCGCCGGCCTTCTTCAGCAGGGCGGCGGTCTCCATGGGCGAGGGGATATTGTGGAAGATGTTCTTGGTCTTGCGCACGCGCTCGGCCTGGGTGCTGTCCGCTTTGGCGTCGGTGTTCAGCGTGTCTTGTGCAGGCTGTCCGCCACCGCATGCGGAGAGCAGCGCGAGAGTGGGGATCAGGCAATACGATAAGCGCTTTCGCATGGGGTGGCCTCCCTGGGAGAGGTGCGGTAAAGATCCACGCGCGCGACCGGGGATCAGTGGGCTTCCAGCCAGTTTTTCCCCAGCGAGATGTCAACAACCAGCGGCACATCGAGCTTCATCGCGCCTTCCATGAATTCTTTCACGAGGGCCTTGAGTTCCGTGGCTTCATCGTTGTGCGCATCGAAGACGAGTTCATCATGCACCTGCAAGAGGAGCTTGCTCTTCATCCGTTCGCGCTTCAACGCATCATTGATCCGCACCATGGCCACCTTGATGATGTCAGCAGCTGTGCCTTGCATGGGCGCGTTGATGGCGATGCGTTCCGCTTGCGCGCGCACGGTCTGGTTGGCACTGGTGATGTCCGGCAGGTAGCGGCGGCGGTCCATCAGTGTTTTCACGTAGCCATGCGTGCGGCAGAAGTCCAGCATCTCGTCCATGTACACGCGCACACCGGGGAACTGCGCGAAGTAGTCATCGATGATCGCCTTGGCTTCCGCGCGCGGGATGCCGAGGTTCTGTGAAAGTCCGAAGGCACCCTGCCCGTAGGCGATGCCGAAGTTCACGGCCTTGGCCTTGCCACGTTGTTCGCGCGTCACCTCAGCGATATCCACATTGAACACTTTGGCGGCGGTAGCGGCATGTATGTCGAGCCCGTGCCGGAAGGCCTCCTGCATGTTGTGGTCACCGCTCATGTGCGCGATCACGCGGAGTTCGATCTGGCTGTAGTCGGCGCTCAACAGTTGGTAGTTGGCGTCGCGTGGCACGAAGGCCTTGCGGATCTCGCGGCCTTTCTCAGTGCGGATCGGGATGTTCTGCAGGTTGGGTTCGTTGCTCGCCAGCCGACCGGTAGCGGCCACCGTTTGCAGGTAGTTCGTATGCACGCGGCTGGTGTCCTTGTCGGCGGCGAGCGGAAGGGTGTCCACGTAGGTGCCTTTCAGTTTGCGCAGGCTGCGATAGTCCAGCATGAGCGGGACCGCCGGGTGCGCGCTGCTGAGTTCTTGCAGGATGTCCTCGCTGGTCTGGTACTGGCCGGTCTTCGTGCGTTTGGGTTTTTCACCTCCGAGTTTCAACGTTTCGAAGAGCACATCGCCGAGCTGCTTCGGGCTGTCGATGTTGAACACGGCACCGCACGCTTTGTGGATCTCGTCCTGCAGCCGGAGGATGTCCACGGAAAGTTCCTCACTGAAAAGCTTCAGCGCGTGGATATCGATACGGATGCCTTCCATCTCCATGTCGGCGAGCACGTTCACGAGCGGCATCTCCACTTCGCTGAAGAGTTCGCGCATGCCGTCCTCTTCCAGCTTCGGTGCGAACACTTCGCCCAGCTGCCAGGTCACATCCGCATCCTCTGCGCTATAGTCGGCCACCTTCGCGATGTCCGCGTCGCGCATGCTTCCCTGCTTCTTGCCTTTTTCGCCGATGAGCGTCGTGATCGACACCGGTCTGTACTTCAGGAAGGTTTCGCTCAAGTAGTCCATGCCATGCCGCAGTTCGGGTTGCAGCAGGTAGTGCGCGATCATGGTGTCGAAGAGATCGCCCCGCACCTGCACGCCGTAGTTGCGTAGCACGATCACGTCGTACTTGGCGTTCTGCGCCACTTTGCCGATGGCGGCGCTCTCCAGCATCGGCTTGAAGATGTCCACGATGCGTTGCGCTTCAGCGCGATCGGCGGGCACAGGCACATAGTGGCCTTCATGCGCTTTCCAACTGAAGGCGAGACCGACGAGTTCCGCGGTCCGTTCATCCGTGCTCGTGGTCTCCGTGTCGAAACAGAAACGCGGCTGTTTTTTCAATTGCGCGGCGAGCATGTACATCGCCTCGTTCGTATCGGCGAGGAAGTAGCGATGGTCCACCGTATCGATCGTGGCCATTTCCGAAAGCGCCACCTCGCCCTCGCCATCGGTCGAGCTGCTGAAGAGGTCGACTTGAACGTTGGCTGGCCGACGTTTGGCACCCGCCTCGGCACTTGCCCCGCCATCGGTTGTCGGCAGGGCATCGGTGCCGAGTACTTGCCCAGCGAGGTTGCGGAACTCCAGTTCGCTGAACACCTCCAGGATCCTCTCCTTGTCGGGTGGATCGAGATGCAGCGCATCGTGATCGAGTTCCACCGGAGCGTTGATGTTGATGGTCGCGAGCATTTTGCTCATGCGTCCTTGCTCGGCGAAGGCGATCACGTTCTCCTTCTGTTTCCCTTTCAGTTGGTCGGCGTTCGCGATCACGCCTTCGAGGCTGCCGAAGCGTTGCACGAGCGCCATCGCGGTCTTCTCACCAATGCCGGGAATGCCGGGGATGTTGTCCACCGCATCACCCATGAGGCCGAGAATATCCGCGACCTGCTCCGTGCGTTCCAAGCCCCATCGTGCGCAGATCTCTTTCGGGCCCAGCACCTCCGGCGGATCGCCACCACGGCCGGGCTTGTACATCAGGATCCTGTCCGTCACGAGCTGCCCGAAGTCCTTGTCGGGAGTTACCATATAAGTGATGTAGCCCTGCGCTTCGGCTTTCTTCGCAAGCCCACCGATCACATCATCCGCCTCGTAACCGTCCGCTTCCAGCACCGGGATGTTGAAGGCTTCGATGATGCGGCGGATGTAGGGCACGTTGCTGCGGATATCATCGGGCATTTCCTGCCGGTTGGCCTTGTAGTCGAGCAGCGTTTCGTGGCGCTCAGTGGGCGCGGCGGTATCGAAGACCACGGCGATGTGCGTCGGCTTTTCCCGCTTGATCAGGTTCAATAGGGTGGTGGTGAAGCCGAAGGCCGCGCTCGTGTTGAAGCGCTTGCTGTTGATGCGTGGGGCCTTGATGAAACTGAAGTACGCGCGGTAGATCAGCGCATAGGCATCGAGCAGGAAGAGGCGTTTGTCGGTACCGTTGTCGGACATGCATCGATCGCCGAAGCACTTGTGCACAGGCGATGCTGCGAAGATGGCAACATCGCTCACGCGACCGTCTACCTTTCCCAGCATGTTCCGGATCCTCATCGGTGCCACCCTGCTCGTTGTCGGGTTATCCGTCCTATGTGCGTCGCTGGCCGATACGCATACCGCACTTCCCACCGATCTCCTCGCGGGTAGTACCTGGCTGTTCTGGGGAATGTTCGTGCTGCCCATGGCTCTTGGAGTGTGGGTGCTTTTCGGCAAGCGCTTGCGAGGGAGGATGCATTGACGCTTTGGATGTCTGGCCGTTTCCGCAGGCATTCAAGCGAAGGGGCCAACGAGGCGTCGTTATGGGTGGATCAAGCGTCTGATACCATACTTTGGAGCGCCTGAACGTCAGGCATCCGGGAGGAATGAAAAAGATATCCATCGCGCTGTTCGTGCTCCTGTTCGGGTTCCTGTCCTGTGCCAAGGACGACCCGGAGGATCCGGTGACCGATCCGGACCCGGTGCAGCCGGTCTCCCCGGTGGTATTCCACATCGACTCGGTGCCGTACACCACTCTGTCCCACTACAACTTCTTCAGTGGGAACCTTGCCGATATGCAGCCGGTCACCGGCGTGATCCCGTATGCGCCCATCAATGCGTTGTTCAGCGACTACGCCCACAAGAGCCGGTTCGTGTGGATGCCGTCGGGAGTGAAGGCGTCCTACCTGGCCGATAACGTATCGCTTGACTTCCCGAACGGTACGGTGCTGATCAAGAACTTCTACTACGACCATGTGCAGCCGCAGAACGCGAGGCGGATCATGGAAACGCGGCTGCTGATCCGCAAATACGGCCAGTGGGTCTTCGCCGACTATGTATGGAACGACGCGCAGACCGAAGCGACCATGGACCTCAACGGAAGTTATGTACCGTTGGAATGGCTGGACGACAATAACGTGCTGCGGAGCGTCACCTACCGGATACCGGCAGAGGCCGAGTGCAATACCTGCCACATCAACAACAGCGTGCCCATCCCCATCGGTCCGAAACCGCAGAACATCAATTCCCCCTACATCTATCCGGAAGGCAGCAAGAACCAGCTCGCCAAATGGGTGGAGGTGGGCTACCTGAACAGCGGCTATCCGGCCAATATCGAGACCGTGGCGAAGTGGGATGATCCCTCGCAGAGCCTGAACGACCGGGTGCGGGGCTATGTGGACATCAACTGTTCGCATTGCCATGCGGACGATCGCTATTGCAGCTACCGCTCTATGCGCTTCGCTTGGGGCGAGACCCTGGATCCTGCCCACTTGGGCGTGTGTGTCGCGCCGGACGTCCCCCTGCTTCCACAGCACTCCCACATCGTGAAACCGGGGAACACGGAAAAGTCATTGCTTTACTATCGGATCAACTCCGGAGTGGATGGCATACGCATGCCACTGCTCGGTCGTACGCTGATCCATGAGGAAGGCAGGCAACTGATCGAGGACTGGATCAACTCATTGACACAGATCTGCAATTGAACCCCACAACCCTGAACCAAACGCCAGCGCCGGGCAACAGCGCACAACAGATGAAAACAACGTATACACTGATCGTTACGGCCGCGCTCTGCGCCAGCATCGCACATGCGCAGAACTCCTGCTCTTCGGCCGTGCTCGTTACCGCAGGCACCACCTACACCATTGACGCGATCAATGGCCCGGAGATCCCCATCCCGATCTGCGCCACTACCGGCGTGGGTGCCACCCACACGGAATGGTACAAGTATGTACCCGCTTACGACTATTCGCTCACCATCAGCACGGACCTGCCGCAGAACGCGGGCGGTGATACCCGCTTCAATGTGTACCAAGGCAATTGCGGAGGACTGAGCTGCGTGGGCGGTGCCGATGACCAGGGTTCGAATACGCTCGCCTCCACCACCGTGCAGGTATCGGGAGGTCTCACGTACCGTATCGCTTTTGACGACCGGTGGAGCAACGCCGGTTTCGATTTCACACTCACGGAAGGCCCACCCGTGGTGACCGCGTTCAACTTCGTTCAACAGGCGATCCCCGGAGGCATCAGCAGTGATTGCGTGGTGGACATGAACAACGATGGCCTGGACGACATCGTGAGCGGCAGCACCAATATGGTGCGCATTCTCCGTCAGCAGGCCGGGGGTAGCTTTTTGGAATCCGACATCAGCATTCCCACCGCGGCCAACAGTCCTTCTTGGAGCATTTGCGCCGGTGACCTGAACGGCGATGGTCACACCGATCTGATGTATGGCGGCGGTGGCGGCACCAGTTTGATCCTGTCTGCGAACGGCGGTACGAGCTTCACGCAGATCTCCCCGGCACAATACATCTTCTGCCAGCGCACCAACATGGTGGACATCAACAACGACGGCAACCTGGACGCATACTCCTGCCATGATGTGGATGCGAACGTGTCCTTCATGAACGATGGGGCCGGCAACTTCGTCTTCGGCCAGGGCGGATTGGGCACGACGTGTGGCAACTACGGTTCCATCTGGGTGGATTATGACAACGACCATGACATGGATATGTTCGTTGCGAAATGCGGTTGCGATCCCCATGACCTGTTGATGCGCAACAACGGGGATGGCACGTTCACCGACGTATCACCCGCATTGGGTCTCTCCGATACGCACCAGTCATGGTCATCCGCCTGGGGTGATTTCGACAACGATGGCGATCTGGACATGCTCATAGGCAGCAGTTCCAGCAACGTGCACAAGCTGATGCGCAACGATGGTGGAACCTTCACCAACGTGACCATCGGATCAGGCTACGACACCTTCGGTGGCCAGAGCATCGAATGGACCACACATGATTTCAACAACGACGGCCACTTGGACATCCTCGGTGGCGGTGCGCTCATGCTCGGCAATGGCGATATGACCTTCGCCACAGCTGCGGTGAGCGCCCCGTACAGTGGTCCTGTTGGCGACCTGAACAACGATGGCTTCCTGGACATCATCAGCGGGAACACGATCTATTTGAACACCGGCAACACCAACAAATACCTGACGGTGGATCTTACCGGCACAGTGAGCAACCGCGATGGTATCGGCGCACGCATCGAAGTGACCAGCGACATGGGTACACAGATCCGCGAGATCCGCAGCGGCGACGCCTTCAGCACCATGAGCAGTTTGATGGCGCACTTCGGTCTGGGTACCGACACGCACATCGCCAGCGTGACCGTGTACTGGCCATCGGGCATTGTGGATGTGATCGACGAGCCGGCGATCAATTCAAGGCTCAACATCGTGGAAGGCACGTTCACGGCCATACCGGCTTCGGCCACGAAAGGGTTCAGCGTTTTCCCGAGCCCTGCGGAGGATGTGCTGAACGTGCGGGCGGATGTCGATCTGAACAACGGAGCCACCACCGTGATGAACGTTACTGGCCAGCGCGTAATGACAACCCATCTACGCAATGACCAACTCGATATCTCTTCGCTGAAGAGCGGCGTGTATCTGATCCGCATCGAACTCGCTGGACGTGTGTTGAACAGCCGTTTCGTGAAACGCTGACGGACGGACGCTCATCGATCGGGCCCGGTGCGGCCGCTTGAAGGCGGAAGCACCGGGTCCGTCATTTTGTGGACGATCATCCGCGCGCGAAGTCCATCATCCGCTCCACATACTTCCCCAGCACGTCGAACTCAACGTTCACGGGATCGCCTTCATGCAGTGTGCGGAAAGTCGTGTGCTCGAAGGTGAAGGGAATGATCGCCACGCTGAACACATCATTTTTCAGTTCGGCGATGGTGAGGCTCACGCCGTTCAAGCAGATGGAACCCTTCCGCACGAGCAAGTGCTTTTCCGTGGGAAGCGCGAATGTGGACCACCAACTTCCGTCGCGTTCTTCGATCGAGGAGCAAATCGCCAAGGTGTCCACATGGCCTTGTACCATGTGTCCGTCGAGGCGATCCCCGATGCGGAGGCTGCGTTCCAGGTTCACTTCATCACCCGGACTCAGAGCGCCGAGGTTGCTGCGTTGCAGGGTTTCTTCCACGGCGGTCACGCGGTAAAAACCGGATGCCATACTTGGCGAAGCGGTTGTCATGCTGAGCGCAGTCGAAGCTTCGACGACGGTGAGACAAACACCGTTGTGGCTCACGCTCTGGTCCACGCGCAACTCGCTGGACATGCGCGCGCGAACGATGATGTCCTTGTTGCTTCCGTTGCTGAGCACCTCGACAACAGTGCCGACCTCCTCCACGATGCCGGTGAACATCAGTTCAAGCTGCCCTTGTTGCCGCGCAGCAGGTGTACGTAGCCTTTCAACTGCACGAACTGCGGCCCAGCGAGGCGGATGAAGATGACGCCGCAGGTGTAGAAGTACACGCCGTCAGGCACTGGCTCGGTGCCGTCCTTCAATGTGCCGGGCCATTCGATCGCGGGATCGTGGGAGGTGAATACCTGTTGTCCCCAGCGATTGAAGATGCGCAGGTCGATCTCCTTCACACCGCGATAGGGGAAGGGCACGAAGTGATCGTTCACGTGATCATTGTTCGGCGTGAACACATTGGGCAGGGTGTAGAACGGGCAATTGTCGCCGCACACGGTATCGCTCAACGCGCTCTCGTTGCCCACCGTGTCGATGGCCGAAACCGCATAGCAACCCGCCACCGACGCACCATCCGCGTGCTGGAAGATCGTGTCCTCAGCCCCGGTGATGGTGGCGATCAGTTGCAGCGTGCCGCCGAGCGAATCGGTGAACCAGATGTGGTATTCGTAGGTGTCATCCGCGCAACTGTTGTTCGGGTTGTTCCAGGTGAGCGTGTTGATCGGCACTTCGCAATCATTGTCCAGCGCGAGCGTTGGTGCGCAGGGTGGCGTAAGGTCCACCGGCGAGGCACAGGTGATCTGGCTGTAGTTGATGAGCGGGGCGATGATGCCGGGGTCGCTGTATGCCCCGAAGCTCTTCGCGTAGTAGCAGTATTCGTGTCCGTTCACCAGGCCAGTGTCCACATACGTATCCGTGGTCGTCGTGCCGATGAGCACGAAGTTGTTGCCGCCAAGGTCGCGGTACACTTCATAGAGGTTGTTGATCCACGGCGTAGTGTGTTCCATGGAAAGGGTGATCTGCTGGTCGTTCGGATCGGTCGTCAGGAAGAGCGACGAAGCCGTGTTGCTGCTGCCGACGAGGCTATCGCCTCCTTCGCCGTAGAGTTCCACACG
>JANMKC010000341.1:0-39162 GCA_031371785.1 Flavobacteriales bacterium | reverse complement strand
GAGCTGCCCCTTGATCTGCGACAGCTCCATCCTTGCCCGCGTGGCGTTCTGCTGTGGGATCTTGTAGTCGTGATAGCGGGCGTTCCACGATGCATCAGACAACGCACGATAGTAGGACGCGGCCTTCGGGACCTGGCGGATCACCAGTGCCGCCGTGCATTCATGCTTGTTCATGCGGATGTTCTTCGGCTTGAGTTGTTCAACCGACCGGTAGTATTCCTCGAACGAGGTGTAGGTGTTGCCGCCCTCTTCGAGCGGGAACATCTGGAAGTACGCGTAGTGCATCGCGGAATAGAAGGCCGTGGTAACGACCCAGTCCCAGCAGTCCTTTCCGGCGTTCAGGTAATCGCAGACCGCCTCGTTGTGCGCAGCGTGCTGAAGCATCGCTTACGCTTCGGCGTTGAACTCGCGTATGTAACCGTCGGACAGGAGCCGCGACGAGTTAAGCGTTTCGCCGTTCGCGAGCAAGGAGAACGAGATGCAGTATTTGTCGCTCTGCTCGCGACGCTCGATCGCGGCGATCTCGTCGTACAACTTGTAGACGTTGCCAGAATCCAAGGCGCTCGGCGCGACGATGATGATGACTTTGAGCCTGTTCCAGGTATCCAATCGGAGTCGGGCGCTCACCGCCTCAATGCCGAACTGGGACATGATGCTGATCACTTCTTTCGTGTGCGCATAGGCGGACTTCATGTTCTGCTCCAATTGGTCGAAGGCGAGCCGGACAAGATCCGTCACCCCATCCTTCTTCCCTTTCTCCCACGCGGTGATCACATCGTCATCCGTGAAGTACTTGCTCGGCGTGGTCCTGATCCACACCGTGGTCGCATTACCGCCGTTGGGTCGCGTTGTAGAAGGATGACCGACTTTGCTCATATCGGTTCAAAAGTAGGCAACACCGGATGGAGCGGTGAACAGGCCATGCACAGATGCCAACATGATTGTCCGCGCTTAGGCCAGAAAAATGCTGCTCGTGAAGTCCAAAGGCTGTAGTACTGGCAGGATCTGCGTGACGAAGAAGGCATCGCCCTTGAACAGCTCGTATCCCGCTTTGATGGCGTCCAATTGCGATTCAAAGACGCCCTTGATCTCCTCCCCTTTGATCAGTACGAAGCGCCCGACATCGGACTTCACCAATTCGGGAAGCTTCGACTCAAAGAACCGTGTTTCGGTGGTGAGGAAGTTCGTGGTTTGCATGGTTCAAAGATAGGTCTGCTCTTGCAGGCTGTCAGTCCTTACAGATCCGGAGTTCAACTCCAGAATTGTAAAGCCTACGACATCCAATTCGTCTTCCCTTCCGGATTCCACTTCGTCGTCGTCTTCTTCAGCTGCGTCCAGAACTCGATGCTGCTCTTCCCGGTGATGTCACACGTCCCGAACTTGCTATCGTTCCAACCACCGAAGCTGAAGGGCTCGCGGGGCACGGGCACACCGATATTCACACCGATCATGCCGGCGCTGGCGCGCTCCATGACCTGTCTCGCCAAACCACCGCTCTGTGTGAAGACCGCCGCCGCATTGCCGTAGGGGTTCGCGTTCTCGATGGCGATGGCCGCGTCCAGGTCCTTCGCGCGGATGATGCTGATCACCGGGCCAAAGACCTCTTCCTGTGAAATGCGCATATCGGCGGTCACGTGATCGATGATCGTGGGGCCGAGGTAGTAGCCGTTGCCCTTGTCACCTTCGACGGTCGGGTTGCGACCATCGAGCAACACTTTCGCTCCGGCCTTCTCCGCTTCAGCGATGAAGCCGAGGATGCGCTCGTACGATGCCTTGCTGATCACCGGACCGAGGTTCTTGCCGGGGATGAGCTTCTTCGCTTCGATGATCATCTGGTTGATGATGTGATCGACACCACCGATGCCGACCATCTGCGCGGCGGCCATGCACCGCTGTCCGGCGCAACCGCTCATGCTGGCGACGACGTTGCTCGCGGTCATTTCCAAATGCGCATCGGGCAACACGAGCAAGTGGTTCTTCGCACCGCCGAGGCAGAGCGCGCGCTTCAATGTGCTCGTGGCGCGGATGTAAACGATCTTGGCCACCTTGGTACTTCCAACGAAGCTCACGGCCATGATGCCGGGGTGATCGCAGATCGCCTCCACGATCGCGCGGTCGCCGTTCACCACGTTGAAGACGCCATCCGGCAGACCTGCTTCCTTCAGCAGCTCGGCGATGCGGATGGCACTGATCGGCACCACCTCGCTTGGTTTCAGGATCATCGTGTTGCCCAGCATCAGCGCATTGGGGATGGTCCAGTGCGGCACCATGTTCGGGAAGTTGAACGGCGCGATGCTAGCCACCACGCCCAGCGGTTTCCGCTCGATGCGACATTCAACGCCTTTGCTCACTTCGAGCACTTCGCCCTGCACCAGTTGCGGCAAGCTGCACGCGAATTCCGTAAGCTCCATGCTCTTGTCCACCTCGGCGTAGGACTCGTCCATCGTCTTGCCGTTCTCGGTGTGTACGAGCGTGGCCAGTTCCTCGCGGTTCTTCCACAGCAGTTCGCGGTAGCGAAAAAAGATCTGCGAACGCTCCTTGATCGGCGTGCCGCTCCAACCGGGGAAGGCAGCCTCGGCGGCTTTCACGGCTTTGTCGAGATCGGCGGCGGTGGAAAGTGGCACGGTGGAGATCACAGTGCCGTCGAGCGGACTATGGACGTCCATCGAGCCATTGGTCGTCGGAGCGGGCTTTCCAGCAATGTAGTTCTTGACTTCGGGGTACTTCAGTGTCAGTGTAGACATGTGTTCGAAAGTTGGGAGCGAAGCTAAAGCCCGCTGGTCGAGGGGTCGGGAGTTGTGGCGATCACTTTTACCTTTTCATACTCTCCGCCACGCAAGTATGTCTCCAACGAAGGGATCAGCGGGAGCAGTTCAGATCGCTTGTTGTGTACCGCACGCAACACGATCAACCGCACATCGAAGCGATGCACGGACTGCTGGTAGCGCATCGACTTGTCCATGGTGATCAAGAATTGGAACCCGTTGCTCTCCAGCAAGCCCAGCAGTTCTCCGTTCTGTTTTCCCCGCCATCCCAACTCGTCCATGATGAAGACCTCGCCGAATGGAATGTCCGCTTTCAAGCGCACGGGCAGGTTCTCGTCAAGCAGCAATTTCATGCAGGATCCTCTCCATGGTCACGAACCTGGCCGCGAGTTCCAGTACTTGCACTGCTTGCTCGCGGGTAACCGAAGGAAAGTCCAACAGGAACTCCTCAAGCCGCTCACCTGTCGAAACGTAGTCGAACAACGATTGTACAGGTACGCGCGTTCCTGTGAAACACGGCGTTCCGCTGACCCGGTCCGGATCGATCCAGATCGGGCCGTAGACTTTGGTCGTCGTTTCCATGAGCGCCAAGTTACGGCGATGACCAAGCGGCACCTCAGCTTGTCATCCCGAGCAATGGCGAAGCGATACTCCGCAGAGAGCGCAGCTATCGAGGAGCCGAGGGATACTTTCGCGACCCCACAGCAGGATCGTGCAACAGCGCACCCATTCCTTCATTCTTGATACCTCGCGCCTCGATGGCGCGCTGGAGCAACCGCTGTTCCGTGCGGTCGCTGAGGAAGCCAAGGCACAACGTATCCCAGCGTTCGCGATCGGCGGTTATGTACGTGACCTGATCCTCGGCCGACCATGCAAGGACATTGACTTCGTTGTTGAGGGCGATGGAATGGCTTTCGCTGAAGCGGTGGCGAAACGCCTGAACGCTGAGCCTGTCCATGTGTTCAAGAACTTCGGAACGGCGATGTTCATGCACGGTGACGCTTCGGCGGGCTCAGCGGGACAAATGCAGGTGGAGTTCGTCGGCGCGCGGAAAGAGAGTTACTCGCGCAACAGCCGTAAGCCCGAAGTGGCGCCCGGCACCATCAAGGACGATCAGGAACGACGCGACTTCACGATCAACGCGCTGGCGATATCACTGAACGACGGCAGCGCGGGCGCGCTCGTGGATCCGTTCGGTGGAATTCTCGATCTCGATCGCGGGATCCTGCGCACACCGCTCGATCCGGACATCACTTACAGCGATGATCCGCTGCGTATGATGCGTGCAGTGCGCTTCGCCACGCAGCTCGGTTTCACGATCGATCCACCGAGCTTCGAGTCGATCAAGCGCAACGCGGAACGGCTGGATATCATCAGCGCGGAGCGGATCCACACGGAACTGAACAAGATCATTCTCACGAAGAAGCCCAGCATCGGGTTCATCCTGCTGCGCGATTGCGGTCTGCTCGAACGCTTCTTTCCGGAATTCCTGGAACTGCAAGGAGCGGAAGAGAAGTACGGCATCGGCCACAAGGACAATTTCTATCACACGCTTCAAGTGTTGGACAACGTGTGTGACAAGAGCGAGGACCTCTGGCTGCGATGGGCCGCGATCCTGCACGATATCGCGAAGCCGAAAACCAAACGCTTCGATCCAGAACACGGTTGGACTTTCCACGGGCACGAGGACAAGGGCGCGCGCATGGTACCGCAGATCTTCCGCCGCTTGAAACTTCCGCTCGACGAGCAGATGCGCTTCGTGCAGAACCTCGTGGCCCTGCACCTGCGGCCGATCTCGCTCACGAAGGAAGAAGTGACCGACAGCGCGGTGCGGCGCATGCTGTTCGACGCCGGCGACGACATCGACGCATTGATGATCCTGTGCCGCGCCGACATCACGAGCAAGAACGAGAAGAAGAAGGAGCGCTACCTCCGCAACTACGAGGCGTTGATGTTGAAGATCGCCGAAGTGGAAGCGAAAGACCGCATGCGCAACTTTCAGCCTCCCATCACCGGGCAGGATGTGATGCGCGCGTTCGGCATCGAGCCGTGCAAATTGATCGGCGATATCAAGACCGTGATCAAGGACGCGATCCTCGATGGTGTGATCCAGAACGACCGCGCGCAGGCTTGGCAGCTGATGCTGGAGACGGGCCGCAAACTCGGGTGCGAACCCTTGGCCGGGATGGAAAAACCCATTGTTGTTGGTTGATGGTTGTTGGTTGTTCGGCGAAGTGGTCGCGAGCGATCCTGCCAGTTAGTTTCGCACGCGTTCGCAGCGGTTGGCGTCAGCATCCCAACAACCAACAACCATCAACCAACAACCACGAACCAAGCCCCATGGTCATCTATCGTTTCCGCGCGCTGATCGACGACAAGAGCGAAGCCTTTCGCGACATTGAGATCCGCAGCAACCAGACTTTCCTCGACTTCCACAAGGCGATCAAGAAGGCCTTCGGATTCATCGGCGAGGAGATGGCGTGCTTCTATGTGAGCGACGAGGAATGGACGAAGGGCACGGACATTCCGCTGGCCGACATGGGCTTCGCTGAGGATGGCGCAGTGCCCCCGCTGATGAAGGACGTGCAGATCGGCGATCACATGCGCAGTACCACGCAGCGCTTCGTGTACGCATACGACTACCTGCACATGTGGATGTTCCTCTGCGAACTGATCCATGCGGACGATCCGGTGAAAGGCAAGCGCTATCCGCAAGTGGTGATGAGCGTGGGTACGCCGCCGGACGAGCACAGCCGCGAGGATGCTTCACTGATGCCGCAGGAGGAGAACATGCGCGAAGAAGCGGAAGAGGTGTACGATGAGCATGAAAGCCATGAGGACGGAACCGACGAAGGCGAGGAACACGATGAGTTCGGCCACGGCGAGGATGATGGCGTGAGCGGGCATGAGGAGTTGCCGGAGGATTATCATTGAAGAGAAACGCTGAGGCGCTGAGACGCTGAGGGCGCTGAGGAACAGATGCAGGGCGGCCTACCAACGTTGATCGTGATCGGTGGCCCGACGGCGAGCGGCAAAACGCGTGTCGCTTCATCCATCGCGAAGCACTTTGGAACGGAGGTCATCAGCGCGGATTCGAGGCAGTTCTATCATGCGATGCGGATCGGTACCGCGCGGCCTTCGGCGGAAGAGATGCTCGGTGTGAAGCATTACTTCATCGGCCATCTTGAACTGGAGCAAACTTGGAGTGCGGGAGAATTCGCGC
This sequence comes from Flavobacteriales bacterium, assembly GCA_031371785.1. Classification (GTDB taxonomy): domain Bacteria; phylum Bacteroidota; class Bacteroidia; order Flavobacteriales_F; family PHOS-HE28; genus PHOS-HE28. The sequence continues at coordinate 33,174 of JANMKC010000341.1, read as the reverse complement.
GCGCTGCTGAACCAGTCCTGCAACAATTGCTCGCGGATCACGGCATGGCGGTGATGGTCGGAGGCAGTGGACTGTACATCGATGCGGTATGCAACGGTCTGGATCCCCTTCCGCCGAGCGATCACCGCACGCGCGAAAAATTGCAGGAACAGTTCAAGCATGAAGGACTTGCTCCATTGTTGGAACGATTGAAAACGCTCGACCAAGAAGCCTTCCGCGCGATCGATCGCAACAACCCGCATCGGGTGATCCGTGCATTGGAGATCTGCCTCATCAGTGGAAAGGCCGCCAGCGCGCAGCGGTCCGGACGAACACAACGCGATGACATCCGCATCGTCCGTATCGCACTCGATGTGCCGCGCGCTGAACTCTATGCACGCATCGATGCGCGTGTGGACCGCATGATCGCTGACGGACTCGTTGAAGAGGCGAGATCACTCCAACCCTATCGCGAACTGAATGCACTGCGTACGGTGGGCTATCGCGAGCTCTTCGAGCACTTCGATGGAAACCTCAGCATCGAAGAGACCATCGCTTTGATCAAGCAGCACACGCGCAACTATGCGAAGCGGCAGATGACCTGGCTACGTCGCGATTCGTCATGGCATTGGTGCGCCCCGAACAACGTGGATGGAATGCGGGCACTGATCGATCATGCGCATCGCCCATGAACCAACGCATCGCCTCGCTCGTCCTTTCATCGTTCTGGTGGCTGCTGTTGCTGGGCGTCATCGATCGCACGATCATGCTGTTCATATTCGGTTTCACGTATGTGGGCGATGACGACGGCGTGATCTGGACCGCTGCGGTGGACTTCGGTCACGGCATTTTCCGGTGGCCATACTTCTATGGGCAGGACTACGGACCCATGCTGGAAGCCTTGATAGCCGCGCCGTTCGTGCGGACAGGGCTTCCACCGCATCTCGTGATGCCTATCGCTACATCTTTGCTGGCACTGCTTCCATACTGGTCCTTCGCCATCTGGCACCATCGGCGTGGGAGGCCTGGCGCGGCGGCACTTTTCGCATTGATGCCGATCATGTTGCCCGTGGAGTTCGGGTTGATGACCACCATCACGCGCGGCTTCGTTACCGGGATCGCACCGCTCGCGGCATTGCTATGGATCATGGACGTGCGCAGCGACAACGTGCGCGCCTTGTTTATCGGCACCACGCTCTCCATCGCATGGTTCGTGAATCCGAACTCGCTCGTGTTCACCGTCGGCTTCGCCGGATGGTACGTGTGCTCAGACCCGAAGCCCGTTCTTCGAGGACTCTTCATCGGCATCGGCAGCATTCCGGGGCTTCTCGCGCATCTGTCAGCGCAGGCCTATTGCGCCGCACATCGCGATCGGATCGTCAACACGATCTATGACTGGCGCATGGAGTTCCATGCGGTGGGGATCCCCGAAAGCCTTTCGATGCTCGACGAGCACTTCGCATGGCTGGCTCCGGTGATCTGGCCTTTCGGGCAGCTCGCTGGCGAACTGCTTATTGTTCTCCTGATCGCCGCCATCTGGAAACGCGCTTGGCCAACCGTTGCTGGCCTCACCCTTTCAACAACGCTCATCTTTTTATCCTTCGCCTTCGCGAAAACGCACGACGGCGCGCACAACGTTTTCTTCCCGCTTTCGCGCATGTTCCTCGCGTTGCCGCTGCTCCTCTGTTGGGGCGGCTCGACGCTCTTCGGAAATGCGAAGGCGACCGTGGCCGTCCGAAGCATCCTTCTGGTGGGCGCTTTTTCCGCCGTGATCTGCAAGGGTGTGCTGCTGCCTTCCGTCATGCGTGATCAGCTCGATCACCAGACCGGGTGGGTCTTCGAGCGGCCGGTCGCTGACCTGCGTTCCGATGAAGCACACGTCCGGGCGATCTGCGATGCGAACCACGTGGATCTCATCGTGCTTCTTCAACTGCCCAGCTATGTGTGCCCACAGTTCCGTGCCTACCTCTTCCCCGCGATCGACGCAACGCTTCCGCCGACCTACCTCGCTGGCTTCGAGCGTCGCTATTGGCAGCGCGATGATCTCGCGCAACGAGTGGTGCCGAACGTGCTGTTGACGGCAGGCGATCCGGAGAAATGGGAACTGATCGTTGCGAGCGATCCGCGTTTCATCGATGTCTCCGATGGAGGTCCCGACCAATTGCATGTGATCATCGGGAATTCGGAACCCACCGACAGTCTCGTCGCACGCGTATTGCGCGGACTGAACGGCCCGTGATCGCTATACCTGTAGTCCGATCAACAGCACATCATCCACCTGTTCAGTTCCACCCATCCATCCGGTGAAGGCTTGCTCCATCGCGCGGCCTTGGCCACAGGTGGATCGCATGCTGCTGTTCGCAAGCAGTTCCTTCAGCCCGGATGTCTTCAGCTTCTTGCCCTGCGGCCCGCCGAACTGATCGGCGAATCCATCGCTGGCCATATAGAGCCGATCACCAGGGCGCACATCGAAGAGGTGCGGCGTGAAAGGTCGCGGCTCACCGTCCTGGAAACCGACAGGGATGCGATCGCCCTTGATCTCTTCCAGATCTCCGCCAACGCGCACGATGTACAACGGGCACAAGGCACCGCTGAATTCGCACTCGCGCGTCGCAGTGTCGTACACCAGCAAGCCGATGTTCATGCCATCGCGTATCTGCCCTTCGCCTTCCTGATGAACCAGGGCATGCAACAGGTCAGCCCGTAGTTCGCCCAGCGCCTTCGCTGGATCGAGCACACCCCGACCGACGATTATCTGCTGCAACAGTGCGATGCCCGTCATGCTGAGCAACGCGCCCGGTACGCCGTGGCCTGTGCAATCGGCTGCTGCCACGATCACCCGCGATCCCATGCGCGCGCTCCAGTAGAAGTCACCGCTCACGATGTCGCGCGGTCTGAAGACGACGAAGGCATCCGCGAACGACGCGCGCAACTGGCCGAGCGATGGCAGCATGCCGGATTGGATCCCTTGCGCGTAACGCAAACCGCTGCGCATCTCCGCGTTCTGTTCTTCGACCTGCGCGTTCTTCTCAGCAACCTCGCGTTGCAATTGAAGACGCTCGGTGATGTCGCGCACATACAGCACCACGGCAGGGTTGCCGTCGTATTCGGTCACCTTCGCGCTGCATTCCACCGGCAACGCTTCGCCAACGGCGGTGCGAAAAGGGATGTCGTCGTATACCAAGCCACCACTTCCCCAAGCATCGGCGATGCGGATCGCGCTCCGATCCAGATCCTCCTTGAAGTGCAATTCAAATATGCTCTTCGCCGCAAGTTCATCGCTCGTGTATCCGAGCATTTCCGCCGCGCGCTTGTTGGCGCGGTGGATGCGGCCGCTCACGAAGTCCAGCACGATCACACCGTCGTTCGCCTGCTCGAAGATCTGAACATAGCCTGCGCGGTCATGCTCCACCTGGTCGGTGCGCGCGCGCAGCCTGTTGTACGCGAACGCAAGACCACCAGAAACGAGGAGCATTACCAACGCGGGCAGCACGAGGAGCATCACGCCGCCTTCCATTCCGCTTGACCCGCGTCGGGCAATTGATCGAGTATGCCGAAGATCAACGTGGGATCCAGGAACTCGCCCACACGGTCAGGGCGCGAGACATAGCGCACCACGCCGTGTACATCCACGAGGAACGACGCGGGCAGTGGAATGCCTTCCGAGTAGTTGACCATCTGCTCTATCGCCGGGTTGTCATACACCACCCCGTACTGCTGGGACACGAGTTGCGCATTGTCCGAGAGCAAGCGGTAGCCCACGCCGATCCGTTGCACCATGTCCTTGTTCACGTCCACGCTGTCCGGTCCGATGCCGAGCACATGCACGCCGCGCGCCTTGAATTTCTCGTGGCTTCGTTCGTAGGTGCGCAGCATGATGTGACATCCGGGACACCAATCGCCGCGCACGAAAATGAGCAGCACCGGATGCTTGCCACGATAGTCGGCGAGCCGCACCGAATTGCCTTCCTGATCGGGCAGCACGAAATCCGGCGCGGGCTTACCAACGAGCACACGATATCCTGATCGGGTCTTCTTCTTCATCATCAACCCATCCTGCACATAGCTGCCGGCCAGAAAACACGCAGCGCTGAACGGCACCAAGGGCAAGACGTGCATCTCCCATTGGAACGGCATGGACAGCCAGTTGTGGATCATGATCGCCGAAGCGACAAGCAATAGCGAGGGTTCTATCCACAGATAGTTCACGTAGGTGAAAACCTGCATGCAGGCCTGTCGAAGAACAAGGGCAAGGGCGATGAGCACCAATGGCACGGTAGCGGCACCCAAGACGTGTGCTCGGAGATCGATCACCAGACCCAGCATGACGGCGCTCACGATGATCATGGTGAACTGGAACCGGCTCGTGTACTTCTTGAACTCCGCCAATGCGCAGACCTGTGCCAGCACCAGGAAAACAGGTCCGACGGCGCCCGTGGACAGCACGGACAATATCCCACCGATGAGGGTGAGAGCCACCGAGATCCATGTGAAGGGATGCTTGTGCTGGAACATGAAAGGAGCCACGAATGCGGACCGTTCTACGGCAGGATCGCGTTCCGGTTCCATGCTTGTTTATACCCCGATCGCGGTATAGGTGTATCGGTTCCATCTGTCGCACATTCGCGGCATGATCCCGAACACTATGATCCCGGTCCTGCGCCTGCTTCTGCCCCTGCTCCTCTTTTATGGATGCGCCGCGCCACACGAACAACAAGTGGTGAACGTGTACACGCATCGACACTACGACACGGACCAGGCCATCTACGATCAGTTCACCAAGGCCACGGGTATCAAAGTGAACATCGTGATGGCCGATGACGATGAACTCCTGAGCCGATTGGAAGCCGAAGGCGTGAACAGTCCCGCCGATCTGATCATCACAGCCGATGCCGGTCGATTGGGTCTGGCGAAACAGCGCGGCTTCCTGAAACCGATCCACGACAGCTTGCTCGACGCCAACATCCCGAAGCACCTGCGCGATCCCGAAGGCAATTGGTTCGGCTTCACCATGCGCGCGCGCGTCTTCGCTTACGACAAGAACAAGGTGAAGCCCGAAGAGCTGATGACCTACAATGCTCTTTGCTCGCCGCGCTTCAAAGGCCAAGTGCTCGTTCGCCCCAGCGAACATGTGTACAACCAGAGCCTCGTGGCCGCCATGATCGCGCACTTCGGGCCGGACAGCGCGCTGAAATGGTGCAAGGGCATCGTGGCCAACATGGCGCGCGATCCAAAGGGCAGCGACACCGATCAACTGCTCGCCATCGGCGAAGGCATCGGCAGCGTGGCCATCGTGAACAGTTATTACATCGGCAAGCTGATGAACAGCACCGATCCGGCAAGGCAGAAAGCGAAGAGCGTGATCGCGGTGGCGTTCCCGGACATGGGTGGAAATGGCACGCATGTGAACATCAGCGGTGGGGGGGTTGCCGCGCACGCCAAGCATGAAGCGAACGCGATCATGTTGCTCGAATACCTCTGCTCCGATGCTTCACAAGCCGCTTTCGCTGATGGCAACATGGAATATCCCGTGAAGCCCGGCATTCCCGCCGCTGCGACGTTGCAGAACTTCGGGCACCTGGCCCCCGATACGCTCGACCTCAGCATGCTCGGCAAGTACAACGCCGAAGCAGTGAAAGTGCTGGACGCTTCCGGCTGGCGATGAACGCTCGCGTCCGTCTCTCGTCCGTGTGGATCGGTGCGCTGGCACTCTTCCTCCTGCTGCCTATCGGCGTGGTGATCACCTCGCCGTTCCACAGTTCGGCACCGGAGTGGAACCATGTCGCGCACAGCATTCTTCCCACGCACCTGCTCGAAACGATCGAACTGTTGTTGCTCGCGGTGAGCATGGCGGTGGTCTTCGGCGTGAGCGCGGCATGGATCGTTTCCTCCTTCGATTTTCCACTGCGTGGATACTTCCGCTGGGCGCTCGTGCTGCCGCTCGCGCTGCCCACATACATCAGCGCGATCACCTTCGCAGGGCTCATCGGCCCCACGGGGTCGATCAGTGAAGTGGTCTACTCCTCCACTGGCCTGCGCATCGACATCATGTCGTTGCCCGGCCTCGCGCTCGTGCTCGCGCTCGTGCTCTTCCCCTACGTGTACCTGCCCGTGCGCGTGGCCTTCAGTGCGGGCATGAGCCCGCACTTGGACGCGGCCCGAATGCTCGGTGGTGGCGGGATCAGGCGCTTTTTCCGGGTAGCGATGCCGCTCGCACGGCCCGCGATCGCGGGTGGTGCGTTGCTCGTCGCGATGGAAACATTGAACGACTATGGTGCGGTGAAGTACTACGGCGTGCGCACGCTCACCGCTGGCATCTTCCGCAGTTGGGGCGGGTTGTACGATGTGGGCAGCGCGCTCCGGCTGAGCGGCATTCTCCTGTTGCTCGTCGTTGTCCTCATCACGGCGGAACGCTCCGTGCGAAGACGCGCCGGGCAGGAAGCCTCGCATCGTCCGGTCGTACGCGTTCGGCTGCTGGGTTGGCGAAGCCTTGCGGCTTGTACCGGCTGCCTTCTGCTGTTCGTCTTCGCCTTCGCTCTACCCATCGGTTCGCTGCTCATCGATGCGGAACGGACCATTGAGAACGCCCGCTTCGCACAGTTTCTTCCAGCCTTGGGCAACACGCTCTTCGTCGGTATCATGGCCGCAACGGTCACGCTCGTGATCGCGGTGCTGCTCGCCTTCGCGGAGCGACGCTCGAAGGAACGATCGAGGCTCACACGCTGGACAAGCATCGGTTATGTGGTTCCCGGCGCGGTGATCGCCATCGGCGTGATGGCCCTCGCCGGGTGGCTCACGAATACAACGGGCGTCGTGCTCATCGGCACCATCGGCCTCATGGTGTATGCCTTCGCAGTGCGCTTCCTCGCGCTCGCCAGCCAACCCTTGAACGCAGGGCTCAAACAACAACCACGCGCCATGGACGAAGCTTCGCGATTGCTCGGTTCTTCGCCTTGGCGCACGTTCACCCGCGTGAATCTTCCGTTGCTCCGTCCCGCATTGATCGCCGCGGTGCTGCTCGTACTGATGGAAGTGGTGAAGGAACTTCCGCTCACGTTGATCCTGCGGCCGTTCAACTTCGACACGCTCAGCACGAAGGTCTTTGAAATGGCCCGCATCGAAGAGTGGCGCGATGCCGCGCTCCCGGCCTTGCTGATCGTACTTTGCGGCCTCGTGCCCGTGCTGGCGCTGGACCGCCTGCTGGACCGACGACCTCGATGAACCCGCCACTGCTCTCCGTCACCGATCTGCACTTCGCGCACACGCGGGAGCATGATGTGCTGGCCGGTGCTGAACTCGATCTGGACGAGGGCGAAGTGCTGGTGGTGATCGGCCCCAGCGGCTGTGGAAAGACGACATTGCTCCGTTGCATCGCGGGTCTGGAAAAACCCGAACGCGGTTCCATCCGCATGGACGGGCGTGTCCTTTCCGACGATCGTTCGTGCGTTCCCCCGGAGGCGCGCGGTATCGGCTTCGTGTTCCAAGGGCTCGCACTTTTCCCGCACCTCACCGTGGAACGCAATGTGGCCTTCGGGCTGCATGAACTTTCGCGCAGCGAGCGCGACCAACGCGTGCGCGATGAATTGAAGACCGTTGGCCTCGAAGAATTCGCGAAACGCTACCCGCACGAGTTGAGCGGAGGACAGCAACAGCGTGTGGCCATCGCGCGATCGCTTGTCCGCCGCCCACGACTGATGCTGATGGACGAACCTTTCAGCGACCTCGACACGAAGACACGCGCGACCGTGCGCACCGAAGTGCTGCGGATCCTGCGGACCCACAACACGGCGGCCATTATCGTAACGCACGATCGCGAGGATGCCGTCCATGTGGCCGATCGCATCGCGGAAATGGACCAGGGCCGCATCGTACGCACGGCATCCGCTGAAGTGTTCCGCCGCGAATGGAGCGATCATCCGTTCCTCGAAGTATGAGCGACGAACGCATCGGACAGTTGCGCGCGTTGCTGGCCGAAGACCCGAAGGATGCCTTCATCCGTTACGCGATCGCGTTGGAACTGAAGCGCGCTGGAAAAATGGAACAGGCCGCCGCCGATCTCGAGGCCTTGCTGGCCGATGACCCGAAGTATATCGCCTGCTACTACCAGCTCGCGCTCATCCTCGCGGATCTCGGGCGCACATCGGAAGCCATGCATGTTTGCGACATCGGCTCGTTGCAGTGCATCACCACTGGTGATCGCAAAGCGCGCGCGGAACTGCTTGAACTGAAGAACGCTCTCTCCGGCGAAGAATGAAACGATTGCGTTTCTTCTGGTGGATGGTGGCCGGGCCGATCGCGGTGCTCGCCGCAGTGCTCGCGGTGGCGCATCCATATTTGGCGATCACGGAGAAGAGCGGTGGCGATGTGCTCGTTGTGGAAGGCTGGATGGATCCGCCGCAAATGGCCGAGGCCGCGCGCATCGCGATCGCAGGGAACTATCGGGCCATCTACACCACCGGTTCCATTCGTCCGTTCGCCTACTACCTCCGTGTACACGATGGTATCGATGTGCATTTGCGCGCGCCGGTAGTCGGCAACGTGTCCCTTGTCGCCAGCGGAAACGTCGGTGCAGGGTTCAGCCTGATCGGCGGAAGCGACACGCTGCTGCGGGAGCAGGTGAAGCCGACCGGAACACGTTACTCGAGCCGTCTGTCTTTTCCGATCGATCGACTGCGCTTGGTAGAAATGAATGCGGGACATCCCGATCCGCACGCCGATGACTTCTTCGTGCAACTCCTCACGATCAATGATGAGAACGCGCATCTTCTCCAGGACACTACGATCATCTTTCGTGCCGACGGCGGCTCGGAACCGGGATGGCCCACTTACGCTGATCGCGGCAGGGCGCAGTTGATAGAGGACGGGATACCAGCGGACCACACCACTGCGGTGCCCGCATGGGGCTGGCCCGACAGCCGTTCATGGGCCAACGCGAGCTACTTCAATGTGCAGGCGAAGGCCGATCGCATCGTTGCGTTCGATGTGGCCACGCTCGGTGTGCATGCGCGCCGATCGCGTGCGCTTTTTCAGCGGGCTTGCGGTCCGAACGTGAAGGTCGGCGTGATCTCCATTCCCGATCCGCTGTGCCCGCGACGAGGTTGGTGGACCAACACCGTGGGCTGGTACCGCATGCTGAAAGAGATCGCCGGATCACCGGAAGCCTACGCCGTGGAGTTCACGCGTTGATCCCGCCCGGAGCTACCTTCCGCTCATGATCACCACGCATCGTCCCCAGCCTTCCGAATTCCCTGAATACTATCACGCCTACGTCGCAGCGGCCATCGGCGAGGATATCCCCCAAGCGCTGCGACTGGCTGGGGAACACATGCGGGCCACATTGCGTGATCTGTCCCCGGAGAAAGGCGATCACCGCTACGCGCCAGAAAAGTGGAGCTTGAAGGAGGTCGTTCAGCACATGATCGATGCGGAGCGTGTTTTCTCATACCGCGCCATGCGCTTCGCGCGCAACGATGCGACCGAACTACCCGCGTTCGAAGAGAACGACTATGTGCCCGAAGCGCGCACGGAGCGGCGCACGTTGCGCGACCTTATGGAAGAACACGATGCGGTGCGGGCGTCGACGATCGCATTGTTCCGGAGCTTCGATGAATTGGCGTTGCGTCGCGTGGGCACGGCGAACCGGCAGCGCGTCACGGTGAACGCCCTCGGCTGGATCATTGCCGGGCACGCCATGCACCACCTGCGCGTGATCGAAGAACGCTACCTGCCATGAGCGCTTCGCGGAACATGCACGCATGGCTCGACGAATACGGTGAGAGCCATCATAACGCGATCAATGAGCTGATCCACTGGATCTGTGTTCCGACGATCTTCTTCTGCACGATCGGCCTCGTGGCGAGCATTCCATCACCGTCGTTGCCATTTGTGGGCGGCCATCTTTGGGTGAAGATCGCCGTGCTTTCCGTCCTGTTCTTCTACCTGCGCCGTTCTGTGCCCTTGTTCATCGGCATGGTGACGTGGTGCGGCTTCTGTCTTGCGCTCGCGCGATGGCTGGAGATCCATGCGCCTTGGCCGCTTTGGGCGATCTGCGCTGTGCTGTTCACCCTCGCATGGATCGGCCAGTTCGTCGGGCACCGCATCGAAGGCGAAAAGCCCAGCTTCCTGAAGGACCTGCAATTCCTACTGATCGGACCGGCGTGGCTGATGGCGAAGATCTACACGAGGCTTGGGATCCACGTTTAGACCCTATTTGAACATGCCAGGGATGGCGGGCCACTCCACATGCTTGAAGTAGCCTGCGGGTCGCACTGGAAGTCGATCGATGTAGTAACAGCCATTTGGGTGCAAGGCGATGATCAGGTCCATCAATTCTCGATCGGGCTCGATCAGCGCCTGACCAAAGAGATCCGCCTTTGCACTGTTCCCGATGAACAATCCGCGCGGAATCGAAGCAAAAGGTCCTAGCCGGTCGTCATTGCCAGTGAAATCTGAGAGAACCACACTATCCTGTCGATTCGCGATCATCCCCCAATAGTCCGCCTTCGCGCCAACGGTCACCATCGTTTCCATGTCGATCGCGATGTTGCCATCGCCCTTGCGATCGGCGAAGACATAGCGCCCGCCCGCATCCTCGATCAAGCGTGCCATGTAGCTGTTGCCGGGCGGAACCCACCACTGTCCGTTCCACACACTGCCGAAAAGAACAGTCGGCCGATCGCTGGCACTGCTATCCACACGGATCGCCTCGTATCGCATCCTGATCCCTGCGAACAAGCTGTCCGCCTTCCTCTCCTCTCCGAGAATCACCCCGAAGAACCGCAACCATTCCGCGCGTCCCAGCGCATGCTCCTCCAAATACTCGCTCACCTCAATGACCGGTATTCCGAGTTTGCTCAACTGATCGCCCTCGCTCTTTCCGAACGGATAAGCGAACACGGCATCGGGCTTCAATGCCAGGAGTGATTCGCGATCAAGACCGTCGCCCATCGCGATCTCCTTCACCGAACCGCTCCTGATCGATCGCAAGAGGACGGAGTCCCGGACTTGATCGAGATGAGCGCAGGCCAGCACCGCATTCGTTCTCCCGATCGCGGTAACGAAGGGCACATGCGTGGTGCTGCTCAATGCGACCCTGTCCAGCGTCGAAGAGAAGCTGATGGCTTCGACCGGCGGATATTCGACCGCTCCATCCAAGTTGAGCCAATACCGGCCAACGGTATCCTGCCGACCGCCATGCCCGAAGACGAGCACCAAGCGTTGTGCATCCTTCTTCCATACCTCGAAACGATCCGCATAGACGTTCGGCACCTGCTGCCATTGGGACCATTGCGTGCGCTCGGGATCCTGGGGCAGGGTGCAAGACACTGCGAGCGAGAGGATGGGAAAGAAGGTGCGACCGATCCGGATCCACATGGCCGCGAATCTACCGGACCGCCCACGCCGCCACTTGCTCAGTGCCGCCTGCCAGTTGCGCGATGCGCCTTCACCATCGAGCTGCGCCCGGCCAGATTCGCACCGTCGAACAGAACAACAACCCACAACAACCCAACAACCATGAAACGCTCCAACACCTTCGCCGCCCGCCTGAACAACCGCCTGATGGAACCCGCTTGGCTCACCCTGACCCAAGCTGGTTTCTTCATGATCTTCCTCGTAGTGGCACACGCCGCCCAGTGGTAAGAAAGCACAACGCACCGCCAAAGGAGTCCCCCAGCGCCATGAGAATGAGAACCTCCAATGCGAACAAGCGCCGCCGCCTCGCGGATCTTTCCCTGCTGGATCTTGCGCACGCCGGGATCTTTGCGATGTTCCTGGCGCTGGCACACTACTCCCTGGCTTGACGAAGGACCACACCAAGCCGGTACACCCCGGTCTCAAAAAAAGAAAGAGCCCCGATCATCCGGGGCTCTTCTCCTTCCGGGACGATCCGGATATCAGGCTTTCACCACTGTCTTCGGCGCAGCTGCGAGGATCTCGGAACTCGCGCCATCCTTGTATTTGTCGAAGTTGGTATTGAACTGCTTGGCGAGCTTGTCCGCCGTAGCGTCGTATGCGTTCTTGTCCTTCCAAGTGTTGCGCGGATCAAGCACTTCCGTCGGTACGTTCGGGCATGTGGCCGGGAAGTACATGCCGAATACCGGATGCTCCTTGTAGTCCACCTTGTCCAGTTCGCCGCGCAACGCGGCGGTGATCATGGCGCGCGTGAACTTCAATTTCATGCGCTCGCCGGTGCCATAGGAACCTCCGCTCCATCCCGTGTTGATCAGCCACACACGCACATTGTGCTTCTTCATGCGCTCACCGAGCATATCGGCGTACTTGGTGGGATGCAGCGGCAGGAAGGCTTTTCCGAAGCAGGCGGAAAAGGTCGATTGCGGCTCGGTGACACCCGCCTCGGTGCCTGCCACTTTCGCGGTATAGCCGCTGATGAAGTGGTACATCGCTTGGCCGGGAGTGAGTTTGCTGATGGGTGGCAACACGCCATAAGCATCGCACGTGAGAAAGAAAATGTTGGTCGGGTGACCGCCTATGCTCGGGACGGCGATGTTCTCGATAAAGTCGATCGGGTAGCTCACGCGCGTATTCTCGGTCTTGCTCGCATCGGTGAAGTCCACCGTGCTGGTGCCTTCCTTGAACACGATGTTCTCCAGTATCGATCCGAAGGTGATCGCGTCCCAGATCTGTGGTTCCTTCTCCTTGGTGAGGTCGATGCACTTCGCGTAGCAACCGCCTTCGAAGTTGAATACGCCCTTGTCGCTCCAACCATGCTCGTCATCGCCAATGAGCCTGCGATCCGGATCGGCGCTCAACGTGGTCTTGCCGGTGCCGCTGAGACCGAAGAACACAGCCGTATCGCCATCCTTGCCGATGTTGGCGGAGCAGTGCATGCTCAACACGTTCTTCTCCTGAGGAAGCACATAATTGAGCACGGTGAAAATGCCCTTCTTGATCTCCCCGGTATAACCTGTCCCACCGATGAGGATCATTTTCTTCGTGAAGTTGATCACCGCGAAGTTGTGCTGGCGCGTGCCGTCCTTGGATGCGTCAGCGAGGAAGCCCGGCGCACAGATGATGTGCCATTCGGGTTCGAAGCCTTTCAGTTCAGCGCTCGTTGGGCGCAGGAACATGTTGCTCGAGAACAACGCGCTGTAAGGCTGTTCAGCCACTACGCGCAGGTTCAATTTGTAGGCAGGGTCGGCACAGGCGAATGCATCCTTCACGTACACATCACGCCCCATCAGGTAGGCGATCATCTTGTCGTGCAACAGATCGAACCTCTCGGAGCTGAAAGGGATGTTCACATCGCCCCACCACACGGTGCCCTCGGTCTTCGCGTCCTTCACGCAGAACTTGTCCTTGGGACTACGACCCTTGAACTCTCCCGTTTCGATGGCGATGGCACCGCTGTCGGCGAAGACGCCTTGCCCGTTCACCACGATGTGTTCGATCAGCTCAGCGGGTTCCAGGTTCCAGTAGGCATCGCCCACTTTGCCAAGGCCGATCTTCGAGAGGTCCGCGTTCTTCGGTTTATTGCCGAACTCGTTCATGACTGCAGGTTTTCGTTTTTTTGAACAGGCCGCGAAGGTAGATAACCGCGTAACGGCGAGCCACTGACCGCTGTCAGTTCTTGCGCACAGCGCCGATGAGCAATGCGGACCATCCGGCCATGAAGAGCAACCCGCCTAACGGCGTGATAGGACCCAGAAAGCGGGTAAGCCCTTCCGTTCCCATTATTTCCCGGACAGCCAGCAAGTAGAGCGAGCCACTGAAACAGATAACGCCGAGCACGAAGAGTATGCGGACCAACGTCACCGTGCGGGAAGCGAGCCGGGCATCGAGCGCGGCAAGGCTCAACAACGCGAGGCCATGGAAGAACTGGTACTGCGCGGCGGTCTGCCAGTTGTGGTAAGCATGTTCATCCACGCGTGCCTCGATGCCATGCGCGCCGAAGGCCCCGAGCGCGACGGCCAGCAAGAGGATGGTGGAGGCCCATGCCAGGGTCCGGTTGTTCATCGGTTGCGCAAAGGTGCCTGAAAAGAAGAACCCCTGCCATCGGGCAAGGGTTCCTTTCGTGTTGTCAAGGCGAACTGCTACTTGTCGTCCATCTTCTTCATCTCCTTGTCAAAGGTCTCCTTGAACTTCTCGTAGTCGTAGTCGATCTTCAACTTGTCGTCCTTGCTGAGACGATCGTTGTATGCGGCGAGCAGGTCCTGCGCGCTGAGCTCGATGGCCACGTAGCACTTGTAGTTGCCGGTGGCATCCACCTTCACCTGCTTCTCGCAGATGGTCTTCACGCCGACGAGCTTCTGGTCGAGCACCTCGCGCGTGAGGCCCTCGAAGCGCTCATGCACCTCTTCCTTGTTGTTCATCTCGCGGCTGTTCACGTAGTTGTCGATCACACCCTTGATCCGGGTCTGGATCGCGCTGGCCAGGTCAGCGCGGGCGTTGGCCATCGCCTTTTTCTTGCTGGTGGCCTGATCCATGCTTTCGCCCAAGTTGTTCGCGCGGAACACTTTGTCGTCAGTGAAGAATTCGGGACCCGAACACAGCACCTTCACTTCAGTCTCGCCTCCCGGAGGTTTGGCGGCATCGGCCGCGGCCATTTTCTTCTTGCTCTTGCAAGCGCTCAGTCCTCCGAGGAGCATCAGCGCCGAGAGGGCGATGGAGAGATTGCGGTTGGTGGTCATGGTTTTCATTGTTCTGACGTTGATGAGGTCGTGATCGGTGGTTTTGCGAACGGTGTGCCAAACTTGCGCATTGCGCGCGGATCCTACAACAGCGCATTCATCATGGCGGGCACCAGTTCCTTGCGAAGGGCCTCCCCGGCCTTCCTGTAAGCATCCACACCCGCACGCGCATAGTCCAATTGGATGCCCTTCACGCCCGGTTTGCCGCCTTCGAGGATCACTTCATTGGAGCGACGGTCGCGGAACCTGTAGGTCACATCAAGGTAGGCGGTGAAGAAGCCGCTCGACTCCCCACCCTCCCGCGTGGAACTGGTCAGGTTCATCAGTAGGTCCGCATCGGCGGAGCGATCAACAAAGTGAAAGCCTTTCCCGGTGAGTTCTTCCTTGATGCCCAAGGCCACGCCGATGTCCGCCGCCGATCGGCCCAAGTTGGTCTCCGTGGCTTGCATGAACACGCGTGGCATTGCCCGGTCGATCAGCACATGCAGTTCGGGGACCGTGAGGCTGCTCACCAGCGGTTTGGTGAACGTGGGTTCCAACTCTTTGCTCACCAGCGCGTCCACATCCAAGCGCACCAGCAGTTCCGGGCTGGCGGCTTCCAGATCAACGCGTTGTACGGTCGTGCGCGAGCGGCCTTCGCTGTCGGTGTTCTTGTTCTCGCCCACTTTGCCGCTGTTTCCCGGATAGGTGATGGCCAATGGCAGTTGCGCCAGATCGCGTGTGTTCTTGCCTGCGCCGAACTGCGCGGTGACCAGCATTTCCCGCTTGAAGTGGTTGGCATAGTCGATCGCACAGCGCTCAGGCAATATGCTCAACCGCACGCCGCTGGAGAGTTTCTGGAGGTCGTTGTAGATCTCGTTCGCCAGCGACACTTGCTTGTCGCCGATGGTCACCACATCACTTTCGCCCCAATAGTCCTTCATGGCCAACAGCGCTCGCAGGTCCTGGTCGAACGCGCCTTTCAGATCTCCGTTCGCGATGCTCTGGTGCGAACGCGAGAAGAGATCCGTGGCCTGATCGATCGCTTTCTGTTTCCGCTCGGCCTTGATGCGCGCCCAATCAGACTTTCCCAACCGGTAGTAGATCCATTGTTCGCTGCCATTGTCCCACGAATCCACCAGTTCGAACCCTTCCAACTGTTCGCTGGTTTTCGTGTTGATGGCGCTGGTGTAGGATTCGTTGAAACTGGTCTTCTGGTCAAGGGTGTACAACAGGCTGTTGCCTTCCACCTTCACACTGATCTCGCTGGCCAGGTCGTTCAACGCGCTCTTCTTCGCACTTTCCTGGAAGTCCGCGCGGCTCTTGGGACAAAGACCGATGCCGATGTAGTAGGCGTCGTTCACGGGCCGTGAACGTACCCATGCTGGCTTGTCCGCCTCCGTGTTCACCGCTGTCTCAGCGGGCTTCACGGTGGTTTGGTGGCCTTTGCATCCTGCAGCGGCCAGCAGTGCTATGGCGAAAGCGCGCTTCACGGCAATTTATTGGCGAGCTCCTGCTGGATCGCGCCGGCCATGCCCGAGGTGGAGTTGCGCAGCAGCTCGTTCCCTAGCAGGCTCGTGGCTTTCACTTCGTGGGGCGCGTTCAGCAAGCCTATGAGGTCGCGTCGGGCACCGCCGCCCGTTTCGACCTGGCCGTTCTGCGCCGGATAGAGCGCGTTCCGATCGCCTTCATAACCGGCGTAGTAAGCGTGGTCGTCCTTCTGCTGCTCCACCACTTTGCTCAGCAACACTTCCCCTGTTTCGAGCGATACGAGCTTGTAACTGAAGGAGGCGTACACCTTGTTCTCCTGGAAGTACTCGGTGTATTTCACCGGCTTGTATTTCGTGACGATCACCATCTGGTTGGTGTTGGGATCCAATTGCTTCACTTGATAGCTGGAGTAGCCGTCCTTGGTGCTGCGGCGCAGGTTACCGACCTCTTCGCGATAGTCGATCAATGTGCCCATGAGCACGGCCTGCGCGCCCAGTAGCTTGCCTGCGCTCACCGCCGTCGCTTCGTCCACAACACCGCTCATGCCCAAGCGCTGCTCGGCGAGGATCCGCTGGATGTCGTCGCGATCGACAACTTTCACGAAAGGGTCGTTGATCTCCGTGAGCGCGGTGGTCGCGTAGGCTTGTACACGGGCCGCCTGATCCTTCTTGTCGCCGCTGAAGGGCAGCACCGCAATGGAGTATCGTCCTTTCTCCAAGGCCGTGTTCGCCAGCGCTGCGGCATCCTTGTAACCGGCGTCCTTGGCCGTCACCTTGGTCAGATCGCCATGGGCATGGCGATAGCGGCCTTGGTCCAGCGCCGCCTTGCCACTGCGGTACAGCGGTTCCAAGTAGGCGATGTTCTGCAAGCTGCCTGCGTCCTTGTAGCCGGGCTCCAGCGAACCGATCTTCGCGAAGACGGCCTCCGCTCCTCTGAAGTCCTGCTTTGCCATCAGGTCCTGGCCTTGGGAGTACAGCTCTACGAGGTATTTCCCTTTCACTTCGTTGAAATCGCTCGTGTAGTTGTCGGTTATCTCCAGCATCACTCCCATCTGGCCCACGCGGTCCGCGTAGCTCTTCGCACTCAGGTAGGCGTTCACCGCTTCTTCGTGGCTATCGCCTACGCTGTATGCCTTGAAGAAGCTGCCAAGCTTGTCGTTGAGCAATTGCTGGCCGGTCTTCTTCAGGCCGATCTTGGCGTCCACGTTGCGGTTGTTGCGCATGAGGCTCTGCAAGTACATGTCAGCGGATTCCGCGTACATGCCCGCCGCATCCAGCTTGGCAGCCTTCTTCGCGAACGACTTCGAGCCGGTGCAGGCTGCGCACAGCACCGCGGCCAGCAGGCTCATTGCGAATAGCGAAGCGTAGGACTTCATGAGGGTTGGTGGTCGATCGAAAAGGCTCGTGCGGGTTTCAGCGCGACTGGATGTACTTGTTCAGGTCATCAATGGAACTCTCGAAACCGAACACGTCGTTCACTTGGTAGTAGTTGCCCTTGTCGTACACATGGTCATAAGCGAACTTGGCAAAGTCCAATTTGGTTTCCTCGAAACCGAACAAACCCATGATGGTTTTCACTTGGGAGACCTTGAAGCAATGGCCTCCGCCCACCTGTTTGGCCGTGGTCATCTTGGATTCCTCAAAGCCCTTGCCCTCGATGCTCTTGCGCGCATCATCGAACTCGCCGTCGCTCATGGGATAGCCGCAGCCGATGGGGCCGTTATAGCCAGGCATGTGATAGGCGGAAGTGGTGTTCTGCTTGTCATCCACCTCCACGTTCTGGTTGTTCATGACATGCGTGCTGGTAGTCGTTGTTGTTGTGGTGCTGCTATGCGATGTCGTGCTCGTCCCGCCGGTCCCATCGTTCACGCCCACGTTCATGTTCATCCCCACGCCGTTCACGCCGATCGACATGTTCACGTTCTCGCCACTCGCTCCACTGCCATCACCGTTCTCGACCACGGTCGTTGTAGTGGTGCTTTGTGTTCCGCCGCTGGTTTGCTGCGTGCCGCCGTCCTCCACGAACCCGGAAGGCTTGGGCTTCGTGCCTTCCGCCGCTGCGGCAGTGCCCAATTCGGCCTGGCCCTGCATGCGCAGCACCCGCGCGCCTTTCTTGTTTGTGGTGATCTTCAAGGTGTACTCCTTGCCGGGTTCCATCCATCCGTTCTGGTTGATGGGCGCTATGCCCGCATCCGCGAAACGCACGATGATGGACGGGGTGGCGTTCTTGAGGCCTGTGGCCACCACGCGCGTGGCCGGTGCCTCGTTCTTCACATCGCCATCGATCACCAAGGTGAACTTCTCCCCCATTTCGGAGAAGACAACAATGTCGCTCGTTTGTGCTTGGGCGGCGAACACGGCGAACAGACCAGCGACAGCTAAAGTGGAGAGGCGTTCCATGGATGAATGAATTTCAGGTTGGCGAATTTAGTCGGGCGGTCGGAAGGCAAGGGGTGTGCCACGCGGGAGTATGCACGTGTACCGGTGGAAGAAGTGTACAAGTGAACACCACGCGAAGAAGTTCTTGGTCATTCCGAATGCGCTCCCACCTTTGCCACATGGACCTTTCCATCGTACTACCCTTGGTGAACGAGCGTGAGTCGCTGCCCGAACTGGTCGCGCGCCTGCACCGGGTGATCGGCGCGATGGGCAAGGATTATGAGATCCTGCTGATCGATGATGGCAGTCGCGATGGTTCTTGGGAAGAGATCGCGCGCCTGCATGCCCAGGACCCGCGCGTAAAGGGCATCCGTTTGGGCCGCAACTACGGCAAGAGCCCTGCGCTGAACGAAGGATTCTCCGCCGCGCAGGGCAAGGTGGTGATCACCATGGACGCCGACCTGCAGGACGATCCGGACGAGGTGCCGGAACTCTACCGCATGATCGCCGAGGACGGCTTCGACCTGGTGAGCGGCTGGAAGAAAAAGCGCCACGACCCGCTCAGCAAAACGATCCCCACCAAGCTCTTCAACTGGACCACGCGCCGGGTGAGCGGCGTGATGCTGCACGATTTCAATTGCGGTTTGAAGGCCTATCGCAAGGAAGTGGTGAAGGCGATCGAGGTGTACGGCGAAATGCACCGCTACATCCCGTTCATCGCGATGAAGGAGGGTTTCCACCGAATCGGGGAAAAGGTGGTGAAGCACCACGAACGCAAGTACGGTGTCACCAAATTCGGGTTCAACCGCTTCATCAATGGCTTTCTCGATCTTCTCACCATCACATTCGTCTTCCGCTTCGGCAAGAAGCCCATGCACTTCTTCGGTGCGATGGGTACGCTCATGTTCTTCCTCGGCACGCTGGCCATCGCATGGTTGCTGGGCAACAAGCTCTGGGTCGTGTATCATCACCAGCGCGCGCCATTGGTGACGGACCAGCCCTTGTTCTTCATCGCGCTCACGATCATGATGATCGGTGTGCAATTGTTCGTTTCCGGTTTCGTGGCCGAACTCGTCGCACGCAATTCCCCGGAGCGCAATGCCTATCGCGTAGAGGAGCGCCTCGGACTTTGATGCACCCGTGATGCCCAACGGCCGTTCCACTTGGCTGGCTTTCATCGCGCTCTTGATCGGTTCGCTGGTACTGCACGCAGTGCTGGCCTGCTACTCGCATCCGATGGCGGATGACTTTTCCTACGCGCACAAGAACGTGGCCATTGGCGCGTGGTCCGCGGCCCTTTGGGAATACCAGCATTGGAACGGGCGATATGCGAGCAACTTCCTCGTGCTCTTCGGGCCATTGCGCCTTGGGCTCGACCATTTGCTGCTCTACCGTGCGGTGCCCGTTCTATTGATCGCGCTCACCCTGTTCGCACAAGTCCTGTTCATGCACGCATTGCTGCGATCGATGATCAGTGGTGCCCACGCTTCGGCTCTCGCGCTGATCTGGTGCGCGCTATACCTGTTCGTAATGCCGGACATTCCGGAAGGGTTCTATTGGTATACCGGCGCGATCACGTATCAGTTGCCCAGCGCGCTGTTCCTGATATATGCCACGCTGCTCATCAATGGACGCATGAACGCGCCACGCCTGTTCCTGGCCGCTGTGTTGCTCTTCGCCATCATCGGCTTCAACGAAGTGATCATGTTGCTCATGGTCGTACTTCACATTGCGCTTTTGTGGGGTTGGCGTTCGACCCTTGATCGATCACGCCTTCCTGCGGTGTTGCTTTCCGCAGTAGTGATCGCAGGTGCGGCCATCATGGTCCTCGCGCCCGGCAATGCTGGAAGAAGCGCGTATTTCCCCGAACGCCATCACCTGCTGATGTCCATCGGCATGAGCGCCCTGCAGACCGTACGGTTCTTCGGCTCGTGGGTCTGTTCGATCCCCGTGCTGGCACTCAGCCTCTTCCAATTGCTCCATCATCGCGCCATCAATGAACGACTTGGACTAATC
Source organism: Flavobacteriales bacterium (assembly GCA_031371785.1). GTDB lineage: Bacteria > Bacteroidota > Bacteroidia > Flavobacteriales_F > PHOS-HE28 > PHOS-HE28. Next base: position 12,683 of record JANMKC010000341.1, on the reverse strand, counting down.
CTGAACAAGATCAAGCCGTGGATGACGCTCGTCGCATTGCCGGTAGTGATATTCCTGTGCGTGTTCCCCGCCTACTGGAGCACGGGCATCCTGGGGCAGCATCGCACGGTGAACGTGGCCTGCTTCTTCTTCCTGCCGCTCTGGTTCCTGAACATCGCCGTGTGCTCCAACGCATGGTTGAAGAACTTCACGCCCATCGAAGCTCCGGTGCTGGAACACGCACTGCTCCTGCTGGCCGTGGCCGCCATCCTGTTCACACGCAATGGATATGACGCTTCGATCGATCTCTTCACCGGTCGCGCGGCGCGTGCTTCGGAACAACTGGAGCATCGGTATTCACTTCTGCGCAAAGCATCAAGTAGCGGTACGACCGCTGCGATCCCATCGATCGCGGATCCGCCGCGCAGCCTGTATCTGCTTGATATCCGGGATGAGCCGGACCACATCGCCAACAAGAACTACGCGCGCTGGTTCGGACTGAAGGAGGTGCTTGTGTCCAGCGATGATCAGAGCGATGCCGCGAAGGCGGTAAAGTGATCGGCGAAGCGTTTCCATGAAAGTTCTTCGCGAAGCGCGCCGATGTTCGCGCGAAAGGCGGATGCCTTGCCTTCCTTGAAGAACCGTTCGATGGCGTCGGCGATCGCGGATGCTTCTGGTTCCGGAACGATGATGCCCGTTCGCCCATCTTCCACGCTCTCTTTCAATCCGCCCACATCCGTGGCGATGATCGGTGTCCCGAAGTGGTACGCGATGGCCGTGATCCCGCTCTGCGTGGCATTCCTGTACGGCAGTATCACCACATCCGCAGCGCTGAAGAACGTGGGCACCTCGCCATCCGCGATGTAGCGGATGTGATCGACGATGCGATCGCGAAGACCAAGCCGTTGGATCATCCCGTGGTACTTGCCCATATCGCCGTACGGCTCGCCCGCGATCACCAGAACATGGTCCGCGGGCAGCTTCGCGATCGCCTCGATCAGCAGGTCCAGCCCCTTGTAGTCGCGGATGAAACCGAAGAAAAGCGAAACCTTCTTGTCCGGTGCGATCCCCAATGCGCGTCGCGCCTCGGCCATTGGAAGTGCCGCACCGAAATGATCGTAGAGCGGATGCGGAAGCAGTATCACGTTCGCTCCGGGTCGAAGTGAAAGCAGGTCTCCTTTCACCTTTTCGCTCATCGCGACGAACGCGTCATTGCGTTCGAGGAAGTAGCGCGTACACGGCTTGTCGAAGAATCGCCCTTCATGCGGGATCACATTGTCCAGGATCGTGATGGCCTTGGTACCCCGCTTGCGAAGCCGACCGGCAACAGTGCCGAGCGACGGCCCGAAAAAGCTCATCCAGTATTTCATCAGCAGGATGTCCGGCTCCTGTTCCGCAATGGTGTCCGCCGCGCGGTACCAGCTCAGCGGGCCGATGCTGTCGAGCACACGCGGCGCGTTGATGGGATCAGCGGGATCGTCCGCCGCGACCATTTGCGTTTTGCCGGGGAACAGTTTCGCCGGATACTGGCGTGAGAACGTGTATGGAAGAACCGTATGCGCCCCTTGCAGTTCGCGCATCAACCGGGCATTGAACTGAGCGATGCCACCCCGGAATGGATGGAAGGTGCTGAGGTAGGCTATGCGCACGGCTATGCGGTGCGTTGCGCGCGGATGTGGGCGAGCACCGTGTCGACATCGATGTCGAGCATGCAATGATGCTTCCGTGTGCAGATGTTGCCGTAGTAGTCATCACAGCCCGTGCTGGGTTGTACGATCACCCCGCGACCATAGAGGTGGAACTCATGCGCATTGAAGATGTTATTGAACAGCACCAGCCGTTTTTTCAACGCTATGGCGATGTGCATCATCATGCTCACTTGCGTTACAATGATGTCCGTGTGCGATACCAGCGCGAAGAACTCCTTCAAGGAGAAATATCCGGGATAGTAGCAGCCGGTCGCTTCAGCGTAGCGCTTGTTCAATTCGTCCTCCTGCTTCCCTCCCAGCACCAACGGAAAAAAACCATCGGCCTGAAGTCCCTTGATCAGCGCGGTCCAGCGCTCTTCAGGCCAGAGGCGGGTCTTCCAGCGATCGCCACAGCCGGTGTTCAATCCAACGATCGGTTTGCCCTGTGCCTTCCCGCGAAGCAGTTCCCATTTCGCGGCGAAACCCGCATCGATGTCCAATTGGTACTCTTCGCCCTTGAACTCCAGATGGCACACTTCGAATATCTCTTCGAGGTAGTTCTTCGTATTCGCCTTGCTGCGGCCATCGAACAGCCCGGTGACCAACTTGTGCATGGCAGCAGGCGTGGCCGCATCAATGTGGCCGTCCTTCAAAATGAAGCCGAACTTCTCGCTGCTCTTCACATCGCGCAGCAACGCGCAGGCCTCCACCTCCTTGTCCAGATTGATGGCGATGTCGTACACACCGTTGCGCGCACGCTCAAGGCCGACCACATCATAAGCAAGTACTTCATCGACCATCGCCCTTGGCACCACATCCGGACTTTGCGTGATCCATGTGATGCGGGCATTGGGCCACAGCGCACGATAGCGCACCAGCAATGGCGACGTACGTATCACATCGCCCAGCGCGCCGAGCTTGATGATCAGGATGCGCTTCGCGGGTACTTCGTACACCGGGCATCCATCGCACTCGTAGCCGTGCTTCTTGTTCGGCTTGCAGGGGACATGGCCACGGAAGTGGCGGCAATCGAAACGGATGACGGGCGTGGAAGACATCAGTTCGCTTTCGCGTTGATCATGACGAATGAGGACGGCAAATATGGCGAGGACAAGCCGTGGCTGGCAGGCTCCTTGCCGCTTCGGCCCGTTACCTTCGCGCCTCTATCATGGACCATATCCGACGTTCCCTGCTGATCCTCGCACTGATATGCGGCGCGAACGCTTTCACGCAGCCTCCAGCCTCGTTCAACCAGAAGGACGCACAGGGACGGAAACAGGGTCCATGGGAACGTACATGGGCGAACAGCCAGCAACTGCGCTACAAAGGGCAGTTCAAGGACGACAAGCCCGTGGGCACCTTCACCTATTTCGGAACCACTGGCAAAGTAGAGAGCATCATCGCCCACTACCCCGGCAGCGATGCCGCGCACGGCAGGCATTTCCATCCGAACGGCAAGGTGATGGGGGAAGGTCGCTATGATGGCCAGGAAAAGGACAGCACTTGGAACTACTACGATCCCGATGGCAATTTGCGCAGCACGGAGCTGTGGAAGAACGGAACGAAGAACGGCGAACAACTCATGTATTTCGCGAACGGCAAGCCCGCTGAGCGTTGCACATGGAGCAATGGAAAACGCAATGGCCCCTGCCAGCAGTTCTATGACAACGGGAATGTGCGGACCAGTTCGACCTACCGGAACGATGTACCCGATGGCGTGACCACTACTTACTATGATGGCGGCAAGAAGGAACTCGAAGGCCGCTTCGCGAACGGCGAGCGTGAGGGTGCTTGGATACAGTACAACGAGGATGGATCGGTGCAGATCCAGATGCTTTACGCGAAAGGCGAATTCGTGAAGGACAAGAAAGAGAACGGGACGTTCAAGGAATACTACCCCGATGATCAAGTGAAGACCGAAGTGTCGTGGAAGGACGGCAAAAAAGAAAGCCATTTCGCCGAGTACTTCGACAATGGGCATTGGAAGGTGCAACCCGCCAAGCTCGGACCCGATGGCGCGGAAACGAGCCAAGAGGAACGTGTGCTGGAAGACCAGACCAAGAAACGCGAAGGCACTTACGCCAACGACGTGCTCGAAGGCGATGTGAAAGAGTGGGATGAAAAAGGCAAGCTCATTTCCACCACCCACTACATCGGTGGAAAACCCGTGACGCCATGAGCAAGCACGGGCGCGTTCTCGTAGCCATGAGCGGCGGTGTGGACAGCAGCGTGACGGCCATGATGCTGCACGATCAGGGCCACGAGGTGATCGGCGTTACCATGAAGACGTGGGACTATGCTGACACCAGCGGAGGCAAGCGCGTGACCGGTTGCTGCGACCTGGACAGCATCAATGACGCGCGGGAACTGGCCGTGAGCCGTGGCTTCAACCACATCATCCTCGATATCCGCGAGGAGTTCGGCAACTCCATCATCGGCAACTTCACCAGCGAGTATATGGCCGGGCGCACGCCCAATCCCTGTGTGCTCTGCAATACGTTCATCAAATGGGAAGCGCTGCTGAAACGCGCCGACATGCTCGATTGCGAACTGATCGCCACGGGGCATTATGCGAACGTGCGCCAGGAGAACGAGCGCTGGGTGGTGAGCAAAGGACTCGACACCACCAAGGACCAGAGCTATGTGCTGTGGGGCTTGGAACAGAAGAACCTCTCGCGTACACGCTTCCCGATAGGCTCGTTCAGGAAGACGGAGATCCGCGAGATGGCGCTGAAAAGCGGCTTCCCGAACCTTGCCCACAAGAGCGAGAGCTACGAGATCTGCTTCATCCCCGACAACGACTACCGCGGCTTCTTGAAGCGGAAGGATCCAGCAGCGTTCGAGAAGCTCGCCCATGGCAAACTGGTCGGCACCGATGGCGCTGCGCTCGGCGAGCACGACGGCTATCCGTTCTTCACCATCGGCCAGCGCAAGGGGCTTGGCATCGCGACCGGATCGCCGATGTACGTGACGGAGATCATGCCGGAGTCGAACACCGTGGTGCTCGGCAACAAGGAGGACCTGAACAAGCAGACCGCTTGGGTGCGCTCCCCGAACTTCCAGAAAGTACCCGCGTTGGAAGGATCCGTGGAAGCCGTGACCCGCATCCGTTACAAGGACAAAGGCACGCCCAGTACCATTTCCATGGCCGACGGCAGGGTGCGTGTTGAATTCCATTCCCCCGTGGCAGGCATCGCACCCGGGCAGAGCGCCGTCTTCTATGATGGGAATGATGTGATCGGAGGAGGCTTCATCGATCGCGAACACCCCACGCCATGAGAACGACCCGCCTGATGATCATCGCTACGGCCACGCTCTACCTGTTGTTCAGCGGCTGCAAGAAGGACGAACCCACCTATCTCGATCTGGGGTATGCCTATTTCCCCACCGATACAGGACGCTGGATCGAGTACCAAGTGGACACTGAACGCGTGCATCAGGCACCGAACGATACCGTCCACCTCACCCTGTCCGACCCGCTCCGCGAAAAGGTCACCGAGAACTTCATCGACCCGGAAGGCAGGCACGCCCAACGCATGATCCGCTATACCAAGGACCAGAACGGCACTTGGCAGCCCAAGGATGTCTGGTGGCAGGCCCGCGACAATGTCCGCGCCGAGCGCAGCGAAGAGAACCTGCGCCGGGTCAAGCTCGTGTTCCCTCCGCATACGAGCACTTTTTGGAACACGAACGCGACCAATACGGCGGATGACTTCGAACTCGCTTACGAGGAGATCGATGTGCCATGGAGCATGAATGGGCTCAGCTTCGACAGCACTGTGCTTGTGGTGGGTACGTACCAGAGCAATCCCATTCTGACCAAGATCTATCGGGAGCGTTATGCCAAACACGTGGGCCTCGTGTACCGCGAAGTGGACAGCAGCGAAACGCAGGCTACGTACTTCGATCGTTACCACACCACACAGGTGATCACGGCCTACGGGCATTGACCGCAACCCTTCGATGACACGCATAAGCCTGCTCATCGGATGTTTGGCAGGAGCTCTCGATCTGGCCGCGCAAACGGCTCCCGCCACCTATTGGGTGCAGTTCACCGATAAAGGCCACACCCCTTTCAGCTTGGACGGACCGGCGGCTTTCCTTTCAGGACGGGCCCTCGCGCGCAGACAGCGACAGAACATCGCGCTCGATTCATTGGACCTTCCTGTGGATCCAGGCTACATCAGCGCGTTGCTCGCTGCCGGACAGATCCAGTTGCACAGCGTGAGCAAATGGTTCAACGCGGTCACCATCATCAGCACCGACACGCTCGCGCTGGATACGCTCGCCCAACTGCCCTTCGTACACCAAGTGCGCTGCACCCGACCGGCCGCACCGAACGTTGTGAGCTCCGAGAACAAATTCCCACTGGAACATCGCGCGGCGGCTGCTGGATCGTACGATGCCACCTACGGTGCTTCGTTCCGGCAGCTCGCCATGATGAACGGGCACCTGCTCCACACCTTGGCACATGCGCACGGAGAGGGTATGTTGATCGGCATCCTTGATGCGGGTTTCGACAATGCCGACTCGCTCGATGCTTTCGCCGATCTGCGCGCACGCGATGGGATCCTGCTCACACGCGATCTCGTGCAACCCGGCAACGATGTGTACGCCGCGCACTGGCATGGGCGCTCGGTCCTTTCCGTGCTCGCTGGCCATGTTGACGGCCAGTTGCTCGGCACAGCACCACTGGCGGACTTCGTGTTGCTCCGGACCGAGAACGCGGCCACGGAGTACCCGGTGGAAGAGGATAATTGGATCTCCGGCGCAGAGGTCGCCGACAGCATCGGTTGCGATGTGCTGAACACGTCCCTCGGATACACTGTTTTCACCGACAGCACGATGGATCACACCTACGCGCAACTGGACGGCAACACCCTCCGTGTAAGCATTGCGGCAGGCATTGCTTCGCGCAAAGGCATGATACCCGTACACAGCGCCGGCAACAATGGCGCGGCATCTTGGCATTACCTCAGCGCACCTGCCGATGCGATCGACATCCTGACCGTGGGCGCGGTGAAGGACGATCGCTCCGTAGCGACCTTCAGTTCACGCGGGCCCAGCGCCGATGGGCGCGTGAAGCCTGATGTGAGCGCCATGGGGCAGGGCACGATGGGATTGGGCATCGATGGCCAACGTGTTGAACCGATCAGTGGCACCTCGTTCTCCTCACCCTTGGTGTGCGGCCTCACAGCCTGCCTATGGCAATTGCACCCGGAAAAAAGCGCGCACGCCATCATGGACGCCATTCGGCGAAGTGCCTCGCACTTCACCGATCCGAACGATAGCATCGGCTATGGCATCCCCGACTTCTGGCGTGCGCACAGGCTTCTCGGCGGCGAAGACCTTACGCATCTCGTCGCACCGGAGTTCTTCCATGTGTATCCCCTACCCTTCTCCGATCATCTGGACATCGAACTCTTTTCCGGTGAAGCGACCCATGTGGACATGGATCTCATCGATATGCTGGGGCGTGTTGTGTTCCATCGCTCCACGGCGGTGGATCCCATGGTCTATCAACAATTGAGGATCGAGGAGTCCAGCCTCAGCGAACTGCATGAAGGCGTTTATGTGCTGGTGGCTTCCATCGGTGGAAGGGCGGAGATCACCCGCAAGGTGATGAAGTCAGAGTGACCGTTACTTCTTTCGGCGCAGCAGGTACAGCACGCCGTTCTGGTCGTCCGTGAACCAGAAGCTGTCCGCATCGCGCATCAGTACGTCGCACGGGCGGCCATAGCGGTGTGCGCCCTGATGGAAACCGTCCACGATACGCTGGATCGGATCGCCTCGCCGCACACGAACAAGCGCATCGCCCTTGGCCGTGGCTACGGTGCTACTGCCATGGAGCGCCACGATGAACGTGTTGTCCAGGCCTGGATCATGGAAGCCGTGCAGGAAGTCGAACCCCAGTGGACCGGTGTGCGGACCAAGCGCCATATAAGCCGGCTCAGGTGCATGCACATGCGCGTTCGGTTCCGCGATGGTCGTATCCCTGTACACCTTTTCGCCACTTTGGTAGAAATACGGCCAGCCGTAGAAGTGGTCTTTCTGCACGATCTGCAACTTGTCCTCCGGGGCATCATCTCCCAGGTTGTCCCTGCCCATGTTGGTGGCGAATAGATCGCCCATGACCCATTCCAATCCCACCGAATTCCGCAACCCGCTGGCGTAGATCCACCGATCGCTTCCATCGAGGTTCATTTCAATGATCGACGCGCGCACGCTCTCCTTTTCGATGCACACGTCACAACTGCTGCCCACACTCACGTAGATCTTGTCGCCATGCACCGCGACGCTCCGGGTCAAATGCCAATTCGTGGCCGCATGGCTTGTACTGTAGGCGGGGAACGTGTCGATCACAAGGGCAGCCCCGCTCGGGACCGTATCCCCGCGATGGAACGGATAGCGCAACAACCTGTCGGTGGTGGCCACGTAGATCGCCGTGTCCTTCGAAGTAGTACTGAACGCCACTTGGTTGGGGTTGTGCGATCCGCTCAAGTAGGTATGCCGCACGGTGAAGCGCGCCGCACGTTCGTCCCATCCGTCAAGGATGTACACCTTGCCCTGCCTGTTGTCCGTTTGGTCCTTCATGTCGGTGATGAACAAACGGCCATCCGGGGACAGTGCAATGAAACGTGCGCGCTCCATGCCCTCAGCGGCCACCTTCAGTTCATAGCCGTGGGGTATCCGCAGGTCGAACGCAAGGCCATTGGCGAGCCGCACATGCGTGGGCACCGACGCGGCGGTGAAGGGCGCGGAGGTCAGCGTGTCCACAGCGATCACATGGGCCCGTGGCTCGATCGGGGGAGCCACACTATCCAGTACCGATCCCAGACTGTCGGCGATACCGGATCCACCACCGCCAGCTGCGATGCCACATCCGATCAGCAGGATCTGTAGCGCGGCAATAGGCCAACCGATGCACTTCCTTTGATCCATCGATGGCAATATAGACTTCGTGCCCATGGAACGCCCCGTTCATCTATCAACAGCCCTATTGGTCGGCGCTTACTCGAACGGCCTTTTCCCCATGATGCACGATGATGGGGAACTGCATTGGCATGATCCCGACCCACGCGCGATCTTCCCCATGGATCAGGTGTTACCCAACGCGCGTTTGCGCACATTCATCCGGAGCAACGGATATCAGTTCACTACCGATCGATGCTTTGAGCGCGTCATGCGCGCTTGCGCCGAACGGGAGCAGACGTGGATATCGGAGGAGATGATCAATTCCTACACCGCCCTGCACCTGATCGGTCACGCACATTCGGTGGAGACCTGGCGCGACGGCGAGCTGATAGGCGGCATCTACGGCGTCTCCATCGGCTCCGCCTTCTTCGGCGAAAGCATGTTCAGCCGGGAGAGCAATGCCGGAAAGGCTGCGTTCTTCCACCTGAACGATCACCTGCGGTCAGCAGGCTTCAGCCTTTTCGATACGCAATACATCAACGACCACACGCGCTCATTGGGAGCGATCGAGATAGCCCGCGCGGAATTCCACCTGATGCTGAAGACCGCCTGCAGCGAGCCGTTGCGTTGGTGAAGCGCTCAGCGCACGTTGCGCTGCACGACGGGAACAACAGCCTGCCGAAGGGTCAGGTAGCGTTGATAAACCTCGCTGAAGCGGACCCGGTGACCGATCACCTCTTCGCCTTGCCCAAGCATCGCGATCAGTAGTTCGCACGCCTCACGCAACCCATGGTGCCCGCCATCACAAGCGGTGATCACGTCGATATGTTCAGGACCCGCCATTTTCTCGAACCAGGGCGACGACTTCCGGCCGATGAGGACACGCAATCCGCACCGCGCTGCGACCGGCAGATCCAGTACATCATCGAAGAAGAAGGCGACCTCTCCGGCTTCCAGGCCATGCGCCGCAAGAAATCCATCGAACGCTTCCGGCTTGTTGGTGAAGCCCATGTACACGCCATGCAGCTTCTCGCGCTGCGCGAACCTCTCCGCATGCGGATTGTGCTGGCCGGTGATCACGGCCGCCTTCGGCAGCTGCTCGCCGTTCTTCAACCAGAAAGCGAACCTCAGCAGGTTCACGCCCATGCTGTCCACCTCACTGAACGGACTGCCACCTTCGGCATCCTTGAAGCCATTGTTGAAGACACCATCCCAATCGAAGAGCACGGCTTTGATGGATGCGAGCTTGAGTTCAACGCTGGCCGGTTCCGCGATGAAGCGGGTGCCGAGATCGAGGAAGGGCCGGAGATCCATCTCAGGATGAATGTCGAACATTGAACATGTCCAATGTTCTTTGCTTCCGGCTACCCGGCGATGGTCTTCAACAGGTCCTGGATGTCGAGCATGCCGAGCTGTTTGCCGTTCTCGCTCACGCTCAAGGTGTCCACTTTCTTCTCCTTGAAGATCTTCTGCGCATCGTCCAACAAGGCTTCAGGCGCAACGACGATCGGCTCGCCAAAGGTCATCGCACTGAGCTTTTTCGCCAGGAACTTGTTGCCCTCCTTTTCCAAGCCACGGCGCAATCCACCATCGGTGAAGACGCCCTTGTTCTTGCCTTTCGCGTCCACCACCATCACCGCACCGAAGCCGTGCCGGGTCATTTCCACCAATGCTTCGCTCACCGTCGCGCTGTCCTTCACCACTGGATTGCCGCGACCGAGCACGTCCTTCACCTTCATCGTGATCAGGCGTGTGTGCTCGTAGAACTGTTGCGTGCCCAGTTCCGTCATGTGGTTGTCGGTGAGCTGCTTCATCAGTTTCCACGGAACGGTGATCGTGTGTACGCCGATGTTCACCGCATTGCGCACATGTTCCACGGTGCGCACACTGCTGAACATGATCTTGCTGTCGTAGCCATAGTAGTTCACGGCCTCCACGCATTGTTGAACAAGGCTGAGGGCATCATGACCTTGATCCTGCAAGCGACCGACGAGCGGGCATACGTAGTTGGCACCGGCCTGCATGGCCATATAGGCCTGTTGAAGCGTGTAGACCAGATGCACGTTCACCATGATGCCTTCGTTGCGCAACATCTTGCACGCGCGCAGACCTTCGAGGCTTACCGGGATCTTGAAGACAGTGGTCTCCTTTTTCAGGCCCATCTTCAGTTGGCGCTTGGCCTCCTTCACCACTTCCTCCGCGGTTCCGCCCAATGCTTCCACTTGCAGGATGGGCACTTTCTTGGCAAGGTCGAGGATCATCTTGTCGATGTTCGTGACCCCACCACGGTGCATGAACGTGGGCGTGGTGGTGAGCCCGGTAAGGAAGCCTAGCTTGAAGGCTTCTTCGATCTCTTTGGGGTCGGCGCTGTCCAGATAGAGTTCCATGTGAAGAGTTTGGCCGCCGTCGCGAAAGCGCAGCGTCAGGTGTTGAAGGCTTGATGCCGATACTTCACTTCCATCGCGTGAAGATCGATCAACGGTTTCATGAATTCCTCGAGGTCGTAAACACAGAGCTGGCTCGCGGCATCGCACAAAGCGGTGCTCGGGTCCGGATGTGTTTCAATGAAAACACCATCCACACCTGCGGCCACGCCAGCGCGGGCGATGGTGGGCATCACCTCCCGGTTGCCGCCGCGTGGATCGGCGCTGGGGATGCCATACTTGCGTATGCTGTGCGTGATGTCGAAGATGATCGGATAGCCTGTCTTCCGCAAATGATAGAACGCCCGTGGATCCACAACGAGATCATTGTAGCCCAAGGTGTAGCCCCGCTCGGTGAGTATGATCTTCGAGTTGCCGGTGCTCTCCACTTTCTGCGCGGGCTTGATCATGTTGTCCGGCGCGAGGAACTGGCCGTGCTTCAGGTTGATCACAGCGCCTGTCCTCGCCGCTTCGAGCACCAATGTTGTCTGCATGCACAGGTAAGCGGGGATCTGCAGTACATCGCACACCTCCGCAGCGGGTTTCGCTTGGCTCGGATAGTGGATGTCCGTGAGGATCGGGAACCCGAAGTCCTTCTTGATGCGGGCGAGCACTTTCAATCCTTCATCCAGGCCCGGGCCCTGGTAGAAATCCACGCTGCTGCGATTGTCCTTGGTGAAACTGCTCTTGAAGATCACCGGCACCTTGATCCGTTCACTCACCTCCTTCAATTTCTCGGCGGTGCGCAGCATGATGCTCTCCTCCTCGATCACACAGGGGCCGCTAACGAGGAAAAGTTCATCGCTTCCGCAGGGAATGTTTCCGACCTGAACGATGCGGGGTGCTCTCACGATGCGATGATGTAACGGGCGGCAAATCTATCCTTCCATCCGCAGGTCGCCTTCGTGCGCTTGCATCAAGGTGCCCAGCAAGATGCCTTCTCATAGCTGGCGCTCATGGATAATAGCATGGCTTCATGGTATCGGTCCCATTTGCAGCTGAGAAGCCACAGGCGTTGGGGCAACGACTTTTCCGGATAGCTTGGTAGACCCTAACCCTTGAGCCATGACACATTCGAAAAAGTACGTCAGCATCGCGCTTGCGATCACCTGCAATTTCGTGATCAACAACCTGATCGCCCAGCCGGGCACGCTGGATCCAGCGTTCAACACGAGCGGAGGTGCGAACTCATCCGTGTATTGCGCGGTGGTGCAGGCCGATGGCATGATCGTGGTGGGCGGTGCCTTCAGTGCGTTCGGAGGTGCATCCGCCAACCTTATCGCACGGATGTTCCCCAACGGTGCCCCGGACATTGCTTTCAACGCCACCGTTGGTGTGGTGGGCGCCAATGTGATCTGCATGGCGTTGCAGGCGGATGGCAAGCTGCTCATCGGCGGCAATTTCACCTCCGTGGGCGGCGTGCCGCAGGCATACTTGGCGCGGTTGAACACGGACGGCAGCTTGGATACGGGCTTCGCCCCGACGATCTCCTTGTTCTTGTACAGCATTGTGGTGCAACCGGATGGCAACATCCTTGTTGGCGGTCAGTTCGCCTTGGTGAACGGGGTCATACGGCATGGCATCGCCCGGCTCACCCCGGCTGGCCTGCTCGACACCTCCTTCAACCCCGGCAGTGGTTTCAACAACACCGTGCAGGACATGGTGTTCGATGCGAACG
>JANMKC010000340.1:0-3506 GCA_031371785.1 Flavobacteriales bacterium | reverse complement strand
TTGGGCTGGTTCGGCGTACATCTTTGCCCGGATCGGGAGTACGTGGACCCAGCAGCAGAAGATCGTAGCCAACGACCGTGCGGCTACCGATCAGTTTGGTTGGAGCGTTGCTGTCAGCGGGACTTATGTGATCGTTGGAGCACTACATGAGGATCAAAATGCCTTGGGGGGCAATACCGCCACCGACGCAGGCTCAGCATATATCTTCTCCCAAACTGGAAGCACTTGGTCACAGCAGCAGAAGATCGTGGCCGACGACCGTGCTGCCGGTGACTATTTCGGCTACAGTGTTGCGATCAGTGGCGATCATGCCGTTGTGGGGGCGATAAATGAAGATGAAGATGCGTTAGGAGGCAACACCGCCAATGCAGCAGGTTCGGCCTACATCTTCGTCCGCAGCGGCAGCACCTGGACCCAGCAGCAAAAGGTCGTGGCCAGTGACCGTGCCGCCAACAACGATTTCGGGTTCAGTGTAGCGATGAGTGGCGACCGGGCCTGCGTCGGCGCAGTATATGAAAGTGCCAATCAGGCCGGTGCAGCTTACATCTTCGTGCGCAACGGCAACACCTGGACCCAGCAACAAAAGATCATAGCCAGTGATCGCGCGGCCGATGACTACTTCGGCAGGAGCGTGTCGATCAGCGATACACATGCGATCGTTGGGGCATATTTTGAGGATGAAGACGCTTTGGGAGGGAATACGCTCTCAAGTGCCGGGTCGGCGTATTTCTTCAGCGCAGCACAGCAGGTATCACTGGGGGTGAAAATCTGGCTCGAAGGGCCCTACAACACCGGCACCTTGTCGATGGGCGATGCATTGCGCACGCTACCCTCCTTCCCGCTCACCGAACCATACACGGCCATCGGTTTCACCAATGCGAGCGGTGGTGGCAGCGAAACCACAAACGCCGCAGTGCTTGCGGTCACCGGCAACAACGCCATCGTGGATTGGGTGCATTTGGAACTGCGCAACAGCACTGCTCCCGGAACTCTTGTGGCTACGCGCAATGCACTGGTGCAACGCGACGGCGATGTCGTGAGCGCGAGCGACGGCATCTCGCCAACAAGCTTCAGCGTACCCGCTGGCAATTACTACGTGGCCGTACGTCATCGCAATCACCTCGGATGCATGACCTCCACGGCATTGCCGCTCACATCAACGACGACAACGATCGACTTCCGCACCGCGAGCACGCCCACCAACGGCACCAATGCACGCAAGACCGTGGGTAGTGCGATGACTTTGTGGGCAGGCAATACGGTGCGCGACAATCCGCCACCGAGCTTGCTCAAGTACACCGGAGTCAGCAACGATCGCGATCCGATCCTTGTGCGCATCGGTGGAACGATCCCAACCAATACTGCGGGCGGCTACTTCCTGGAGGATGTGAACCTGGACGGCGTGGTGAAATACACCGGCACGGCCAATGACCGCGATCCGATCCTGGTGAACGTGGGAAGCACATCGCCAACGAACACGGTGACCGAGCAATTGCCCTGAACGTAGTGTTTCGACACCCGCGGAGCTTCCCAATTTTGCGGTGATGGGTCGCAAAGGACTTTGGATCACGGCCGGTGTGTTGGCCGCCGCGCAATTGGTGCAACCCGATCGAACAGCGGGGCAATACGACCCCGGAACAGATCTGCTCACGAGGGCGCGACCATCAGCGGAAGTGGAACACTTGCTGCGTGTCGCCTGCTACGATTGCCACAGCAACACGACGCGCTACCCGTGGTACAGCTACGTCACACCGGTGAACTTCTGGCTGCAACACCACATCAACGACGGGCATACCGGGTTCAACATGAGCGCATGGGGAAGCAAGAGCGCGAAGTGACGCGATCACAAAAAGAAGGACGCGGTGCGCGAATTGAAGCAAGGCGGAATGCCGCTGCCGAGCTATACATGGATGCACGGCGATGCGCGGTTGAGCGATGAGGAGCGGAAGATGCTGATCGCCTTCTTCGAGGATCCACCGTAGGCCGTTTGGAGGTTCCGAACGGCGCGGATACCTTTCGCTCCCAACCAACCCCTTCAACATGAACGAACGGATCATTTCCCTTTCCATTCCTGTGGCCGCCTTGATGGCGCTCACCTCGTGCAGCGCGCCCGGCGGCGGCGCAAATGATAAGATGATGGCCGATCACATGGCCATGATGAAAGCCGACAGCGCTGCCAATGCCACAGTGGCGGCCGCCAAGGAATGTTTCTCCAAGGTGTCGGCCATGTTCGGGACCGGCAATACCGAAGGTATTGAGGGCTGTGTAGCCGAGAGCTTCGTTGATCACCAACCGACCCCTGGAATAACCACCACCGGGATCCAAGGGTTGAAAGATGCCATTGCCATGCATCACGGAGCATTCCCTGACACCAAGATGACCGTGATCTCTTCGACGATGGACGGCGATTTGATGTATGTCCACTTCAACATGAAAGCCACCAACACCGGTGCCATGGGACCTGACATGCCAGCTACCGGCAAGGCGATGGACATGAACGGCGTGGATATCCTCCGCTTCGAGAACGGCAAGGCCGTGGAGCATTGGGGCTATTGGGAGGAAATGAAGATGATGCAGCAGTTGGGCATGATGCCGTCACCGGGCGAAGCCCCGAAAATGGACGAGAAGAAAAAGAAGTGATCCCTGCTTGTCCCATCCTTGGCGCGCCTGGCATGAGCCGGGCGCGCTCGTTCGATGGGGTTGGGATCGATGATCCGCTCCTCGCCTCACACGGGCTCGCCGGTGAGCTCATGCTCGCGCGCTCCGGTGATGCGCACCTGCGCGAAGTCTCCTATGCGCAAGTGGCCCGCTGATGTGGGGACGAGGACATCGTTGTCCACTTCCGGCGAATCATGCTCGGTGCGTGCGTGATAGAACCCCCCTTCGGTCTTGTCCACCAGTACCCGGAACTCCTTCCCCACTTTCCGCTGGTTCAATTCGAAGCTGATCCCGCCCTGCAATTCCATGATCTCCGTGGCGCGCTGCTGTCTCACCTCGAAAGGGACATCGTCCTCGAAGGTGTGCGCGTGTGTGTCCTCCTCATGGCTGTATGTGAAGCAGCCCAGTCGGTCGAAGCGCATGCGCTCGATCCAGCGCAGTGAGTCGTCGTGATCCTCCTGTGTTTCACCCGGGAAGCCCGCGATGAGCGTGGTGCGAATGGCGATGCCGGGCACACGATCCCGGATGTCAGCGACCAGTCGTTCGGTCTTCTCCTGCGTGATGCCACGACGCATACGGGTGAGCATGCGCGTGCTGCCATGCTGCAACGGCATGTCGAGATATTTGCAGATGTTGCTGCGTTCGCGCATCACGTCCAGCACTTCCATCGGGAAACCGGAAGGGAACGCATAGTGCAGGCGGATCCAGTCGATGCCCTCCACATCGCTCAACTGTGCGAGCAGTTCGGCGAGGTTGCGCTTCTTGTAGATGTCGAGACCATAGTAGGTGAGGTCCTGCGCAATGAGGATCAATTCCTTCGTGCCTCCGGCAGCGAGCTTCTTCGCGCT
>JANMKC010000335.1:0-1670 GCA_031371785.1 Flavobacteriales bacterium | reverse complement strand
GCTACAAAGAGCACATAATGAATGCCTTGGTGCCAACAGGCGATGAAGGACGTGATAAGCTGCGATAAGGCACGGATAGCGGCAAATACGCTTTGACCCGTGCATCTCCGAATGGGGTAACCCAGCGGGATTAATCTCCCGTTACCGCCGCATGAATACAATAGTGCGGCGCGAGCGATACCCGGTGAAGTGAAACATCTCAGTAACCGGAGGAAAAGAAAACGAATGCGATTCCGTCAGTAGCGGCGAGCGAAAGCGGAACAGCCCAAACCACCGGCTTGCCGGTGGGGTTGTAGGAGCCCGATGTGGCAGTGCAACGATTAGACGAAGCGAATGGAAAATCGCTCCATAGAGGGTGAGAGGCCCGTAATCGAAAATCCGAGCACGCCTAGGGAATTCCTGAGTAACACAATCTAAGTGAAGCTTTGTGTGAATCTGCGCCGACCACGGCGTAAGGCTAAATACTCGTTGGCGACCGATAGTGAACAAGTACCGCGAGGGAAAGGTGAAAAGCACCGCTGTGAGCGGAGTGAAATAGAACCTGCAATTATGTGCTTACAAGGTGTCAGAGCCCGCAAGGGTGATGGCGTGCCTTTTGCTTAATGAGTCTGCGAGTTACTGTCCGCGGGCGTCGGGGGCACGCCGCCGCCGGTCTTGTCGAAGTGGCCGCGCATCGGCTTGTTGACGTTCTTCAACTTGATCGGGCGCTCCTCAACGAAGCCAACCTGCACGGCATCGTAACCGTCCGGCCCCGTTGCCGACTTTTTCTGCACCACGACGCATGGCCCGGCCTTGATGACTGTCACCGGAGTGACCGTCCCATCCGGCGCAAACAACTGCGTCATGACGACTTTTTTACCGATGATTCCGTTGACCATCACTTACCTCAACGATGAGCGCGAAACGATGAACGATGAATTAAACCCTTTGCTTTTCATTCCGCGTTCCGCCTTCATCCTTTCTTATCGGTCTCTGCCGAACGCCTTGATCTCCACGTCCACGCCGGCGGGGAGATCGAGTTTCATCAGCGCGTCTACCGTCTGTGGTGTCGGGTCGAGAATGTCCATCAGCCGCTTGTGCGTCCTGATCTCGAACTGCTCGCGCGACTTCTTGTCCACGTGCGGCGAACGCAACACCGTCCACTTGTTTTTCGACGTGGGGAGCGGAATCGGCCCCGCAACGCGCGCGCCTGTGCGCTTCGCCGTCTCCACGATCTCCGTGGTGGATTGATCCAGCACACGGTGGTCGTAGGCTTTGAGTCGGATTCTGATCTTTTCGTTCAGCATGTGTTGTACTAAGCTTTCAACCAATATCTTTCGACAGTGAACCACCAGTCACAGTTCGTTAAAGAGCAACTACTCGCGACTGACATCCAAAGCTATTCAACGACTTCGGAGATAGTGCCTGCGCCGACCGTCCTGCCACCCTCGCGTATCGCGAAGCGCAACCCCTTCTCCATCGCAATCGGCGTGATTAACTCGATTTCCATCGCCACATTGTCGCCTGGCATCACCATCTCCACCCCCGCGGGCAAACTCGCTACTCCCGTCACGTCCGTCGTGCGAAAGTAGAACTGCGGGCGATACCCCGTGAAAAACGGCGTGTGCCGCCCACCCTCTTCCTTCGTCAAAATGTACGCCTCGGCCTTGAACTTCGTGTGCGGCGTAATC
>JANMKC010000309.1:0-30026 GCA_031371785.1 Flavobacteriales bacterium | reverse complement strand
CAACGCCCTCAAATGTAGTGCTGAAAACTACTATACCCGGATTTGGTCCGATGACCGCGTGAGATAGTGCAAGTGCCACGACGCGGGATCGTGACAGCAACTGGCGACAGATAACAGGCAAGCGCCAACCGAATCCGCCTTCGCCGCCGAGAAAATCCTACTCTGATTGGACCAGCTAATCGACCGACCGAGAAGGACATCAACTACAAACTATCGATCAACGGGGCTTGGGTAAATGCGAATCGTCCACTTATGTACAAATGGGTCGACCGTGTGCAAGGTGAGCGCATCCGCCCTGTCTATGTCACCCCCATCGCTTCCATCGTTCCTGAAAAGAACAACTGGCTCATCACCGAGCTTGGCAGCCGGATCACCGTGTACGTGGATGCGCTGAAGGACAACCTGAGCGGCACGCTCACCTGCTCCGCGCCGAAAGGATGGATGATATCGCCGCCTTCCTATTCAGTGGAAGGCATGAAACGCGACGAGCGACGAGCGTTCACGTTCCAATACATCGGCAACAACCATCCAGAGCCGGGTTCATTGCAGTTCATGTTCGCGAACCTGGAGGCGAAGAGCAAAGTGACGATGCACACGATCGACTACCCGCACATCATGCCGCAGGCGTACTACACGCCCGCCGAGGTAAAGCTGGTGCCGCTTGATGTGCAAGTGAACGCGAAGACCGTAGGCTACATCAAAGGCGCCGGGGATCTGGTACCGGAAGCGTTGGCGCAGCTCGGTGTCAACGTGGAGATGATCGATCCCGCAACGGCAAAGGCCGAAGACCTCGCGCGCTTCGATGCGATCGTCACCGGCATCCGCGCCTACAACACCACGCAGGCCATGAAGTCGTTCAATGCCGCGCTGTTCACCTATGTGGAGAAAGGCGGCACGCTCGTGGTGCAGTACAACACACAGAGCAGCGACATGGTGCTGCCCGATTCACTTATCGGCCCGTATCCGTTCAAGATCACCCGCGATCGCGTGACGGTGGAGGAAGCGCCACCGACCTTCCTCAAGCCGAATGATCCGCTGCTGAACACACCGAACAAGATCACCACAGCCGACTTCGATGGCTGGATACAGGAACGCGGCCTCTATTTCCTCGGCGAACTGGATCCGCATTTCACGCCGCTCATCGCATGGAACGATCCTGGAGAGGATCCGCTGAATGGCGCGCTCGTCACCTGCGATTACGGCAAGGGACGATACGTGTACACGAGCATCAGCTTCTTCCGCGAATTGCCTGCAGGCGTGCCGGGAGCGTATCGGTTGCTCGCGAACCTGATCAGCAAGCGTGAACGCTGATCGACCACCCTTTCTGCGCACTTGGCGCAACGTCTATGCACTGGTCGTGCTCGTGCTCGCGATCGAGATCGGTTTCATGTGCTGGCTCACGCACTACTTCGCATGAGCGCGGGATCAAAGATCGCTTCGTCGAAGACTCCTCGCGATGACGGTTTCCAGAGGATCGCCCGCTCCGTTCATGTCGTCATCGCGAGCCAGCATTTGGGGCGAAGCGATCTTTCATTCCAACTACAACGGCCCGATCAATGAGGCCGCTCGACTGGATCGTGATGCTCGGCACCCTGGTGCTGATCGCCGCCTACGGCAGTTGGAAGACCCGCAAAAGCTCCACCCGTGAGAGCTACATGCGTGGCGACAACGCCGATCGGTGGTGGGTCGTGGGCTTCAGCGTGATGGCCACGCAACTCAGTGCGGTGACTTTCCTCAGCACGCCCGGCCAAGGATATCTGGACGGCATGCGCTTCGTACAGTTCTACTTCGGACTGCCGCTGGCGATGATCGTGATCTGCAAGGTCTTCATTCCGCTCTACTACAAATGGAACGTCTTCACCGCGTACGAGTTCATCGGAAAGCGCTTCGATCGGCGGATGCGGCTGCTCACGGCCTTCCTCTTCCTCGCGCTGCGAAGTCTCTCAGCGGGCATCACCGTCTACGCGCCAACACTCATCCTCTCGCGCGTCTTCGGTTTCAGCGCGGAGTGGACATTCGCCATCACCGGCCTGGTGATCATCTACACCACTATCGGCGGCGCCAAGGCTGTCAGCGCCACACAGACGCAACAGATGACGGTGATCTTCCTCGGCATGTTCACCGCGCTGGGCCTGCTGATCCACTACCTCGGCGAACGCATGTCGTTCACCGAGAGTTTGAAGATCGCTGGAGCGATGGGTCGCATGAACGTGATCACAACGGGCTTCGACCCGAACGATCGCTACACGCTCTGGAGCGGATTGATCGGCGGCTTCTTCCTGCAGCTCGCATACTTCGGCACCGACCAGAGCCAGGTGGGCCGCTACCTCAGCGGCAAGAGCGCGCGCGAAGCGAAACTCGGATTGGTCTTCACGTCGTTGGTGAAGATCCCCTTGCAGTTCACCGTGCTGCTCACGGGCGTCTTGGTGTTCGTGTTCTACCTCTTCCACGCATCGCCGGTGCATTGGAACGAGAAGAACTTGGATGCGCTGGCCGCATCACCGAACACACTCGTTGTTCAAGAAGCGGAGACCCTGAAGAGCCAGCACTCGACCGCGGAAGTCGCGATCAATGCCCGCGCTACGGATCTGCTTGCCGCAGTTCGCAGCGAGGACCTCATACGCATCGACAACGCACGCGATGGACTGAAGAGTTCATTGTCAGATGACTCGAAAGTGCGTGACGGGATGAAGGACCTGATCAGGAAAGAACTGCCCAAGGCCGAACCCCGTGACGACGATCACATCTTTCTCACGTTCGTTCTCACGCACCTTCCGGTCGGCATCGTCGGCCTGTTGATCGCTGTGATGTTCTGCGCCAGCATGAGCACCACCAGCGCAGAACTCAACGCGCTCGCGACCACAACGACGGTCGACGTGATCAAGCGCGATTGGACGGAAGCACAACAGGTGACCGCCACGCGCTGGGCCACCATTGCCTATGGTGCACTCGCCTTGGGACTCGCTGGATTGGCCTCCCTGTTCGGCAACCTGATCCAAGCGGTGAACATCGTGGGCTCACTGTTCTATGGCACCATCCTCGGGATCTTCCTGGTGGCATTTTTCCTGAAGAACGTGGAAAGCCGCGCCGTGTTCATCGGTGCGATCGTCGCGGAGACAACGATCCTCGTGCTCTTCCTCCTGGAGAGAACGGGAACGATCCGCGAGATCGGGTTCCTTTGGTTCAACCTTATCGCACCGGTGATCGTTGTCCTTGTCTCCTCGATCGCTCGTCCGCTCGATCGCCATGCATCCGCACTTCCGCCCGCATAAGCGGCTGATACCCGTTCACGCACAGCTGCTTCGCTTGGGGAATGTGATCGCCCGACTACCTGCCTACCTTCGGAGTCCACTCCGCGATGCGCGCCTCGCAATCCTTCACCACACCGTTCTCTTTGGCCTCCATCGCCATCTGCTTGCTGGTACCCGCCGTAACGATAGCCTCATTGTATTGGCCGTTCGCGGCCTGTGCCAAGGCCAAAGTATATGCGTTCCAGTATTTCTTCTCCTTCATCACACTGGTCAACGCCAGTTTCAGAGCGACATCCGGCATGAGTCCCCGATCGAGGTAGAAGCGGGCGCTCCGATTGCTGGCTGAAGCGTCCATATCGCCTTTGGCCATGGCCTCCTTGATATTCATCTGGCCTTGATCGGTCGCGTTGGCGAACACATGCAGGCTGATCCGGGACTTGTCCCATTCCACGTAGAACATGGCCGAATCGCCATGGAGATCATCAAAACCCATGGTCAAGGTCTCGCGGGCATAGTCAAGTTGTTTGCAAGGAATTTCCACCGTGAGCACATCTTTTTCAGGTTTGCGGTCGAATGCCCCCCATTGTTCCGGATCCGAATTGAAGATCACTTTCCATGCGCTTTTGGCGGGTATCGTGAACAGCGCGTACTTGCCTGCGGCCAATTCCTTCCCTTCGATCATCACAGGTCCGGAGCATTCGAACAGGGTGCATTTGTTCGCGCCTGTACGCCAAACCTGATCGAACGGCACCAGCTCGCCGAAGATCACGCGCCCTTTCATGCTCGGGCGCGAGTATTCGATCCGGAGATCGGTAAGGCCCACGCGCTGTTCCAACTTGCATAGCGGGCTAGGCATGGGCAGCTCCTGTGACCGGACGAAGAAGGGGACAGCAACAAGCGCCAATGAGGCAAGGAACCGGTTCATGATCATGGGTTTTCGGAAAAGGAGGACGAAGATAACGGGCAGTGGGCAGGCGCAGACCTGCTCACCAGACCTGCCGATCGTGATCAGGCCACCTTCAATTGGCCCACGCGGCTTCGATCGAATTTCTCGCGCGCGTAGCTCAAGGTGATGCGCAGCTCCGTGGGCTTGTCCACCGAGCCGGGGATCTCATACATCGCATCGGTCATGATGGCTTCGCAGATGCTGCGCAGACCTCTTGCACCGAGCTTGTACTCCTCCGCCTTTTCTACGATGAAGTCGAGGACTTTCTTGTCGAAGGTCACCTTCACCTTGTCCATTTCGAAGAGCTTCACGTACTGCTTGATCAGCGCGTTCTTCGGCTCGGTGAGGATGCGGCGGAGCGTTTCGCGGTCCAGTGGATCGAGGTAACTGAGCACGGGGAACCGCCCGATCAACTCCGGGATGAGACCGTAAGCGCGCAGGTCGGTGGGCACCACGTACTGCAGCAGGTTCTCGTCCAGGATGCGCGCCTCCTTGCTGGCGCTGTACCCAACGGCGCTGCTCTTCACGCGACGTGCTATGATCTTGTTGATACCGTCGAACGCACCGCCGCACACGAAGAGGATCTTCTTGGTATCCACCTGGATGAGCTTCTGTTCCGGATGCTTCCGGCCACCTTGGGGAGGCACGTTCACCGTGCTGCCTTCGAGGAGCTTCAGCAGTGCTTGCTGTACCCCTTCCCCGCTCACGTCGTGGGTAATGCTCGGCGTATCGCTCTTGCGGCTGATCTTGTCTATTTCATCGATGAACACGATGCCACGTTCGGCCTTGGAAACATCGTAGTCCGCAGCTTGCAGAAGGCGGCTCAGGATGCTCTCCACATCCTCGCCTACGTAGCCCGCTTCGGTGAGCACCGTGGCGTCAGCGATGGCGAAGGGCACGTTCAACATCTTGGCGATGGTGCGTGCCAACAGGGTCTTGCCCGTGCCCGTTTCCCCGACCAGGATGATGTTGCTCTTCTCGATCTCCACATCATCCGTGCCCACGGTCTTTTGGGTCAATCGCTTGTAGTGATTGTATACCGCCACGCTCAGCACCTTCTTCGCATCATCCTGGCCGATGATGTACTCGTCGAGGTAGCGCTTGATATCCGAGGGTTTCTGCAGGATCACGTTCCCCTCGATCTCGCCCTTGTCCCGCTGGCTCAGTTCCTCCTGGATAATGTTCTGCGCCTGGCTGATGCAACTGTCACAGATGTGCCCGGTGATGCCCGCGATCAGGACGTTCGTGTCCTGTTTGTCGCGGCCGCAGAACGAGCATTTGATCTCTTTCTTTTCCATGGGATCGTCCCTTCTTTGGCGTGCAACGCGCGAAAGGCCCGGCAAGATACAGCCGGGGCCGGGTGGTGGCCAACCGACCCCGGCCTGTTTCAACGTGACCCTGTGATCCGCATGCGATCACAAAGGGGACAATTCACCCGCAGGGCCGCAGGATGCGCAACGGGGTCGTCGCCCTTCCCTATTTGGTATTGCGTACCAGCAGCTCGTCGATCATGCCGTAGGCTTTCGCTTCCTCGGCGATCATCCAGTAGTCGCGGTCACCATCCTTCTCCACACGCTCGAACGGCTGGCCGCTGTGCGTGGCGATGATGTCGTACAGTTCTTTCTTCAACTTCAGCACTTCGCGCACGGTGATCTCCATGTCCGTGGCCTGCCCTTCGGCACCGCCCATCGGTTGGTGGATCATCACGCGGCTGTGTTTCAACGCGCTTCGCTTGCCTTTCGCACCCGCGCACAGCAGCACCGCGCCCATGCTCGCCGCCATGCCCGTGCAGATAGTGGCCACATCGGGGTTGATGTACTGCATGGTGTCGTAGATGCCAAGGCCCGCGTACACGCCGCCGCCAGGGCTGTTCATGTAGATCTGGATGTCCTTCTTCGCGTCGATGCTCTCCAGGAAGAGCAACTGCGCTTGGATGATGTTGGCTACTTGATCGTTTATGCCCGTGCCCAGGAAGATGATGCGGTCCATCATCATGCGGCTGAACACGTCCATCTGCGCCACGTTCAATTGGCGCTCCTCGATGATGTAGGGCGTCATCGAAGCCTGGTAGTCATGCAGCGTGAGACTATTGATACCGCGGTGTCTTACCGCGTACTTGCGGAATTCGTCTGGTGGGAACATCGGATGGGTTTGGTCTGTGGATGAACGAACGAAAGCCGCGATCACTTCAAGCGGTGCGGGCCAAGTTTACGAACTCATCGAAGGTGTGCCGCTCCTCTTTCGGCGTGATCATGTTCTTGAAGTGTACCATGAGCTTCTGCTCCACAATGCTGTCGCGCATCCGCTTGATCTGCTCACGATCGCCCAGGATGCGGCCAGCGGCCTTTTGCAGGTCCTCGCCTTCGGGCGGTGTCATGCCGTACTGCATGAACTGGTCGGTGATGTAGCGCTTGGCGAACGCATCGATCTCCTCCCCTTTCGCCTCGAGACCGTATTTCTCCACCACACGGTCCTCGATCAATTGCCGTTTGAGGCCTTCGGCATAGCCCGCGTAACCGCTTTCCACTTCTTCCGGTGTTACTGGCTTTTTGCTGGTGGCCTGGATCCAGCGCTTGAGGAAACCCTCAGGAAGGTCGATGGCGGCCTTCTCCTGCAGCTTCTTCAACACGAGCCGTTTGAACACGCGGTCGCTGTCCCGCCGGAAGGAGTTCTCCAACCCCTCCTTCACCTGGGCGCGGAAACCCCCTTCCTCCGTCACCGCATCCTTGCCGAACACACGGTCGAACAGCGTCTGGTCCACCGGTACGGGCATCATGCGCTTGATCTCCGCGATGCGGAAGAGCAGGTTGCCATGAAGGTGATGCACGCCTTCGTGATCGGTGTTGAGCATGCGCGCGAGATCCTCGTGCCCATCGCTGATCTTGTGCGGGTCGGCGATCACCTCATCGCCTTTCGCCTTGCCGATGAAGAGTTGTCGTGCGCTGTCGTCCTTCAGGTATTCGAGGCTGATGGTGGTGCGGTTCATCAGGCCGCCCTCCTTGATCGTTCCACTCTCATCGAGCTCGATAAGATCGCCGAGCAGCATGTCCTTTTCACCAGCAGCATCGGCATCGGCCATGCTACCGAAGCGCCGCTGCATGTCAGCGATCTCCTTGCTCACGAGCGCGTCGTCCACATCAACAACCGGGTACTCCACGCCCATCCTGTCGTTCAGTTCCACTTCGACCTGGGGCTGTAGCGCCATCTCGTACTGGAAATTGAACTCGCCCGGCTCGTCCCAGTTGTTGGTCGCGATGCTCTCGTTCTTCGGCAGCGGTTGGCCCAGCGGACGCAGACCATTGTTCTGGATGTAGCTGTTCAGGCTTTCGCCGATGATGCGTTCCACCTCGTTCACCAGCACGGCCTTCCCCACGCGCTTCTTGATGAGCGTCATCGGCACCTGGCCGGGACGAAAGCCGGGAAGAACGGCCGTACGGCGCTGTTCCTTCAAAGCGCGCTCAACGCCGGGGTTGTAGTCTTCCGGTACCAACGTCAACTTCAAGGTCGCGGTGAGCGAGCCAGTGTCTTCTTTTTCGATGTTCATCTTTTCGGGTCGGTGATCGAAAGTCAGTGGTTGATCGTGTGGCGTTCCCCGCAAGTCGAAGGACCAACAACCATCAACCAGATACCAGGTCCGGTACGGACGGGGGGACTCGAACCCCCACACCTTGCGGTACTGGCTCCTAAGGCCAGCGCGTCTACCAATTCCGCCACGTCCGTGTGCTCTCTTTTTCGGGAGCGCGAAGATACCCCCGCTCTTCACACCTACGTTCCGATCCGGAGGAACCGAGCGGTGGATACTTTCGCCGTCCCGCCGGAAAGCAGATGAAGCGCGTTGATCCCGCCGCCGTGAGCGTGCCCGAACTGCACGGCCACCTCGTGGGTTCCATTGGCCCTCGACCTGTGGCCTTCGCCAGCACCGTTGATGCGGAAGGTCGGCCGAACCTCGCCCCGTTCAGCTTCTTCAATTGCTTCGGAGCGAATCCCCCAACCCTCATCTTCAGTCCGGCGCGGCGTGGGCGTGACAACACCACCAAAGACACGTACCACAACGTGAAGGCCGTGCCCGAA
This sequence comes from Flavobacteriales bacterium, assembly GCA_031371785.1. Taxonomy (GTDB): domain Bacteria; phylum Bacteroidota; class Bacteroidia; order Flavobacteriales_F; family PHOS-HE28; genus PHOS-HE28. The sequence goes on along the minus strand of JANMKC010000309.1, from coordinate 21,758 downwards.
GTGGTGATCAACGTGGTGACGTACGACATGGTGATGCAAACCTCGCTCGCCAGCACAGAATACCCGGCCGGCGTGAACGAGTTCGTGAAAGCCGGTTTCACCGCGATCGCTTCGGAAAAGGTGAAGCCATTCCGGGTGAAGGAAAGTCCCGTACAGATGGAATGTGTCGTGAAGCAGGTGATCGAAACCGGCATCCATGGCGGTGCAGGGAACCTCGTGATCTGCGAAGTGGTGCTCATGCACATCGATGAGCGCGTCCTCGACGAAAAGGGAAAGATCGACCAGCGGAAGATCGACCTCGTGGGGCGCATGGGCGGCGCGTTCTACGCACGTGCGCACGGCGATGCGCTCTTCGAACAGCCTCAGCCGGCGAAGGATATCGGCATCGGCGTGGATGCTTTGCCCACGGACGTGCGCCTGAGCGATATCCTTACCGGCAATGACCTCGGTCGTCTCGGAGCGAGCCTTGTTCTTCCCGACGAGACCAGCGTGAACGAATACAAGCTCACCGAGCTGAGCGATCTTTTCATCCGACTGCACGACAACAAATCAGAACTTCGCAACGCACTTCACCACCGTGCCCACGACCTCCTCGAGCAGGGTCGTGTGGACGACGCCTTCAGGACATTGCTCGCGTTCAACAACAGATAAACCCTCCTCCGCCGAGGCTACGGCGAACACATCATGGCACAAGTAACGATCAGTGGCAGCATCAAGGTCATCGGAAAGACCCAACAGGTGAGCGAGAAATTCAGCAAGCGCGAACTCGTGGTCACCGAACAAGGCGGGCAGTTCCCGTCATACATCCCCATCGAGTTCAAGCAGGAGAAGACCAGCCTGCTGGACGGGTTCAATCCGGGCGAAGAGGTGAGCGTGACCTGTTTCGTGAACGGGCGTGAGTGGACCAAGGACGGGGTCACAAAGTATTTCCTGAGCTTGAGCGGAAATCGCATTGACCGTTCGGGCGCGGCAGCACCGGCGGCCAGCGGTGGTGGCTACCAGACAGCACCTCCTCCCTCTATGGCGGACATGCCTGCTGCGAGCGACGAGGACGATCTGCCGTTCTGAGTTCCCTCGATCGCGGATGCTCCAAGGACCCAGGTCTCTCGCTTGCGGCCATAGGACCGTTCGTGCTATTCCAACCGCCGGCCCTTCCAATACGGGCGCACAACAACCGAGATGATCGGAACCAGCAGCGCGTAGATCGAAAAGGCCAGGAAATTCACCACGGCCAGAGGCGTTGAATGACGTTGTCCAACGAATTTCTTCGCTGCTCGGACCAGACCGATCACCGGCACGAGCCACATCAGCCATGCCGATGCGAGCAGCATCGCGCTCCTGAACAATCCCTGGCCTGCGGCATCGTGCAGGTTGAAACGCAGCGTGACGGACAGCAGGAAATACGGCAGCAACAGGGCGAACGCGCCCGCCCACTTTCCCGCGCCGCGCACGCCACGCATCTTGCCCGCCCAGCGCAGGCGCTGTTGCCAGAACGCGGTGAAGGTCTTCTCCGCTTCCACCGTCACGAGCGCTTCATGATCGAGCAGATACGTGACACGTTTCCCTGCGCGCTTCATTCGATCCAGCAGGAAGATGTCGTCACCGCTGGCGTAGCGATCGCCGTTGAAACCGTCGACTTCGAGGAACGCCTGTTTTGTGAACGCGATGTTCGCACCGTTCGCCAGCATCGGTGACCCGCCGAGCGAGGTCGCGGCGGCAACTCCGATCAATGCGGCTTGTTCATCCTCTTGAAGCCGACCGAGGAAGTCCCCTTCACTGATCGTTCGCACCGGAAGCAGGATCATGTCCACATTGGTGGTGGACCAGTGCGACGTGATGTGCCGTACGCGTTCAGGCCCGCATCGCGCGTCAGCGTCCGTGAGAATGATCAACGGTCCGCTTGCTTCTCGAACACCTCGCGTGATCGCGGCCTTCTTGCCTATCCCGTCGTTCGCCAGTACGCGCAACTGCGGCCATGTGCGCATCATGCCACGCGCGATCCCCGCAGTGCCGTCCTCACTCGCATCATCGATCACCAGCACCTCCAGCTTTTCCTTCGGATAGTCCTGCGCGTGGAGGTCCTGCAAGAGCGGCACCAACGTGTCCGCCGCATTGCGTGCGGGAACGATCAGGGTGACCATCGGCTCTTCCATGACGGCCGCCGGAAGATCGACTAATGCGAGGGCCGCGTCCGTGAAACGCTGTCGCCATCCGCTCACCACCGATGCGAACAGTATGGATGCGCCAAATGCGATGAGACACATCACCAATAGCGCGCTCATGTGTCCACTTCGTTCGTCCGGATCCGCGCGAGCAACAGTACCAAGCTGCCGATCGCGGCAGGCAGCAGCACGTTGATCACCCACAATGCACCGGAAGCCAATGCGGCACCGGTAGCATCACCGCCAACAGATGCGAGCACCAGCACAGTGGTCCCGCTCCGCACGCCGAGTTCCGTCAGCATCATCGTCGGCACCAACGTGGTGATCAGGAAGATCACCGGGACCGCTTTGATGGCATCGATCCAGGAGACCTGGAATTCAAAGACACCCAGCAGGATGAGGAACTGCGCGGCGAACACCGCATAGCGCAGCGTGCTCAGCAACATGGTGCCGATCAACATACCGCGCGTCTGCTGGTCCAGCACGTGGAAATGCCGGTCGAAGCGCCGCAACACCGGAAGCAGGTCGAGCAAACGGCGTATCAGTCGCGGCGAAATGAAAAGCGCGGCCAACGCGATCGACACGACCACCGCGATGATGAGGATCGCATCGGTAGTGACCATCGTGCCCATCGACAGCGGGTGGGCCCGGTCGTAGATCACCAATCCGATCGTGCCGCAGAGAAAGGTGACGAGCAGCTGCGACACGCTGCCGAGCACGGTGAGCGCTGCGCCCTGTATGCGGCTTTCCGGCCGTAGAAAAAGAACACGACCCACGAATTCGCCTGTACGGTTCGGTGTAAGCAGGCTGACACCTGCTCCTGCCAGCGTGGCCTTGTAAGCGCGCGCCATATCGATGCGTTCAACAGGGCTGATCAAGCGTTTCCACTTCATGGCCTCGATGCCCCAGTTAACGAACATGAGGCTGAACACGGCCGCAATGCTGTACCAGATGCCACCCTGCATCATTGCCGCGTTCCGCAGCCATTCCAGCGTGACCTTACTTTCGACCGCCGACCATTGACGCCACAGGTAGATGCACGCTGCCAGGAATACCACCCAGCGGAAGAGGAACAGCAGCGCGCGTGGCAAGGTGGACGTGTGTGAACGATGATGGAGACGATCAAAAGTATCCGGGTGGCCTCACCTACCGAGCGGATCATCCTCGGCATCGACCCCGGCACCACGGTGATGGGCTTCGGCGTGCTGCTCGAAGAAGGCCCGAAGGTGCGCCTGTTGGAAGCGGGCGCGATCCGTTTTCCCGCAGCCGACGATCACACGCTCAAGTTGCGCGCGATCTTCAATGAGACCGCACGCATCATCGCGAAGCACCATCCGGACGAGCTCGCGATCGAGGCCCAGTTCTTCGGCAAGAACGTGCAGAGCATGCTGAAGCTCGGACGCGCCCAAGGTGTGGCCATTGCGGCCGCGCTCCAACGCGAACTGGTGATCACTGAATACGCCCCGAAGCGTGTGAAGCAAGCGATCACCGGTAACGGCAATGCGACCAAGGAGCAGGTTGCCGCGATGCTGCTCAGCATTCTCGGCATCAAGGAACTGCCGGACAGTACCGACGCCACGGATGCCGTAGCTGTCGCCGTATGCCATCACTTCAGCCGCAACAGCATCACGCGGCCGACTTTGAAAGGCGGCGCATCGCGCGGGTCGAGCGATTGGGGAAGTTTCGTCAAGAACAATCCGGGACGGATCAAGAAGGACTAAGCGGTACGGATCCGTGCAGCCATCGTTGTAAGCTGCTCTTGCGTGAGCTTCAGTTTCGGTCTGCTGAAGTCCATGTCATGAACGTTATCGATGGGAATGAGATGCACATGCGCATGCGGCACTTCCAATCCGATCACGCTCACACCGATCCTGTTGCACGGAACAACACGCGCGATCTTCTTCGCGACCTCCTGAGCGAACGGCAGGATGCCCGCGAGCACGTCCGCAGGAAGCTCGAAGAATTTGTCCACTTCGACCTTCGGTATCACCAATGTGTGCCCTTCACGCAGCGGGTTGATGTCGAGGAAAGCGAGGAAACGATCGTCCTCCGCCACGTTGTGGCAGGGGATCTCCCCATTGATGATGCGGGTGAAAATGCTCGGCATCAGCAGGTGATCATGTTGAACGCCATGCTTGATCGCGGTGATCACCGGGTGATCCCCAGTATTTCGAACCGGGTGCTGCCTGCGGGCGTCACCACCTCGGCCACGTCGCCCACGGCCTTGCCCAAAAGACCTTTCCCGATGGGTGAGTTCACGCTGATCTTGCCTGTCTTGATGTCCGCTTCGGTCTCGGCCACCAGGGTAAGCTCGCGCTGCGCGCCACTGCCGACCTGCTTCACCTTCACCGTGGTGTGGATGAACACCTTGCTCGTGTCCATCATGTCCGGATCGATGATGCGGGCACCTGCCAGCGCTTCCTCGAGCTTGGCGATGCGTGCTTCCAGCAGGCCCTGTTCTTCCTTGGCGGCGTGGTACTCCGCGTTCTCGCTCAGGTCGCCCTTGTCGCGCGCGTCGGCGATCTGCTGGCTCAAATGCGAACGTTCCACCGTGCGCATGTGGTGCAGCTCGTCCTGCAATTTCTTGAGTCCTTCTTCGGTGTAGTAAGCCGTGGTGCTCATGAGTTCCGTCCCGACAGGTCGGGGGTCTATTCGCCTTCGCCGACGATGGTCGGTAGCGGGTTCACGCAACGAAGAGGACCCCGTGAGGAGTCCCCTTCCCAAATGTAGATGCCGATCGCTTACAAACTGATGCGCACACCGATCTGGTGGACGCCGCTGAACGGATTCGTAGCGCGGTAGCCATAATCCAGCGCCAGGATGTTCTTCTTTTCCGGGCCGAAGGCGAAGTCGATGCTCAACCCGGCACTCGGTCCGGTGAACACCGTTTCGCGCAGCTTGTCGTCGGTGATGTTCTTCTCATAGAGGTATCCGCCGCGCAGGTGGATCATCTTCTTGAAGGCATATTCCGCGCCCAGTACGAACTGGTCCTTGGTGAAGGAGTTGCTCACGAAATTCCCCGCCACGGTGATGCGGTGCATTTCGCTGATGTTGAAATCGTATGCCGCGCCGATGTTCATCTGCGATGGGATCTCGAAGCGCTCGCTGCGCTGTTCGATGGTCAGCTGATCGCTGCCCGATGAGAGCAGGCCCTGCACGGAGAGGCCATCGCCATTGAAGCGCATCGGGGGTCCCACGTTCTTCAGTGCGATGCCGAAGTGGATGTTCTCGGTAGCACCGGTCACGTAATGGATCCCGGCATCGAACGCGAAACCGGACGTGCGCACATTGGCGATGCTTTCGCTGGCCACGCGCACCAGGATACCGCCGAAAATGCTGTTGGAGAACTCCTTCGCGTAGGCCACACCGATGTTGGCCGATGTTGGCCGGAAGGTGCCGATGCCGCCTGCAGGTTGGTCCACAGTGGTCACGTTGATCTCGCCATAATTGATGGAGGTGGCGCAGATCCCCAGCACACCGCTCTCTCCGAGCTTCTGCCCGAAACCCACCGCGTTGATCTTCACGTCGCTCCCCTCCAGCCAGCGCGTGGAGGTGAACGAGATCTCGGTCTTGGTCAGGTGCGCAAGGCCGGCCACGTTGCCGAACATGCCTTCCACCCCACGCAAGGATGCGGTGTTGGCCAAGTTCCAGCCAGCGCTGCGTGCCCACGGGTTGATGAGCAGTTGGGTGGCGCCCGCCGAGCCGGCCCGGTCAGGGTTGCCGGCCAGTGCGGGAGCGATGGCCAACAGTCCGAGGACCGGGACCACCAGGTTGCGTCGTGTCATCATCGTCTTCATGTCCATCACGCTCAGAAGTTCTGCAGATCCACCGGCCTCATCACACCGAACCATTTCAGTACCGTTTCACCCGCGTCCGGCACTTCGATGTGGCAGATGTAGGTGCCTCCGGCGATCGGTACGTTGTAGGCGTTCTTCAGGTCCCAATCCACGTAGGTGAGATCGTTGTCCTTCTTGTATTTGCGCACCAGCGTACCGCCCACGTTGTAAATGCTGATCGTGCATGTGCGGGGCAGGTTGATGAATTTCACCCGGTTGTCCAACCGGCTTGTTTCATACCCGCTGAAGGCGAAGTAGGGATTGGGCACGATGCCGATGTTCTCCAGGCCGGCCACTTGCACCGCGTTCACGTTGGTCTCCGTGGCGGATCCCCGGGTACTGAAGGTGTACAGTGGCAGACCGGCGTTGCGATCGACGTTCACGCCGCCCGGATCGGGCTGGCCCGGATAGGGCTCGTAGGTGAAGTAGGGCTTGTTCACGTCCAACCGGATGCGCAGTTCGGTCGGGATCAAGCCTTCCTCCGGGGTCAACAAATGGGTTCCCGGGGTCAACGAGGCCGATCCTACCCAATCGCAGGACTTCCATATCCGTGTGCGGTCCGCTGCCTGGTCGTTCACCAACTTGTCATAGAGGAACTGCCCTTGATCGTATTGCGGCATTTGCTGCACGTCCTGCTTGATGCGACGCAGGTTCTTGAACACATAGATCCAATGGCTTCCCGCCATGAGGGGATCGCCTTGGTTGTTCGCGACCTGGTCGGTGGGATCCCAGATCATGTCGCGGCCTGCGCTGCCTCCCCAGAAGCTGTCCTCACCGAAGGCCATGTTCATGCGCTCACCGGTTTCCAGTTCGATGGCATAACCAGGGAACCAGCTCATGCCCGTAGGCCCGGCCAAGCCGCCCTCATCGCTGTTGTAGCCGTTGTCACCTGACTTGCGGCCGTTCTTGTCCACGCTGGGTACGGGCTTCAATTTCAACTTCGCGGTACCTACGGGAGTGGCGAGACTTGGGATCTCCGTCTCCTCCACCACCGGGCAGCGCGTCCACTTGCTCTTGTCAGGGGTGAAGACCACTTGTATGCTCGATATCTCGTTCAACTTGCTGCCCACTATGGTGCTGTGGATACTGAGCGCGCCAGGCTGGAAAGCAGTGTCACCAACGAGGGGCCACGGTGACCAGCCACCGCCACCAAAGCGTTCGTAGGATTCGGTCGGGTCCACATCCTTATAGTCCGGGTAGCCAAGCGTAGCGTCTGTCGCAGTGCCTGCACGGATCCAGTTGAATGCGTTCTCACCGTCCGCATCAAATATGGGCGCGTACCAGAACTGGCTTTGCGGGGTGAAGCCGACGTACTCGAAGAAGGAAGCCAACGGTTTGGTATAGTAGTCCAAGCTGCCCGTGTATTCGGTCTGGTCCACCGAAACGGAGATGCCCCAATCCGGGATCAACTGCTCATAGCCCACTTCGATGCTATGGTCCGAACGCACGGTGTCCTTGTTGGTCTGCCCTTCCGGGTTCAGGCGCACGAGCATCCAGAAGGCGTCGTTCAGCTTGGTGTACTGCAATGGGTTGTTCGGGATCGGCAGATCCGTGGTGTCCTTGAACCACAATTCGAACTCCGCTTCCGGAACGTTCAGTGGATCGACGACCTTCACTTTCACCGGCCCGGCCTTCACCTTGTACTTGATCTGGTCCACGCGCCATGGTGCACCGGAAATGATCTGGTCCTCTGAGGTTTTGTCGATGTCCAGCGCAAGGCCACCGTTGCCCTGCCCTTCGATACGGGTGATCTGGAATTCGTCCCCGTATTGCGAATGCTGGATCGTTCCGTTGGCTTCGGCGGCAGGACCATGCGGTATGCCCGAATAGCTATGGATGCTGCCGGCCGGCGCTTTGCGGCCTGCCTTGTAAGGGTATGCCTGGCCACTGTGCGTGCCCGGACTGTATGACTCGTAGCGGTTGTACCCATAGGCGAGCGCCATGTAGTAATAGGTCTTGTAGTTCACCAAGCGCGGGTCGCCTGTGGCGAAGAGGTCCCGGGTAACGCTCAGGGAATGGAACACCCCGGTGTCAGGGCCGTTCACCATTTCGGTGGGCACGGCCTCACCGATGTCGCTGTTCTGGATCCAGTTCACCAAGCGCCCCACCGAGTCTGGCAGATCGCACACCGCCAGCAAGCGCGCGCGGGTCACATCACCAAGCTCCGATACGCTCACCGTCGCGTCCTTCACTTGGAATACTTGGTAGCCTTGGAAGTGGTAGTAGCGGTCGAGGATCGTGGTCACCGTGGTATAAACCGTGGTGGCGATGCCCGTATCCAACGGAGGTACATAGTCCGGATGGAGCGTATCGGCAACAATGGTCACCGTATTCGTCGAGGTCACATCCTGTTCGGGGATCGTGGGATCGAGCTCCTGGTATTGCTCCTTGTAGTTGTTGCTTCCCAAGGGGTTCACCAGATAAAGCACCAACTGGCGGTCCAGCTCCTGCAGATCAATGTTCGGTGCGTCGGGTCCGTCCAGGATGCGGAAGCAGTTGTCGAACAAGGCCTGCGCCTTGTCATCCGCTTTGCGCATATCCTGCACGCTGGCGAAAGGACCGCCCGAAGTGGCACGCGCCCACACCACACCAACGGTGATGTTGTTGTATGCACCGGGTTGCAGGGTGAAGGGGCCCGCGCTCTGCACGAAACGCCGGTCAGGGTTCTGCTGTTGGGTTTCCTGCCAAGGGGCTTGGGGAACACAACCCGTACCCCAACCGATCGGATCACTGTCTCCGGGGAACATGTAGAAGGCGTTCACCGCACTGGTGTTGTTCGGGCTGTACCCGCTACCATCATAGGTCTGGTGAGTGTTGTCCTTCCAGATGCTGCGCAGGTAGTTATAGTACTGCACGGCCAATCCGGGGTCGTTGCAGCAGGAAGGCCCGTCGCGGTTGAAGTAGATATAGGCGCGCATACCGAAGCGCTCATTGTCCGGTGTTCCGTCGCCGTAGCCGATACCGATACCGCGATAGCCGATTCCATGATGCTCCACCGCGTAACTGCAATCCGGGTAAGGCGCGCTGGTAAGTGGGCCGGGGTTGTCCTCGCCATCATAGTCCTGGAAGGGACCCTCGAAGAAGTCGATACCGATGGCGGGTGGTTGGCTGCCGTAGCCTGTGCTCCCCAAGCAGTCCTCATCATTATTGTCCCAGTTGTACACATAGCCCAACCCACGTTGCACATCGCATCCGGCGAAATCGTCGTTCGAGCAGCCCAGGTCCGGGTCGGCGTACTGGCCGAAGTAGGTGTGTGTCAGGGTCTGCGAGCCGCGGTTGATCAGCACGTAGTTGTAGAAGGTCATGTTGTTCACCTCATCATTGGTGCTGAAGGCGAAGGCCTGCGCGCGGATCTCCATGCCGATGGGTGTCCCGCCGGTCTCCGTGTGCGTGTTCCCTTTGTCGTTGAACACCCACCAGATGTTCTCGTCGCCGAACAGCGGCACAGGGTCTTCCCGCACCTTGTTCTTGCAGTCCACCACCTTGGCCAGGTCATATCCGGGGTATTCGCCCAGCTGTGGTTCATAGTCCCCGTTCTGGTTGAGATCCGTGAAAGGTGCGAGGTAGGTATCGTAGCCAGGGTCCTGGTTGATCGCAGGCCAGTCGTTGAAATACGAGGGCATCGCGTAACCATCCGGGAATTCCTTGTTCAGGTCGCAGCTCGGGTCGTTCAAGCAGCGGTAGTAGGCATCGTGCCGCTGGGCGTCCTTCACCTTGCTCGGAAAGAACTGATCGTATTTCGAGCATACCTCCGAGGTCACCGATGCGGTGCCGTCCGTGGTCAGCGGGCCCGGCCAGAAATCATTGCCTTGCTGGTAGCGGATGGCGGCCAACTTCAATTGGTTGTCGGGCGAAAGTCCACCCATCCAGAGACCACCCGCATAGATGGCCTTGGGGCCGAGGCGATCAGCTGACTTGGGCACCTCGTATGCGGGGTGTCCGCTCCCCGATTTGTCATACCATAGCAAACCGCCTGTTTGGATCAATGCACGCACGTTGTTCAGCGCCATCTCCGTGGTGGCCGTAGCTGGCGAACACGCGGAAGCCTTCGCCTCGCCAACGCCCGCATGGGGCGCATCGTTGCTGTGGCCGTTGGCCGAATTCCAATCCCTGGCCGGGGCCACAGTGATGGAACCCATCAGGGCTATCAGGGCGGCGGTGCGCAAAGTCATCAGGTTGATCGCTTTCATGGTGCGTATCAGAAATCGAAGCGCAGGCCCAACCGGATGGTCCGGGGCGCCCCGTAGTTGTAAGGGTTGTCGACTTTCAGCGCGTACAGGTCGCGGAAGCTTTGGGGATCCGTCTGTCCGCTGATGTTGCTCTGGAATTCAGGCGCTGCCAGATACCCGTCGTTGCTGGGGGATCCCGTGGCACGGTAGACGCCATCGATCCGCTGCGTGTTGAAGATGTTCGTCACCAGCAGGTACACGTTCAGGTTGGTCCTCTTCGCTTTGTCCGTTCCCTCCTTCTTGCCGAAGGTCAGCGGCACATCACGGTCCAGTTGCAGGTCCGTGGTGAACTGCCAGGGCAGGCGTGCTCCGTTGATCGTACCCACAAGGAGGCCGCTGCCACCGCCGCTGATGCTCCCTTGCCCGGTAATGTTGCTGGCAGGGCTGTACGGGGTTCCGCTGCCAAGGATGGAAATGAAGTTCACCCCGGTGCGTGCCAGCAGCTTCTTGCCGAAGAGCACCGGACCGTTGTAGTCCGATCCCTCTCCGTAGCGGAAGTCCACGTTCACTTGGAAGCGGTGCCGCTGGTCGAAATTCAGGGGCGAGATGGTGCGCAGGTTCGGCTGGCCGGCGTTCAGCAACGAGAGGCTCGTGCCGGGGTCGCTGCCCGTGCCATCGGCGAACTGCAGCGTGTAGGCCGCGCGCATGCTCACGTTGCCGGTGCGTCGCAGATCGTACGTGACACTGAAACCTTTCACAGTGCCGAAGTCGATGTTGTCGTACGTCTTGTAGGTCACCGGCCACGCTTGGGCCACGTTGCGGATCTGGATCTGGTCGCGCAGTTCGCGGTAGTAGGCGCTGATCTTCAACGACGATGATTTGCTGAGTACTTGCTGGAAGCCCAACTCGTAGTCGATGGTCTTGGTAGGCTTCAGCGCGGGGTTGTTCAGCGTGTTGGATGTGTTGGCGATGTAGGCATACTCCAGCAGGTCCAGACGAGAATTGCTCGTAGGGCGCTGCGTGAGGATGTCGTAGTGCGCGAAGAAGACCGCTTGGTCGCTGATCGGGAAACTGAAGGCGACGCGAGGCATCACGTTCACCACGGGATCATACACACGGAAGGCGTCCTTGCGCATTTTCGTACCCGGCAGATCGCCCGTTTGGTCCGTGTTGTATCCGATCAGGAAAGGCTGGATGCCTTCGGCGGAGCGCAGCACGCTGGGGTCTACAAGCTGTTCACCGACCGCGTTGTACCAGTTGTCACCATTGCGGTATCCGACCACGCTGTTCGGGTTCTTCGCATCGTTCACGTACACTACATAGCTGTCCCCGATGTTGGACGGCCGGTTATTGAGCTGGTTCCGTATGCCGTCACCCACTTGCGAGGATCCGGCCGCGTCGCCAGCGGTCCATGCGTTCCTCCAGAGGTATTTGTCCTTCAACTGGTACTGGTTCGCGTCGTAGCGATCTATCCGCACGCCCACGTTGAAAATGATGTCATCGAAGGAGAACTTGTCCATCAAGTAGCCCGCCACGTAGATCGGCTGGAAGGGTGCCTGCAGGTAGGCGTAAGTGGTGTCCTCCCCGTTGATATTCGCGGTGAAGAACTTTTCAAAGCTGGGCTTGGCCGTGAGCTTGTTGCCCAAGTGGTCGTATCCATAGTAGCTGACCAACCCTCCTGGTTCACTGATCAATCCATTGCCGAAATTGACCAGTTCATCAGCGCTGAACATGTTCAAGTTGAGCTGCGAAGGATCGAGCGCGTCCACATCAATGAAATCATTGCCGTGCGCATCGAGTCCGAGGGAGGTGCGCAGGTTGCGATCGAAATTGGTCTGGTCACTTCCCACGAGGCGGTCGTAACTGTAGTAGAAGAGCGTACCCAGCGGATTGGTGATCGTCGGGTGGGCCAGGTCGCGTTCCTTGATGTGGAAGTTGGCCAGTGCGCGTGCGCGGCCCCACAGGCCGACCGGTGCCAGGGCGTAGTTGCGGGAACTCAGTTGCTCGTATTCCACTCCCACGCTTACCGCATGTTTGCCCACATCGGCGCTGCCCGTGGCGCTCACCCTGATCTGGTCCTGGTCGAACTTCGAGTAGTTGTTGCTCAGGATGCCGAAGCTGTTCCACAGGCTGTACACGCTGGGTGGGCCACCACCGTTCAGCAATCCTTGACGCTGCTGTACGTTGTCGAAGTTCTCGTAGAAGCCGAAATACGTGGGATCGAAGCCACCATAGAGCATTTGCACCGGGAAGTTCTGCTGGGGGAACAACTGGAAGAACTGTGAGGTGATCGCGGAGACCGACGGGTTCAGATCACCCGGAGTGAAGGTCACCAGCGTGTCGCGCCAGCCCGATTGTTCGAAATGGTCACCCTTGAACTCATAGCTCGGCGCTTTGTAGGTATTGTACTTGCCGATGTAGCCGTAGTCGAAGAGCTTATTGGTGTGGTTCGGGTCGTCGATGTTCTGTTGGCGGTTGGAATAGTCCAACTGCAGGCTGTAATAGGCGTTCTTGATCCCGCCCTTCTTGCTCGCTGCGGCACCGCCCGCTCCCTCATCCTCGCGCGAGCTGAAGCGCTGGGTGAAGCGCACGAAGCCGCGATAGCTCAGGTCGCGCACCTGTGTGTTGTTCTCCGCGTTGAGCAGTGAGTTCGTCCGATCGAAGTTCTTGTAGCGCTCATAATCCACCGATCCACCGACCGTGAGGTTGATCGTGGGCGTGGTGGTGATGTCGAACTTCACCGAGCCGAGGTAGCTCGTGTTGTCCGCGTTCTGCCGGGTGTCCAGGTGTTCGATATCATCGGCCCGGAGGTAGTCGGTCCGGTACAAGGCGGTGAAATCCATTCCTGAGAAGCCCACCGTCAGGGGGTTCGCCAGGAGTTCGTCGCGCACGGACTTCTTCACGCGCAGATCACCGCCGTACAGCGGGCCACCGTCCACCGCGTTGGTGTACTGGCCGCTGAAGAAGAACCCCAGCAAGGGCTTCACCTTGTTGCCCACGCTGTCCTTCTTGAAGAAGATCGGCCCGCTCAAACTGCCTTCCACTTGGTTGAATGCGTATTTGTCCAAGCCTACGATGTCGGTCACATCATCCCCTAGCTTGAACCCGGAGCTCAACAGTTCCAATCCACCGAAGAAATTGCGGCTCGGTCCACGCGTGGTGATGTTCACCAGGCCGCCCGTCACGTCGCCGTAGCTCGCGGGCACACCGCCGGTGATCACCTGCACTTCCTCGATGGCGCTCTTGGGCAATCCGATACCGGCACCCGCAGGCACTTTCACCCCGTCGATATAGTAGTAGGTGTTCTCGGTGCGCGCGCCGCGGATACTGATGCCGCCGCCTGTGCCCGCATCACTTGCGCCGGCCACAGTAACGGCTACCCCGGCCGCCGAGCGCGCTGGCATGCGCGCGATCTGTTCACGGGTCACCGTGCTTCCGCTCGCGCCACCGTCCCTGTCGATCAGCGGTACTTTGTACCGGACCACCTCCACCTCTTTCAGGTCCACACCACTGGTGAGTTCGGGGTTCAGGAAGGTGATCTTGTTGCTGTTCACCACCACGCCCGTCTGCTTCATGGGCTGGTAGCCCACGTAGCTCACGGTCACGTCGTAGGTGCCCGGTTCTATGGGACTTATCTTGAAGTTCCCGTCGAAGTCCGTGGAGCCGCCCGCCACGCGGGTACCCCGGTTCTCAACGACGACGCTCACGAAGGGGAGCGGTTCGCTGGACTTCTTGTCCTTTACAACTCCCTGGAGGGTACCGGAACCCACTTGGGCGTTCACGGTCGGTGCGATCAACACACCAAGGGCCAGGGCCGAGAGATATCGACTCAGCATCAACGTAGGGTTTTGCTTTCTGTACTAGTGCGCGACGAGGGGGCGCTAATATAGAAACATCCGCCCGTTGCCAACATTTGCAAAACCCTTGCTGGACGCGGGTTTCCGAAGGTCGAGCCTTCGCGCGTCATGATCCGTGGGGTTATCGGGGAGAACATCGTCCGTTCCTGTTGGCGAAAGATATCCCCAACATGACCCTGTTCCCGACGATCGGCCATGCCAACTGCGCGGCCCGATATACAGGTCCAACTCAGTGTTTGCGGTGGAAGAGCCGCCGCAGGAACGGATCGCGGTGCGTTCCACTTCCGCCGTTGGCCGCGTTGCGCTTGTTGCGCTTCATGCGCTTCCGGGTGGCCTTGTCCTGGTGCGAGAGATGCAACTTCAGCAATCGCTTCTCCTCACGCGCCACTTCCTTCTTGTCGTTCTTCGCCTTCTTCGCCTGGATCTTTTCCTGTTGCTTCTTGGTGAGCCCGGCGCTCTTGCCACCACCATCGGACTCCTGGGCCATCACCGAATGGGATGCGAACGCCATCGCGCAGGCGATCACCAGGTATCGGAGCATGTTTCCCATGGGACCGAAAGATCCGCTCATTGTCCGTTCCGTTCTCATCCTTGATGAACGAAGTTCAACGATCGATCGTTGCTATCAGGTCTGCCACGCGCACCGGCCTAACTTCGCCCTCATGTTCCGCACCGCCCGCATCATCGGCCTCCTCACCTTAGGACTGCTCGCTTCCTGCGCCAAGGACCAGCAGACCGGCGTGCCACCTACTTCGGTGAACATCACCCTCAATGTGAACCTGCCCGAATACATCGACCTGCAGGTGCCGGGCGGGTGGGTCTACATCACTGGTGGCTCGCAAGGCATTATCGTCTACCGCAAGAACACCGATGAGTTCGAAGCGCTCGATCGCCACTGCCCCTACCTGCCGCAGAACCTCTGCCGCGTTCATGTGGACGAGAGCAACGTGGTGGCCAAGGACACGGCCTGCTGTGGCTCGGCCTTCCTGCTCCTCGATGGCAGTGTTACGAACGGACCGTCATCCTTCGCACTTACCTCGTACCATACCACATGGAACGGGACGACGCTCAGGATCTACAACTGATCCGACAGTCGCCAGTAGCAGTTGGCAGTAGCAGTCCGCATTTCCTGCCCACTGCACCTGCCACTGCCAACTTCTTCAATAACGGTAAGCGTCGCCCTTGTAGGGACCGCTCTTCGCCACACCGATATACTTGGCCTGCTTGTCGTTCAACTCTTCGAGTTCCACACCGATCTTGGCGAGGTGCAGGCGGGCCACCATCTCATCGAGGTGTTTCGGCAGCACATAGACCTTGTTCTCGTAGTTGCCGTGGTTCTGCCATAGCTCCAGTTGCGCGAGCGTCTGGTTGGTGAAGCTGTTGCTCATCACGAAGCTGGGGTGGCCGGTCGCACAACCGAGGTTCACCAAGCGGCCTTCCGCCAGAATGATGATGTCCTTGCCGTTCACCGTGTACTTGTCCACTTGCGGCTTGATCTCCACTTTGCTCTTGCCGTGCGTGCCGTTCAACCAGGCCATATCGATCTCGTTGTCGAAGTGGCCGATGTTGCACACGATGGCCTTGTCCTTCATCGCCTCGAAATGCTCGGCGCGGATGATGTCGCAATTGCCCGTGGTGGTGATGATGATGTCCGCACGTGGAGCGGCGTTGGCCATCGGCTTCACTTCGAACCCGTCCATCGCCGCTTGTAATGCGCAGATCGGGTCGATCTCCGTGACGATCACGCGAGCGCCCGCACCTTTCAATGAAGCCGCAGTGCCTTTGCCCACATCGCCGTAACCAGCGACCACGGCGACCTTGCCGGCCATCATGATGTCCGTGGCGCGGCGGATCGCATCAACAGCGCTCTCCTTGCAACCGTACTTGTTGTCGAACTTGCTCTTGGTAACGCTGTCGTTCACGTTGATCGCTGGCATCACCAGCGTGCCGTTCTTCTCGCGCTCCATCAACCGGTGAACGCCGGTGGTGGTCTCCTCGCTCAGGCCCTTGATCCCGTTCACCAGTTCAGGGAACTTGTCGAAGACCATGTTGGTGAGGTCACCGCCATCGTCGAGGATCATGTTCAATGGTTGGCCACCCTCGAAGGCGAAGATCGTCTGCTCGATGCACCAGTCGAACTCCTCGTTGTTCATGCCTTTCCATGCGTACACCGGAATGCCGGCCTTGGCGATCGCTGCGGCGGCGTGGTCCTGTGTGCTGAAGATGTTGCAACTGCTCCAACTCACTTCGGCGCCGAGTTCCTTCAAGGTTTCGATCAGCACCGCCGTCTGGATAGTCATGTGCAGGCAGCCTGCGATGCGCGCGCCTTTCAGCGGCTTCTCTTTGCCGTGTTTGGCGCGGAGGGCCATCAGCCCGGGCATTTCGGCTTCCGCCAGTTCGATCTCTTTGCGGCCCCAATCGGCCAGGTTCATATCCTTCACCTTGTACTTGAGCGCGGTCTGTGTGCTGGGCATGGTCATGGTTGTCATTTCGGCCGCGAAGTTATGGGGATGACCGGAAAGAGAATGCCCAACATGGAACAGACGAACGCACAGCTGCCTGAAGCGGCCCAAATGCCCTCCTCGTCCCGCATTGATCATTGCATGTTCCATGTTGGATGTTCCTAAGTTCGCACCGATGGGTTCCGTGCTCCACCAACTTCAGAACGCGAAAGAGTCAGGCAGGAAACTGCTCGCTGTGCTGATCGATCCCGATGAAGCGGGTGATGACGCACGGCTGGAACACACCATCCAGAACGCCTGCATGGCAAAGGCCGATCTGATCTTCGTAGGTGGAAGCCTCCTGATGACCGATGCCTTCGATGCCTGTGTGAAACGCGTGAAAGAATTGAGCGATCGACCAGTGGTCCTCTTCCCCGGAAGTCCTGCACAGTTGAGCGCCCATGCAGATGCAGTGCTCTTCCTTTCATTGATCAGCGGCCGGAACCCGGAGTTGCTGATCGGGCATCATGTTACCGCGGCACCCCGTGTGAGGTCGCTCGGCATCGAAGCGATCCCCACCGGATACATGCTCGTTGATGGTGGCCGCACCACCACCGCGCATTATGTGAGCCAGACCTCCCCCATCCCGCACGACAAGCCAGGCATCGCCGCATGCACTGCGCTCGCTGGCGAACTGCTCGGCCTGCGCACCATCTATATGGATACCGGCAGCGGCGCGAAGAAGACCGTGAGCCCGGAGATGATCGCCGCCGTGCGTGCAAGCGTTGATCTGCCGATCATCATCGGTGGCGGCATCCGCGATGCGGAGACCGCACGCTCACTGTGCGATGCCGGTGCCGATGTGCTCGTGGTGGGCACAGCCTTCGAGCAGGATCCCGAGTTGATCTTCGCCATGAGCGAGGCGGTGCATTCCTGAGAGTCCCACGCAGAGACGCGAAGGCGCAGAGCATACTGACCGTTCCGATCGCATACCTGCGAAGCGTCTCTCAGCTACTTTCACCCCATGCCGTTCCGACCGCTCGCGTTCCTGCTTGTGCTGTTGCTCGGAACACTGGACACTTCCGCCCAATCCGATTCCCTCTGGAAGGTCTGGCGCAACACGGCTCTTCCCGACAGCGCGCGACTGAAAGCCATCGGGGCGCTCTCTTGGAAAGCCGTGTTCGAGAAGCCGGACAGCGGCATCGTGCTGGCCGGAATGCAACTCGATCTCGCCCGCAAAAGCGGTGATCGCAAGGCCCTGTTCACGGCCTACAACACGCTTGCGGTAGGCCACAAGATGCACAGCGACCTCAACGAAGCGCTCGCTGATTTCCAGCAATGCCTCGCTGTTGCCAAGGAGATGAACGACCGCGGCCGCATGGCCAATACCTTCAGCAACATGAGCACCGTGTACAAGGATCTCGGTGATCAGCCCAAGGCGCTCGACCTGCTGCAACAAAGCCTGCGCATCGATCAGGAACTCGGTAACAAGGAGGGCATGGCCGGCACCTTCAACAACATCGGCAACACCTACAAACGGCTCGGCGATTTCAAGAAGGCGCTCACGAACTACGAACAGAGCGCCACACTGTTCGATGAGGTCGGCAACGCGAAGGGGCGGGCCGGTGCGCTCGTCAGCATCGGCACCATGCACAATGAATTGGGCGATCGGCCCAAAGCGGTGGAAGAACTCCTGCTCGCGATCAGCCTGTATGAGAAACTCAATAGCAAGCTCGATCTCGGCAAGGCACGCAACAACCTCGGCCAGGTGTATGGAAAGCTCGGCCGCACGCGCGAGGCATTCGAACAGTTCCTGGCGGCGCAGAAGATCTTCACGCAGCTCGATGCGAAGGATCCGCTCGCGCGCAGCTACTTCTACCAAGGCGATGTGCTGCTTTCCGAAGGCCGCGCGAACGATGCGATCCTCGCCTGCCGCAAAGGACTTTCCATCGCGGAGGAATTGAACCTGCTCGCGCAACGAAAGGAGTGCAGCGACTGCCTGATGCGCGCCTACGCGCTCACCGGCGACTTCCACAAGGCGTTCGATGCGCAGCATGTCTTCATCCAGCTCGATGATTCATTGGACAAGTTGAACGACAGCAAGGAAGTGACGCGCTTGGAACTCACGCGCGCGTTCCAGGAACGGCAGATCGCCGACAGTCTCGCCCAAGCGCGTGAACGCTTCGCTCGCGAACTCGACTACGAAAAGAGCGTGACCAAGGAGAAGAACCGCAGGAATGTCCTTTTCTTCACCGGGGTCGTGCTGGTGGTGCTCGCCGCCGGGTTGATCGGCCGCTTGCGCTACACCGATCGCGCCAAGAAGATCATCGAGAAGGAGCGCGACCGCAGCGATGAACTGCTGCACAACATCCTGCCGGAGGAAGTGGCGGCGGAACTGAAGGAGAAAGGCCATGCCGATGCGCGGCTCATCGATCATGTCACCGTGCTCTTCACCGACTTCAAGGGCTTCACGGCCATGAGCGAAAAGCTCAGCCCGAAGGAACTGGTCAAGGACATCCACGAATGCTTCTCGGCTTTCGACCACATCATGGAGAAGCACGGCATCGAGAAGATCAAGACCATCGGCGATGCGTACATGGCCGCGGGTGGCCTGCCAACGCCCAACACCACGCACGCGCTGGACGTGGTGAAGGCCGCCTTCGAGATACGCGACTTCATCGCCGAGGGCAAGGCACGGAAACTCGCGATGGGCCTCCCCTACTTCGAGATCCGCATCGGCATCCACACGGGCCCCGTGGTCGCCGGCATCGTGGGCGTGAAAAAGTTCGCTTACGATATCTGGGGCGATACGGTGAACACCGCTTCGCGCATGGAGAGCAGCGGTGAACCCGGTCGCGTGAACATCAGCTCCGCCACGTATGAACTCGTGAGGAACACGCCTGGCCTGCGTTTCGAACCGCGCGGCCGGATCGAGGCGAAGAACAAGGGAACGCTGGAGATGTACTTCGTCAATTGAAGCCTTGGCAACGGTCGACTTTGCATCGCGCGCTTGATCAATGCACCACGAGCCGCCGGGTGAGCGCGTCCTCACCGATCGTCAACTTCACGAAGTAGATCCCAGCGGCCAGTTCCGGCATGTCGATCGCGATCGGCGCATCGTCCCCGATCAATGTGATCACGCTATTGCCAACCCGCTTTCCGAAGAGGTCGAACACATCAACGGAAGCTTCTCCCGTGGCACCGTCAAGACCAGCGATCGATAGATGGAAACGCCCGCTCTCGGCCGGGTTCGGGAAGATGGTGAAGGACAATTCACTGTCGGCATCCATCGCGTCCAATGATCGCGGCGCTTCGCCCGGTATGTTGCTGATGGAGATCGTGCATGAACCCGCATACGCGCACCAGTTCGTTCCATTGTTGAAGCTCGATCGCACCTGTACATTGTAGGTGCGGCCTTTCTTCAGCGGAAGCGTGCTCCACTTCGTGAGCGTGAGCGAGCGTGAAAGACTCGCGATGGTGCGTGAATACGCAGGCTGCCCGCTGACATTGGTGAACTTGAACTGGTACTTGTTCACGCCTGGAACCGCGGTCGCATGGATCGTGCTCGTGCCGTTCAGCATCAATCCCGTTGCACCGCAGGAGACCAACGGATCCGCACTCGTGGTCAATTGCGTCGGCAGGCATCCATCCTGTGTTCCGGTGGTAACGCCTTCGCGGAAGAGCGACGCGAAATTCCCGCTCACGCTCACCACGTCCTGCCCCATGCAGGTCACTTTCGCATAGCCGTCCTCGCGTGCGATACCGAAGCCATCGCCGCCCGTGTCCTTCACCTCGAAGTTGTAGCAATGGTCGGGCGTTAGGCTCAGCGGCGATGTGGTTACCGTTCCGGGATCCGTATAGGTCGGACTCTGCGCAACCACCGCGCCCAGTTCGTTCTTGATCGTCCAAGTGGTCTGCGATGGGTTGTCGTCGGTGAGCACTTGCACCTGCACCTGGTAGCTGTCCGCGTCGCCCTTCTGGTCCGTCAACGGCACTTGCAGCACGTTTCCGTCCGAGCCCTCGTCGGGTTGTCCGTTCACCGTGAGGATGTGGAACTCCAGCACATCGCCGGGCTGAATACCGCTGATCACCGGCAGCGCTGGCTGCCTGAACACATTGGTGGCGGCCGCGCTCGCGAGGACCCAGTTGAAAGTGTTGTTCGTGATCCCGTTCTTCAGCACATCGATGTCGCAACTGGTCATCGTGGCTCCACCCACGTTCTGGATCCTCAACACCGGCTGCACACTGCCACCGCACGAGTACCGCAGGCCGACGTAACTGTCGATGCGCGAATCGTAGGTGTTCTGCTGTGCGCTTGCGCTGAGGGCGAATACGGAGGCGGACAGTAGGGCGAGGGTCTTGATCTTGCGCATGGGATCGGGTTTGATGCCGACAAAGTAACCGTGAGCAAAGTCGACATGCAATACCCGGAAGGGGGTATCTTTTGTTCTATTGTGGGGATCAGAACCTCACCGTCACTCCACACAGCACATTGATCGGCGCCTGCGGGTAATAGCCAACGCCGGATACGCGTTGCGCATTCTCCCAATAGCTGTAGCTCCAGCCGTTGCTCTCGTAGAGTTCGCTGAAGATGTTGCGCACGGTGAGATTGAAGTCGATGCTCTTCACGCCTTTCATGCCGGTGAGCGAAACGTTCGCGCGCAGATCATTCACGAAGTAGCTATTGAGCGTGCGATCATCGCTGCTGGTGTTGTCGAGGAACTGCTTGCCGACATATTTCGTGATCCAGGAGATGTCCGCGTGGCTATGTGTCGCATTGTTCCAAAGACGATAGCCCGCTTCGCCGCTCGCGATCACGCTCGGTGAGAAGGCGATATCCGTTTCGTGGAAGGTCGTGGCGCGCTGGCCGCCGTTGTCGTGATCGTCCGAGTAGTCCGTGAAGTCACGCACCTTGTTGCGGCTGAAGGTGGCGTTGCCGCCGATGCTGGAACGCGAACCGAGCATCGCGCGTGCTTGCAATTCGAGGCCTTGGCGATAGCTGCTCGGAACGTTGTTGCGTAGCGCGGCGCCGACATCGTTGAGCTTTCCGGTGAGCACGAGTTGATCGCGGTAGTCCATGTGGTAGGCGTTCACCTCCGCACTGAACCGGCCATTGCGGAAAGCATATCCCATCTCGTAGTCGATCAAGTGTTCGCTCGTCGGTCGGCTTGCCGGTGTTGTCTGATCAAGATCATCACGGTTCGGTTCGCGGTTGCCCACGGCGATGGATGCGAAGAGCTTCGCGTTCGGCTTGATGCGCCATTGCGCACCGAGCTTCGGGTTGAAGAAGGTG
>JANMKC010000262.1:0-8056 GCA_031371785.1 Flavobacteriales bacterium | reverse complement strand
GCCGATGACAACGCCAGTGGTGTCGCCGTGATGATGCAATTGGCGCGCGACCTTGCCGAGATGCCCGAAACGCACAACAACAACTACCTCTTCATCGCCTTCAGTGGCGAGGAGATGGGGCTCTATGGGAGCAACTGGTGGACGAAGCATCCCACCGTGCCGATAGAGAAGCTCGACTACATGATCAACATGGACATGGTGGGCCGTCTGGATACGGCGAGCTCGACCATGGTCAATGGCGTGGGTACATCGCCGACATGGGACGAAGTGAAACGCATCGAGGTCGGGAACTTGAAAGTGAAGACGAGCGACAGCGGAGTGGGTCCCAGCGATCACACTTCCTTCTACCTGCAAGGTGTTCCGGCGATCCACTTCTTCACCGGTGCGCACGAGGACTATCACAAGCCGAGCGACGATGAGGACAAGATCAACTACGACGGCATGCTGCGCGTCACCCGCTTTATCGAATCATTGATCACCACCCTGAACGACGACCCGAAGCTGGTCTTCGCCAAAACCGCGGCGGACACCACGGAAGTGCCGAAGTTCAAAGTGACCCTCGGTGTGGTGCCGGACTACATGTACGATGGCAAGGGCATGCGCATCGATGGTGTGACGGATGGCAAGACCGCTGCGGCCGCAGGATTGAAAGTCGGTGATGTGGTGATCAAGATGGGTGACCACGACGTGGCCGATATGATGAGCTACATGAAGGCATTGAGCGCGTTCACCAAGGGTGACAAGACCAACGTGACCGTCCTGCGCGATGGCAAGGAGATGAAAGTCGACATCACGTTCAAATGAGCGATCAGCGAATCGCGGTTATCGGTGCGGGCAGTTGGGGAACCGCGCTCGTGAAGTTGCTCACCAACAATTCCGATCGCGTGGGTTGGTGGGTGCGTGGTGCGAAAACCATTGCGCATATCAAGCAGTACGGACACAATCCCAGCTACATCTGCGCCGCGCAATTCGATGTGGCCCGGCTCGCGATGAGCGATGACATCAACGAAGTGGTGAAAGCGGCGGACACGCTCATCATCGCTGTGCCATCAGCGTTCCTGAAGAGCACGATGGAGAAGCTCGATCCGTCCGCGCTGAAAGGCAAAACGGTGTTCAGCGCAGTGAAAGGTATCGTGCCGGAAACGAACCAGATCGTGGGTGAATACCTCTTCGATCATTGGGGCGTGGCGAAGAAGAATTTCGGAGTGATCTGTGGTCCTTGTCACGCGGAGGAGGTGGCGATGGAACGCTTGAGCTACCTCACCATCGCGAGCCAGAACGCCGCCAATGCACAGACGATGGGCGCGGCGCTGAACAGCCGTTTCATGAAGACCACGTTGAGCGACGACATCTATGGCACCGAGTACGCCGCGATCCTGAAGAACGTGATCGCCGTTTGCTCAGGTATCAGCGTGGGCCTTGGTTACGGCGACAATTTCCGCGCGGTGCTGATCAGTCGGGCGATCACCGAGATCGAACGCTTCGTGGCGGCGGTGCATCCGATCGGTCGCGACATCAATGAGCCTGCATACCTCGGTGATCTGTTGGTGACTGCCTATTCAACCTTCAGTCGCAACCGCGAGTTCGGGAACATGATCGGCAAGGGCTACAGCGTGCATGCCGCGCAACTGGAAATGAACATGGTGGCTGAGGGCTACTACGCGGTGAAATGCGTACACGAGATCAACAGCAAGCTCGGCGTGGATATGCCGATCACGGAGGCAACGTACCGGATGCTGTATGAGAAGATGTCGCCTGCGGAAGAACTGCGTCTACTTAGCGATAAGCTCGCGTGATGGCGGGGCTTCGCTTCCACTGGGATTTTTTCGGCCCCGACGCAGAGGGTACGGCCGAGCACTTCGTGAAACATCTGAACGAGTTCTGTGAACGTGAGGGTATCAGTGATCGCAAGGCATGGCATGGCGCGACGGGTGCGCGTTGGACGGCCGCCTTGGAATGCGAGGAGAAGCACATGCTCCTGATCCGCGATCGATTGAAGCCGAAGCGCGCTGAGCGCTTGGGCTAAGCCGCCAGGATGAAGTCCTCGCCCTCCACTAGTCCGCGAGAGGCGAGGTATTCCGCGATGCGATCGCCGGTACCACGCTGGCTGATGAAGGAGATGATGAGCGCTTCTCCGCGCATTGGCAACGCATCGTGCGCGATGAAGCCATAGCCCGGCACTTCGCGCTTGCGCACATCCGTGAAGGCGTAGATGCGCATGCCTTGCGCTTCCAGTTTTCGTGCGCGATCAATGCAGAGGTTGCTCGCACCAGCGATGATCACGGGCCTGTGATCAGTGAACTTGCGTTCGTACCAAGCCGCGATCCATTTCGCTTTCGTGGTGAAGAACGCATCAACGCTGTAGTTCGCGTGCGTTCGGCTGAGGCGTTGTGGATGGTCGTTCCATGTGAGCAGTTCTTCTGGCAGTTTCGCGAAGTGCACGCCGTTGTGCATCCACCTCAACCAGAGTTCGTGGTCTTCGGGCAGTGGTTCTGTTGAGTAACCACCGAAGCGATCGACCAGATCCTTGCGGAACATCACCGTTGGGTGCGCGAGCGGTGCGTCGACAAAGCGTTTCACGTAGTGTTCATGCGGTGTGATGATGGCGTTCTGCCAGTTCACGAACCACTGCATGCCGCTGCTCTTCTCCACGGTCGTGCTGAACGTCGTTCGCGTGCCCAGCACACCGATCTCCGGATGCTCGTTCATGAACGCAACCTGTCGCGCCAAGCGTTCGGGATGCGCGATGTCATCCGCGTCCATGCGCGCGATGAGCGGGGCGCGTGCTTCGCGAAGGCCGGTGTTCAGCGCATGCGCGATGCCGATCGTTGGCTCTTCGATCACACGGAAGCGCGCATCGCGGCGTGACCAGTCACGGGCGATGGCGGCACCTTCATCGCTGCTCGCGTTGTCGATAAGCAGCAGTTCGAAGTCGCGGAAGGTTTGAGAGGCGATGCTGGCGAAGGCGGCATCGAGCGTGGTGGACGCGTTATGAAAGGGAAGGAGGACGGAGACCGCGGGCGCGCTCATTCCATCGCTCTTCTCAACGCTTCGGGATCAAGCCGCGGTCCCGCTGAAGCGGGTGATGGTGGCGAGCGTGTTGCCCATCGAGCGGGTCTCCTCTTCCAGATCGAAATCATCCTGCAGGCCTAACCAGAATTTGGCCGATGTGCCGAAGTACTTCGATAGCCTCAGCGCTGTGTCCGCTGTCACGCGCCGTCCGCCCTTCAGGATCAGGGAGAGCCTGTTCTGCGGAATGCCGATGTCCTTGGCCAGGCGATAGGCGCTGATGCCGAGCGGGGCCAGGAACTCTTCGGAGAGCACAGTGCCCGGATGGATGTTGGGGAGCGGTTTCATGTCAGTGGTAGTCGATGATCTCAACGTCGGTCGCGTTGCCCTTGTTCCATTTGAAGATGATGCGCCATTGCTCGTTGATGCGGATGCTGTGGTATTCTTTCAAGCGTCCGGAAAGCTTTTCCAGCCGGTTGCCGGGCGGCACGCGCAGGTCGTTCACGTCCTGTGAGTTGTTCAGCATCCTCAGTTTGCGTCTGGCGGTTTCCTGGATCGATGGCGGCGATCCCTTCACCCGTTCGCCGAGCCAGATGCGCTCAGTGTCCTTCGATCCGAACGAGAGGATCATGCCGCTTGATCATACATAGTGACGCCAAAGGTAAGTAAGGCCCCAAACTCATGCATGGGACCATGGTCGTGCGAATTTATCGGGTCACCGATCCGCCATCGCTCGATTACTTTTACGACCACAGAATACGGAAGCCATGTCCGACACCGGACTCAAGAAGCGCTTGATCACGCGCATCCAGCGATCGCACGACAGCGCCTTGTTGCGCGAAGCGTTCCGGCTGATGGGCACCGATGCCTCCGAATTGGAACCGTACAAGCTGACCAAGGAGCAACAAGCCTCCGTGAACAGAGGGAAGAAGGACATCAACGCCGGCCGCACGCTCACGGCCCGCGAGGCCAACAAGGCCGTGGATGAATGGCTCGGCAAATAGTCTGGTCGGCGAACCTGCCTGCGGCAGGCAGGCGCCCAGCGCGTGCGATTGTGGATGGATTATCTTGCGCTCATCATGGACCGCTCACAGCTTGGCCGCATCACCATCGATCCCAGCATTTGCCACGGCAAGCCTTGCGTGCGCGGTATGCGCTGGCCCGTGGAAGTGGTCATCGACATGCTCGGCGCAGGAATGAGCACGCAAGAGATCCTCGCCGAACATACCGAGTTGGAGAAGGAGGACATCCAAGCCTGCCTGAACTACGCCAAGCTCACCGTATCCGGCCACTCGTTGGGTGACGTGGCGTGATGCGCTTCCTCTGCGACGTTCATATCCCCATCCGACTTTCAAAGCGATTGGCCGAAGCCGGGCATGACTGCACACATGTCAACCGGCTGCCCGACCGCTGGCACACGTCCGACCAGGAAATCGCACGCATCGCCGACACGGAGGACCGCATCCTCATCACCAAGGATTCCGACTTCCGCGACAGTTGTATCGTGCATCGCACACCGCGAAAACTCATCAAGGTGAACTTGGGCAATATCCCGCAGGACATGTTGACCAAGCGTCTGTTGGAGAATTGCCGGAGATCGCGCGACTGAACGAGCGGGACCGTTTCCTTATCGAGGTGGACGCTGACCGGCTTTCGGTCATCGAGTTGGTGGGGTAGTACACCGGCAATTGCAACATGGAAATGGTCGCCACGGGCGACCGAATACATGCCACGCGTCTCGGACTTGATCCAGGAGGGGCCGCGCGGCTGCGCTCGTGTTGCCTCACGCGTGCGTGCTATTCGCGAGGCCCTGCCTCGCTTTGCCGAGCGGGTGAAGGGAGCGAAGCATGACACCCGATCCGTCAACACTCGATTACTTTTACGATCACTGAAGCCATGTCCGACAACGAACTCAAGAAGCGCTTGATCACACGCATCCAGCGATCGCGGGACAGCGCCTTGCTGCGAGAAGCGTTCCGGCTGATGGGCACCGATGCCTCCGAACTGGAACCGTACAAGTTGACCAAGGAGCAACAGGCCTCCGTGAACAGAGGGAAGAAGGACATCAAAACAGGTCGCACACTTACACGGAGGTTCGCGTGAAAGGCATTGGCCTGCAGATGAGCTTCCATTCGTTCACCGCCACCGAGGTGCATGTGTTTCCCCTGTGGAACAGCAAGCGCGATCCTTCTGAACGGCCGTTCTGAGTTGGACCTAGTGAGGTCGGACGGGGTGTACATTTGAAGCAACAACACCTGTCATGAGCCGACTGGAACAACGCAAAGCCGCAGTGATCGAACAGCTCGAAGCGAGCAATGACGAGCATGTGATCGCCGCGGTGGAAGAGACCCTCGCCGGCAATGCGCACTATGCGCTCACCAAGGAGCAGCAGCGGCAATTGGATGCGAGCCTCTCCCGCTATCTCCGTGGTGAGGCGAAGACCTACACGCCTGAACAAGCGCGGGCTCTCGCACGCAAGGCGGCGCGTGCATGACCCGGAGGGTGAAGGTCACCGATGAGGCAGTTGCGGATGTGAACGCCTCGGTGCGATGGTATGCGGAGCGCAGCTTGAAAGCGGCCGTCGCCTATTGATGAAGTGTACGCCTGTTACAAACTGATCGAACAGTACCCGAACGCAGCGGCCCGTGTGCGTGGTCTTGTCCGCCAGCGGCCGCTTTCCCGTTTCCCTTTCGTGATCCTTTACCGGCCCATGAAAGATCACATCGCGGTGCTTCGCGTATTCCATACTAGTCAGGATCCGAAGAAGAAGTTCAGGCGGAAGAAGTGATCGCTTGTCGGAAGGGCACCAACGCTAATGCCGAACAGGCACGGGAGGACGGTGTTCCGTCGCCGAAGCTTTAGCGTAGGCGACCTGCCGCGCACACGCTTTACGCACGCCTAACTCCCCAGCCTTCGGCTGGCAGGCGCGCCAGAGTTTTCTGGAAGTCTCGTGACAAGTGGGCTATCCCAATGATAGTGCTCGGGTTCTATCTTGGCTGACACTTCCTTACCCATGGGCCTCCTCGACAAACTTTTCGGCAAGTCACCTTCCCCATCTCCGGCCATAGCCTCAGTTCCCCGTCCCGTTTCCGATGGACTGCCTTCGGTCATTTCGGTGAAAGGTTTAAAGGATCTTGCCGAGGTTAAGTTCGGTGATGACGATATGGACTTGCCGGTGCATCTGTGGGGGCATTTCGACAAGGCTCTTTGCCACCCGTGGTCGAACGAAGTGGTTCTAATAAGTAGCCGAACAGCCCCTCCCTCATTGAGCCAGATACGCGCGCTCTTCGATGAACTGAACGCCTACTTCGGAAGCGACGGGCATGGTGATGGGCCTTTCGATAAAAAGGACTTATCCCAATGGGAGCAATTCCGGCAGGTGAACCGACTGTTCTATTTCTATGGCGAGAACCTCACTGGCGTGCGATACCAAAAGGGCCGAGATTTCGAGCGGGATGACGTCCTGAACAAACCGTCCATTAGCGTTAACATCAAGCGTGACATTGGGGATCCTGAGATGGATTGCGAAATCAATTTCATGCACTGGGACAAAATCAAGGAGCGGTACTTGTCGTGATTGAGCGCCTCCATTCAGCACAACACCAATCGACTTATTACAAGGAAGGGATTCCCGACGTCTACGAGCCGTTCCCAAGATTCGTCAAGGCGCCAATTTCAACTTGCTGGCTTGATTGCTTGATGTGGTTGTGTAATGCTCGGAGGTATTCGGAGAACGCCTTGTCCAGGTCCTTCTTAAGAGGGGAAAAGTCGTCATAGTAGGCATGCACTGCCTCGTTGCTTGCTTTCGTGGCAACCGCGATTCGAACCTTGTCATTGGCGGCAACCGCCCATGTCTCCTCAGAGATTGTCCCTTTGACTTTGCCGAAGTGCTTCCTGAACGACTGATGGACAAGGCCAGCAGCAATCACCACATCATTTGCCGCCTTCAGGAGGTTGGTTTTGTCAATGTGGAACAGCACCAACTTGTGATAGTCCACTGCTAGTTTCGTGAACAAACGTTCGACCTCAATTTGGTGCTTGTAAAGTTCGTCAGAGGCGGTAGCGAGTGATCCAATTTCGCCAGGACTCACCTCCAGTTTCTCCTTGATCAGACTCAGTGCAGTATCGAAGAACGCCGTGAGAGACTCGAAGCCCCGCTCATTCAATAGATTCCGTTGAGCGCTTACAACGCCACACTCCGACCGTAAGGCTTCGAGCTTCGTTGAATAGTCCAGCTTGACAGATTCAATCTTCTGAGTGATCCCAGAGATGTCCTCTTTAGTCGCGGCGTTCTCCCCTTTCTGCTTCAAGTAGCTGGGCAACCAAGTGCGCAGCCATAGCGCCAATGCGCCGACAATGATCACGGAAATCATTGATGTTGGTTCAATCGAGCACATTGAGAACTGGCTATAGTCCATGAACAAACCTAACTAGGCTGTGCGAGGTCGCACTTTGCGTGAGGGACAGAAGTGGAAAGCCCGGAGCGCGGTAATCCGCGCGAGGACTTGGAACGAATGGCCCGACGGCGAGTCTTCGAGCCGGCACGCCCAAAACCCTTCGACAAGCTCAGGGCGACAGTACAAGATCACTGCACCCCCGCCTTCACCACCTCCGCCTTCTTCTCCCCGATCTCCGCGATCAGCTCCTCCATCGCTGCCTCCTTCACGCCCTTGATGGAGCCGAAGCGCACGAGCAACTTCTTCGCTGTTTCCGGCCCGATGCCGGGGATGTCCTCCAAGGCCGTGCGCACGATGCGCTTGCTGCGTTTGCCGCGGTGGTGCGTGATGCCGAAGCGGT
The DNA here is from genome assembly GCA_031371785.1 of Flavobacteriales bacterium. GTDB lineage: Bacteria > Bacteroidota > Bacteroidia > Flavobacteriales_F > PHOS-HE28 > PHOS-HE28. The sequence goes on along the minus strand of JANMKC010000262.1, from coordinate 250 downwards.
GCGCCTCGTCGCGCATCTGCTGTATCACCTTCAGCGAGGAGCTGCGTTTGTCGATGTGCAGCGGCACGGGATCCTCGGGGAAGTAGAGTTCCTCCAGACGCTTCGCGATGCCGACCAACGCCACTTTGCCACGCAGGCCGAGGCGATCGAAGACGTTCATGGCAGCGTGCAACTGCCCTTTGCCGCCATCGACCACCACGAGTTGCGGCAGCGGTTCGCCTTCGGTGAGCAGGCGCGCGTAGCGGCGTTC
>JANMKC010000227.1:0-1590 GCA_031371785.1 Flavobacteriales bacterium | reverse complement strand
GTTCGCAACTGCTCGTCCGGTCGTCCAACGAGGCGGCGCTGTTGCTGACGCTGGCACAGGACGCGCTGACGCTGACCGGCTGCCGAGGGACGCTGCCTGCCGTGCCGCGAGCGTTGCTGCTGAGGGGCAACGTTGGCCCGGCGGGACTCGTGAACCTGGAGCTCAATGGCTCGCTCGGCGGCCTGCGGCTGAGCGAGGGCGTGGACGCGGAACTCGTGCTGAAGCTCTTCGTCAAGCTCGGTCTCAACGGCGGATCGTGACTCGCGGGCGCCGTCCGACCGCCGCTCACTCGCTCAGCACGCGCCGCGTGTAGTCGTTCGCGAACACGCGATCGGGGTCGAGCCGCTCGCGCACGGCCGCGAAGCGCTCCCAGTCCGGATAGCGCTCGCGCAGCGAAGCGGCAGTCCCGTAATGGCGCTTGCCCCAGTGCGGCCGCCCATCGAGCGACTCGAAGATCTCCTCCGCGGCGCGGAAGAACGTCTCGAACTCCATCCGGGCGAACTGATGCACCGCGACGTAGCACGTGTCCCGGCCCGGAGCGGTTGACAGAAACGCTTCGTCCGGCGCCGCGAAGCGCACCTCGAGCGGGAACAGGATCGGCAGCGACCGGCGCTCGACGAGCGCCATCACGCGCTCGACCGCCTCGCGCGCGTGCTCGCGCGGCATCGCGTACTCCATCTCGGTGAAGCGCACCGCGCGCGTCGTCGCGTAGACCTTGTACGCGCGGTCCTCGACCTCGCTCGCCGACATCGCCGAGGTGATCAGCCGGTTCAGGCGCGGCGCCAGGCGCGGGAAGCGCCGGCCGGTGCGGCACACGGTCCCGAGCGCGAGGTTCTCGATCACCTCCTCCTGGAGATGGCGCTTCCAGGCCGGCGTCGCGTCGGGCTCGTCGAGGCTGCGCCGCGTGCGCCGCGTGAGCGCTTTCTGCGTGTACGGGAAGACGAAGAACTCGAAATGGTCGCTTTCGGCGTTGTGCTCGTCGAGGCGGTCGAGCGTCTCGGAGAGCGGGCGCGGCTCGTCGCGGCGGTGCAGCGTGTAGAGCGGAACGCACTGGATCGTCACGGCGGAGATCACGCCGAGCGCCCCGATCGAGACGCGCGCCGCGAGGTAGGCCTCGGGGTCCTCGTCGTCCGCCGACAGCTCGAGCACCTCGCCCGTCGCGGTCACGAGCCGGATTGCGTGGATCTGCGCGGAGATGTTGCGATACGCGATCCCGGTGCCGTGCGTCGCGGTGGAGATGGCGCCGGTGATCGACTGACGATCGATGTCGCCCTGGTTCTCGAGTGCTAGCCCGTGCGCGGCGAGCTGCGGGCCGAGCGCGTGGAGCTTCGCGCCGCCCTCGACCGTCACGAGACCGCGTGCGGCGTCGACGTGAAGCACGCGCTGCATCTCCGTCATGTCGATCATCACGCCGTCGGTGCAGGTGCAGTCGGTGAACGAGTGCCCCGAGCCGACGGCCCGCACGCGCTCTCCGCGCGCGGCGGCGCTGCGCACGACATCCGCGAGCGCAGCCTCGCTCGACGGCCGTTCGATTGCGCTCGGCGTGCAGCGCTGTTCGCGCGCCCAGTTGGTCCAGGTCTCGGTCATGGG
>JANMKC010000121.1:0-4365 GCA_031371785.1 Flavobacteriales bacterium | reverse complement strand
CCCATGCACAAAGCCCGCTTGCGCGATCAATGCGCCATTCTCTGAAAAACATTTCCATGTGCCATCGCGCCGACCCTCGACGAACTGCCCCATCTCTTTCACGCGACCACTTTCAAAGTAGGTGATGAAGCGCTCCACGGACCCGTCAGAGAAGTGCGTGCTGCGCAGCTTTCCGTTCGCATAGAAGTCCTGGCCGATCAGTTCTTGCGCGTCACTGGTGCCAGCGATGATCAGGAAAAGGATGGCGGCGATGTGTTTCATGGTGTTGTGTTCGAACCCCTGCAACGAGCCGAAAGTAACACTTGTTCCACATGGATCTAACATTGGCTTAACACAGGACATTCCACAGCCTAACGTTCGCGACCTTCTACTTTCGCCGCCCCCACAGCGACAGCGCGCAACGCATGGTCTTCAGTTCACCGGTCTTCCTGTTCCTTTTCCTGCCGCTCACCTTGCTGCTGGTGCTGCTAGCAGGGAACCGCAGGGCGCAGAACACCGTGCTGCTCACTGCCAGCCTGATCTTCTACTTCTGGGGCGAAGGCGCGTACGTGCTGCTGATGCTCGGCACGGCCCTGTTCAACTACTTGTGCGGGCTGGCGATCGAACGCAGCGGATCCCCACGCGCGGTGCTCACCATCGCGGTGGTGATGAACATCGCCACGCTGGTCTGGTTCAAGTATGCCAATTTCCTTGCGGGCAACATCGACTTCCTGTTGATCCGATGGGGACTTCCCCGGATCGCGATGGATGATGTACACCTGCCGATCGGCGTGTCGTTCTTCATCTTCCACAGCCTGAGCTATGTGGTGGACGTCTACCGCGGTGCGGCACGTGCGCAACGCAGTCCGGGCATCGCCTCACTGTACATCGCGTTCTTCCCGCAACTCGTCGCGGGTCCCATCATCCGCTACCACGATGTGGCCTCGCAGTTCACCGACCGCAAACTGGGCATCCATGACTTTGCTTACGGCATACGGCGGTTCATCATCGGCCTGGCGAAGAAGGTGCTCATCGCCGACCAATGCGCGCGCATCGCCGATGTCATCTTCAAGGAGGCCCCCGCGACCGTGACGATGGGCGTGGCCTGGCTCGGGATCATCGCCTACGCGGTGCAGATCTACTTCGACTTCAGCGGCTACAGCGATATGGCGATCGGCCTCGGCCGCATGTTCGGTTTCCACTTCCTGGAGAACTTCAACAGGCCCTACATCGCCCGCAGCCTGCGCGAATTCTGGAAGCGCTGGCACATCAGCCTCACCAATTTCTTCCGCGACTATCTCTACATCCCGCTCGGCGGAAATCGCGCAGGTGGTGCGCGCACATATCTGAACCTGCTCATCGTCTTCTTCCTCACCGGCCTGTGGCACGGTGCCAGTTGGAACTACGTGCTGTGGGGTATGATCCATGGCTTCTTCATGGTGCTGGAACGCCTCGGTCTCGGACGGCTGCTGGATCGTGCTCCGCGCATCGTCGGCCACATCTACTTGCTCGTGGTGGTGCTCACGGCCTGGGCCTTCTTCCGCATCGAGGACACCGCCGGTGCTTGGCGCTTCGCACAGGCCATGTGGGATCCACGCGCGGGTGATGCGTTGCTCACGTACCCGCAACTCTACTTGACAAATGCCACGTTGCTGGCGTTGGTGATCGGTGTGCTCGGTTCCTTGAACGTGCATGCGCTCGTGGGGCGGAAGATGCGCCTGCCCTCGTTCACCGAAGAACAACCACCGCGCGGTGTATTCGCTTATCTGCAGCTCACGGGCATGGCGTTACTGTTCGTCGGCGTGGCGATGCAGGTGAGCAGCAGCACCTTCTCGCCGTTCATCTACTTCCGCTTCTGAACCATGGACCGCGCAATGCTCCGCCGCTGGCTCCCGCTGCTCATCGCGCTCATCGCTTTCGGTGCCGCCTGGCGCAGCTTCCGCGTGCCCGTGCGCTCGAGAGGGCTCACCGTTACGCTCGTACTGCATACAAGCTGCGCCGACGCGTTCCAGCTCTTCTGGGATGATCGCAATGGCGATTACACCGCTGATCGCAGCGCGCCGGTGCTGGTACCTCCGCGACCGGATGTCCAGCGCATCGCCTTCAACCTCCCGGCCGACGTGCATCATCTGCAAGGTCTGCGGATCGATCCAGGCACGCAGGCGGTGCGCATGGAACTCGCAAGCATCGAACTGCGCGGGCCCTACCGCACCATACGACTGGATGCCGAAGAGATCACGCGTTGGTTCGCTCCCGTGCATGACCTGCGACCCTTCGAGCTTGACAGTGCGGCGAACGTGCTACGCGTGGTGGGCACGGGCACGGATCCCTACATCGCTTCGAGCAAGGACCTCACGCCGCTCACCGCCGAAGCGCTCGATCCGGTGAGGCCCGTTGCCCGGCCCTTCCTGCTGGCTCTGCTCGTTGCCATCATCTGCGGGCTGCTCGCTCGGCTGCCCTTCGCCCTGCGGGGAAGAACGATCCGGCATGAACGGCCCACAACGTTCCGCGCCTCCTTCACGAGCGTATTGCTTTCGATCGCCGTCGCGGTATTCGTCTTTTTCCTCACGCGCGGCATCGCCAACAATATCAACTTCACGGACCGCGCGCTCACGGTGGAGCTTGAACTCACCGCCACCGTGCAGGACAATTTCCAGATCTACTACGCCAATAAACCGGGTGGCTTCGGCCAGGGCTACTTCGTGAACAGCCCTGTGCAGGCGGCGCATGACCGGCAGGTGCTCAGCTTCCGCATGCCGGCGGACACGCTCTTCCATTTCCTGCGCATCGATCCCGGCAACAAGCAGGACAGCCTTCGGCTGCACGCCATGACGCTGAAATGCAACGACGAGCAGAAACGCTTCGAGGCCGCCGAGCTCTTCCATCTGTTCAAGCCGAACGAAGAGGTATCGCGGTACGACCTGCGCGGCGATGACCTGTACATCCGTTTCAATGGCAACGATCCGTTCCTCTATAGTGACCTCGATATCGGCGAGGACGTGCGCGCGTTGTGGGAGGCGAGCGGCAACGGCCCGATCCCGTTCTGGTGCGGCCTGCTCGCGGCGATCACTGTGTTCGCAGGACTGATCGGCAACCCGCGCTTCGAGCATTTCCGCGCCAGCGGTCGCCCGATCGAATGGGCTACGGCCGTGGTCTTCTGCGCGCTCATCAGCTTGCCGATGCTCTCCGACGTGCTGCCTATCGAACCCATCATCCCGGATACGGAAAAACGTCCACTCGCGGAAAAGCCCTTGCTGAAAATGCACTCCCTGCTGGAGTTCCCCGGAAAGTACACCCGGTTCTATGGCGACCATTTCGGCTACCGCAAAATGCTCTTCCGGTGGAACTCGCTCTACCATACGTATGTGCTGCGCACTTCGAGCATGCCGGACAATGTGGTGTTCGGGAAGGATGGCTATCTCTTCCTTATGAAGACCGGTGCCGATCGTTTCTACCGCAACCTGCCGGTTCTCACCCAAGCGCAGATGCAACGGATCGCCGAGCGATTGGACCACCGCAAGAAATGGCTCGCCGAGAAGGGCATCGATTACTACCTCGTGGTACCTCCACTGAAAGGCACGATGTATCCCGAAGAACTACCGGACAAGTTCCACAAGGTGGATGACCGCTCCGAACTGGACGACCTGAAGAACTACCTCGCGGCGCATTCCACCGTGAAGCTCATCGACCTGCGCGAGGATCTGCGCGAAGCAAAGAAGGTGCGCGACATCTACTTCAAGACGGATATACACTGGAACCCTTGGGGCGGCTACATCGGCTATCGCGGGTTGATGCGGGAGATGCTGAAGGACCACCCAGGGATCGGGCTACCCTGCGATCCTGACGACTATGGCGTGCAAGTGGACACCAGCGACAATGCGGATCTCGCCCTGCAGATCGCGCTCAACGACAAGTTCACGCGACTGGTGCCGATGCTGATCCCGAAGTCGCCCTTCCGTGCGATCCCATTGCCGGAGGAACCCATGCCCGCGTCGGCCTTCTTCAAGTACAAGCCCGTGTTCATGCAGGGTCCCGATCCGCAAGCGCCCAAACTGCTCATGTTCCGCGACAGTTTCGCGGTGTACCTCATCCCCTACCTCAGCGAGCACTTCAGCCGCAGCGTCTACATCTGGACGCCGATCCTGATCCCGGATATCGTTGAAAAAGAGAAGCCCGATATCGTGGTGCAGGAGATCATGGAACTCTTCCTGCCCGATCTGCTGGAGGACAAACTGACCGACGGGATCTGAGGGAGAGATCCTCAACCTCGGCCTACGCCGGGGCAAGCCGCACTGCGCAAATCCTTTCGCGCCTTATACCATTTAGACATTCAAGATCGTCCAAAGGGCATTCGTGGGCTTGAAGTGGTCGAAGTCGCAGATGGAC
>JANMKC010000108.1:0-4922 GCA_031371785.1 Flavobacteriales bacterium | reverse complement strand
TGACATGGGCCCCGGGCTCGACGATGGCTACACCGAAGGCAACGCGCTCACCAGCGAATGGAAAACACCGCCACTCTGGGGCCTGGGCCTTTCGCCCGTTTCTCAGGGCGGGTCGTACTACCTGATGCACGACGGGCGCGCACACAGCATCCAGGAAGCGATCCAGATGCACGGCGGTGAAGGGATCGGCAGCCGGCAGACCTACCTGGAGCTTTCCGGCGGAGACAGCGAAAAGCTCCTCCGTTTCCTTGAAAGCCTTTGATCCCATGAACCGCACAACCCTCCTTCTCGCGGCGCTGATCACGCTGCCATCGATGCTGCTCGCACAAACCGATAGCCGCTCACACCCCCTCTCCTTCACGGTGCAGATCGGCATCCTCCGCGAAGTCCTGCCCGAGGCTCCGTTCAAGGATATCGGCCCGCTGAAGGGTGAGCCTTTCGGCGCCCGGCTCACACGCTACACCGTCGGGTCGTTCAGCGAATTGGCATCAGCGAGCGGCGCTCTCAGTGCGGTGAAGAAGATCGGATACGCCGATGCGTTCGTGGTCGCTTTGCGCGATGGTGCGCGGATCACGCTATCCGAAGCGCGAAGGATCGAGGTTGAAGGCGCACTCCGCGCACAGCCACCGCCTGTAGTGAGAGAGGAAGTGCATGCACCGGTGGAACCTGCCGTGGTGCTGAAGACCGCACCGGCGGAAAGCATCCCGATCGAACGCCCCAAGGAGATCGCGAGATGGACAACGTCCGATGATCGCTTGGTATCCGCTGGAAAAGGTGCGCCAGTTGATACCATCCAACCCATACGCCCTGCCCCCGCCTCTGCCCCTGCACCCTCTCCCCCACCTGTTGCTTCCTCCATGCCCTCGGGCGATCCGACGCTCTTGAAGCATTTGTCGGTACTGCCACAGGACAGCACGCAACTGCGGATGAATTCTGACGCCGTGCATTCCCGGCCGCTGGTGCCATTGGGTCATGGTATTTCCTTGGGTGGCTATGCGGAGGCGAATTCCAAGTGGGTGGGATCGGATGGCGAAGCGCAAGGTCTCTCTTTCCAACTGCAACGCCTCACCGTGCTGCTCGGCTCGGATCTGTCCAACAGGCTGCGCATCATATCCGAAGTGGAACTCAACAACAGCGCACGCCCGCTCGACATCGTGTTCGCCGCCTTGGATCTCGAACTGCATCCGCTGTTCAATCTGCGCGGCGGCATTGTGCTCAACCCCAGCGGTGGCTTCAACCAGAACCACGATGGCCCTTTGTATGAATTCACGGAACGGCCCCTCGCCTCCACCACGCTGATCCCATCCACATGGAGCAATGCGGGCTTCGGACTCTTCGGCAAGGCGGGCAACCATCGGTGGGGCTGGAACTACGAGGTCTACCTCACCAACGGGTTCGACAACAGCATCATCGACAATGCCACGGGCCGCACCTGGCTCGCGGCGAGCAAGGACAATGTGGACCGTTTCACACAAAGTTCCAACGGCATTCCCTTGGTCACGCTGAAGACGGCTTGGCACCGCGCCGGCTGGGGCGAAGTGGGCGTGTCGTGGATGGGCGGCGTATACAACAAGTTCGAGGTGGACGGCTTGCAGCTCGACGACAAGCGTCGCGTGGATGTGGCCGCGATCGACTTCCACAGCGATGCGGGTGAACATGCACCCACTGTCACCTGCGAATTCGCCTGGGTTATGGTGGATGTGCCGCCCACCTATTTCCAAGGCTTCGGCTCGCGCCAGCGCGGGGGCTATGTGGATGTGGTGCAGAGCGTGGTGCATGGCCACATGCTCGGCTGGGACAATGCCCGGCTGAACCTCGCCGTGCGCGGTGACTATGTGGACTACAACGTGGGCACCTTCAATGAGACCAACGGCAACATCGCCGATGACGTGGAGCAGATCACCGGAGGGGTGGGCTTCCGCCCGGAGCCACGCACGGTGCTGCGCGCCAACTATGGCTACCGTTGGGATCTCGACATCCTCGGCAATCCCGCCACGAGGACCACGACGATCACCTTCGGGCTGTCCACCTATTTCTGATGAGCATCACCAGTGGAACACCGCGCATGATCGAGAACAAACTACATCGGATCAGAGAGGGCTTCGAGCGCAGACGTGATGCGATCAACAAGATCAACTTCACGTACAAGCGGCTGCAGGACATGCTGCCCGTGCTGATGAAGCGACTAGGCCCGCCAGTCTCGCACGCGCTGGCACGGCAGCACCGCGAGGATCGCGCGATCAATGAACGATTATGGCGGATCGCACTGGAGCATGGACAGCCGCCGGGTCCGTGCATCTGCGAAGAAGGAGGTGCCCTGATCGAAGAGGTGCACCATGCCGATCGCGCTACCCGGCCTTCCGGCCGGGCATCCGCCATCATCCATTCCTTGATGCAGGTGCGCATCTTCCTCATCCGCACATGGGCGCGATTGATCAGTGAACTGCACATTGATGATCATCCCGAATTCCGGAAGGAAGCCATTGCGCTGCAACAGCGCGAAGCGGACCAGCATCGCGAACTTGTGACGCTCGGCCTCGCTATGGAGGACGCGGTCCACCGCCAGGCGGGCGATCGGTTGATGGCCTGAACGATCAGGCCTGGCCGGAGAAGGAGAAGCACATGGAGCTCGGCGGGAAGATGGCGCATGAGGGATGCATGCGGCCGTATGTTCCGGGGAAAGGTCGGTGAGCAGCTGTCCTCGGCGAGCGCGCTGGCAATACCAGTTCCGACTACTGATCCATCCCATGGCGCGGTGGTCGGAAAACGCAAAGGGCGCGAAGGACGCCAAGGAAATTCCCTGATGATGCCCGCTTTGCGTACTCCGCGCCCTTGGCGATACAGCCCATCGGAATTGGACCTGTCCGATCGTCGGGATAGCACAAGCCTTGGCATGGGATCCATATGGAGCTTGGATCCGGAACGATCGCCTGGCCTGCGCATCTTTGGGGAATGAAGGCCATTGAACTTGGCTTGCGCGCCAATTGGCGGCAGTTCACCTTGCTGGTGATCGTGAACGCGTTCGTGGGCGGCATGGTGGGCATCGAGCGCACGGTGCTTCCCCTTCTTGCAGAGCGCGATTTCGGCATTGCCTCGCACGCGGCGGCGCTTTCGTTCATCATGGCCTTCGGTATCGCCAAGGCGCTTTCCAACTATTTCACCGGAAAATTGGCCGGGCGCTTCGGCCGGAAGAAATTGTTGGTCACCGGCTGGATCCTTGCGCTGCCGGTGCCGTTCATGTTGATCTATGCCGACGCATGGCATCAGGTGGTGCTGGCGAACATCCTGCTGGGCATCCACCAAGGTTTCGCGTGGAGCAGCACGGTGGTGATGAAGATGGACCTGGTAGGCGACAAGGACCGCGGCCTGGCCATGGGCCTGAACGAATTCGCCGGCTACCTCGCGGTGGCCGCCATGGCCTTCATCACCGGCTATCTCGCCAACAGCTATGGTCCGCGTCCGGTTCCTTTCGAAGCAGGCATCGCCATCGCGGTGATCGGCCTGCTGCTCTCGGTGCTCTGGGTGCGCGACACGCGGCATCATGTGGCGAGCGAAAGCATGTCGAGCACGGTGCCCGAACTGGACAATGTGTTCATGGACACCTCACTGCGACATCGGACGCTGGGCACAGTGACACAAGCAGGCTTGGTGAACAACCTGAACGATGGCATGCTATGGGGCCTGTTGCCGGTGCTGTTGTTGAACGAAGGTTTCGGACCCGCACGCATCGGGGCCATCGCCGCGGTGTATCCTGCGGTATGGGGCATCGGCCAATTGGCCACTGGCAAACTCGCCGACCACGTGGATCGCAAACTGTTGTTGGTGCTGGGCATGGTACTGCAAGGATCGGCGATCATCATGCTCCCCTTTGTGCATGCACAGCAGGCGTACATCGCATTGGGCGCATCGCTTGGTCTCGGCACCGCGTTGGTGTATCCAACATTCCTCGCCACCATCGCCGCGCACACGCATCCGCGACAACGCGCGGAAAGTCTGGGCGTGTTCCGCTTGTGGCGCGACATGGGCTATGCGATAGGCGCGCTGCTCACCGGTGTTATCGCCGATCGCTTCGGCATCACCGCCTCCATCCTGGCCATCGGTGCTATCACGGTGATCTCGGGCATCATTGTGTGGCTGCGCATGCCCGCGGAACGACGCTGTTTGGAAGCCGTGGAATTGAAACATTGGATGACGCGTGGCGATACCCGCGTGGTGGATGTGCGCTCATCGGCGGAATATGATAGCGGCCACCTGCCGGATGCGATCAACATCCCATTGGACCGCCTGCTGGAACAGGCGCGCTCGTGGTCGCGTCGCCAACGTATCGTCACGGTTTGCGCCAAAGGAGGTGGGCGATCGGCTCAAGCGGCACAGGCATTGCGCGACCTGGGCTTCGGAAGAACCTGGTGGCTTTGTGGAGGGACATCGGGTTGGAGTTGAACGCGCCAAAAGATGAGATCGCTCGTCACTTTCGTGTTCGTGTCTCTTGCGGGCGAAGTGCTTGCACAGGGCGCGAACGCGCGGCTTCGCGCGGAACTCGAACGCATCCACGAACTCGATCAACGCGACCGCCTCAACGTCGGCAACTATATTTCAGGTACACAGAAGGACAGCGTGATCAAGCACATGGCCCAGCAGGATTCATTGGATCTCGTGCGTGTATCCACCATCATCGACAGCGCTGGCTGGTTGGGCGAGAAGGAGATCGGCCACACCGCGAACCAGGCCTTGTTCCTGGTGATCCAGCACGCCGATGCGCAACCGAAGATCCAGGCGGAGTATCTCCCGGTGATGCGCGAAGCTGTCGCGGAGGGGAAAGCACGGGCCGACGAACTCGCGATGCTGGAGGATCGCGTAGCGGTGAACAGTGGACGGCCGCAGATCTACGGATCGCAGATCGGTTGGACGAACGGTAAGGGATA
>JANMKC010000083.1:0-6586 GCA_031371785.1 Flavobacteriales bacterium | reverse complement strand
GCCATGCCAGTAGCTACTGTCCTGCGGAAGACCGAGCGGCAAGTAGGACGCGTCGTTCGCGCTGCCCAATCGCGCACTGATCACTTCGCGGTTGTCGAGCAAATTCTGGAACACACGGTTCACGAAGTTCTTGTCGTCATTGCTGAATGTGGTGCCCCAGTTCACCATGCTCATGCTGAAGTTGCCGGTCTCGCGCGGGCTGTCGTTGCGCCATACGTCCAGCGTGTCCCAGCGGTAGAACGAACTGCGGTTCGCGCTGATGGTGCGCATGGCGCTCAGTTCCACGCGCATGCCCTTGAAGGGCTCTACCGACAGGCGCGCATTGATGTTCTCGGTGCGAGTGTTCGTGTAGGGGGTGAAGATGCTGTGGTTCTTCACCAGCCATCCGTTCGCGCTGGCGTCGCTGGCGAAGTCGCGCACGATGTCGCCATTGAAGTCGGTGTTCTGTTGACCGAGGATCACCCCGAAGCCGGGCGCACCGAAGCCCTGGTCCATGCCGATCACGTTGGTGCCGCGGTTCCAGCCGGGCAGCAGCATGCCGCTGTTCTGGCTGTAGGTGATGGTGCCGGTGCGGATCATCATCAGCACGCGCGCAAGACCTTCGGCGGGGTTGATGCGCGTGGTGCTCGGTGCCTTGGTGTTGGTGGAATCGGTCTTGGCCCCGCCGCCCTTGCCGTCCTTTCCTTTCGGTTTGTTGCCCCCCTTGCTGCCCTTGGCCTTGTCGTTGATCTTCTTGAAGTACTTGATCTTGTTGTAGAGGTTCACGAAGTTCAGCTGGCCGTTTATGCTGATGGTGCGCGAGTTCTGGATGGTGTTGCCGATGCTGTCCTGCCGCAACGGTGCGCGGTCCCATTTGTAGCCCGCGCCGTAGGTGGTGTTCACCGTCATCCAGTCGGTGATCGGCAACTTGTCGAGCGGCAAGGTGTAGGTCACGTTCACTGTATGGCCGTAGGCGGTGGTCTCGCCGAAATCGCGGATGCTCGCCAGCACGCTGTCCTTCCATAGCTGGTAGTTGTCGTGGTCCTTGGTGTTCACCCGGCCTGGTGGCTCACCGATGATGGCGTTGCGGTCCGCGTTGAAATCGACCTTCAGGTTCTTGGTGATCTCGTAGCGGAAACCGTATTGCGTGGTCCAGTTGAAGGTCTTGTTGTAAGTGGGTATCGGCGGTAGCGATGCCGAGGGGTCGAGGTCGGGGTTCGGGCGCACGAGCCGCTCCAGGTAGGTGCGGTCGATCGCGGTGCGGGCGGTGAGCTGTTTGAACCCGAGGTTCACGTTGAAGTCCTTGATCAATTTGGTCCACTTGCTCTTGCCGACGAAGCCGAGTTTTTCGAAGGGCTTGATGGGCCGGGGCTTGGGGGAGTGCTGCCAGGCGAGCGATCCGCGGTAGGTACGCGTGTTCTCGTACTGCGTGTTCACGTCGTGGTATTCCTGATCACCATAGGCGTAGGAGAGGCTCAGGTTCTCCACATCATAGAAGTGTTCCTTGCCACTGCCGCCCTTGCCGCCCTGGCCGCGTTCCTTGTGGACGTTGGTGATGTTCATGCTGCGCCGTCGCGTGTAGGTGCGCAGTTCGTTCAACCGCTTCTTCCGTTGGTCAGCGGTCAACGCTCGCGTGGCATCGGCCCACTCGATGTCGGGGTTCAGTGGGTCGTATTGCGGGTTGATGACCTGCTCGGAGAAGCCGACATACATGGGCACCTTCACGCCGCTTTTCTCCGGCAGGAATTTTCCCATCTCCAGGTTGGCGCTCACGTCGACGCCGTAACGTGTGTCGCGCTGGCGTTCGCTCACCTTCTTGTCGATGCTGCCCCAGCCGGGAGTGCTGTAGTTGCCCGCCACGCTCAGCGTGCCCAGGTCGGCCAGTGTGGTGTTCACCCGCGCCAACGCCGCCCAGCCGCCTCGTTGATCGAAGTCGGTAAGCCGCAATTCGTTCACCCACACCTCCACGCACTTGCTCGATCCGTCATCGTTGGCCCACGGGTTCGCCTCCGCGCCGTCCTTCTTCGGGTTGCGGATGCCGATCATGATCGTGCGCATCTGGCTGAGGTTCGGATTGCCCCGCACCGTTATGCGGCGATCCCCGTCCATTACCGTATAGCGCAAGGTGACCGGTGCGCCCGACGAATTGCGTTCGATCTTCACGTCGTTCAACTTGGCGAACTCGATCACCATGTTGTTGTCTTCCGGCCACACGCTGTACGGGTCGTTGTTGCCGAAGGGGGATGGTTTCACAGGCACTTCGTACTCGTAGTAGTTCTGGTCGAAATCGTTGCCGAGCCGGATGTACACGCTCACATCACCATAGCTGATGGGATGGGCCTCATCGGCGGTTTCCGCATGCACGTACATGCGCATCTTCTTGTAGCTGCGGATGTCGAACTGCACGTTGCGGAAAGCCGCACGCGCGTCGCCGTCGCGCAAGTTGCAGGTCTCCAGTTGCAACGATTGTTCGTTGAGGTTGCGCAGGTTCGCACTGGCGACATCGGTCTCCTGGTTGATACCCGGCGGCAGCACATAGTTGATCGGCACGCGCTTGCCGTTCTCCTCGATGTTCACCGCCGCCACATTGAAGAGCGTGGCATCGGGATCACCTCCCTGGCCTTCACCCGGCGTCTCCAGGTTCTGCGTGTACTTGCGCCACTCGCCACGCACGAACTCCAATCGCGCGAAACGAAGCACTGCTGGTTGCTCCCAGCCTTTCATCATCAGGCGCATGAAGCGGATCGACCGGAAATCAGCGATGCCGTTCACCACGCGCTCCGGCTGGCGCACCGGTACCTTGAACTGGTACCAATACACCTGGCGGCCATTGGGTGAAGTGCCCAGCAAGCGGTCGGTGATGAAGTTCTGCCCCACCACCATGTCCGCCGGGCGCAACTTCACCTTGTACTGGAAATAGCTCTCGCTCTCGCTCAGGTTCTGGTCCTGGTTCACGTCCTCGGAGTTCGGGAGCGTGGTGCTCTGCGTAGGGTAGCCCGCTTGGCCGTCCTCATCGGTAATGGAGTTGCCCTCCGGCCCGTTGAAGTACTTGTAGCGACGCAGGATATCGAAGGGCTGACCGGCACCCCCGTTGTCGAAGTCGCTGCCACGGAAGAAGTGGTAGCGATCACCGCTGGGATCCTGGTCAATGCTATCCCGTGCCGCCGCGTTGGTGACGGCCGCATTGATCTGCGTCAGGTATTGGGCATTGGGCGTGAATGCCTGTTCCGAAGGGATGTTCCCGTTCTCTTGGTTGTCGGCCATTCCGTCAAGTCCCACGTCTTGGTACTTGTAGCTGTTCGCCGTGGTAATGGCGAAAGCGTTCACCACACTTTGCGTGCTCGGTACCACGCCCCATTCGGTCTGTGCGGTGGTCGCGCTCAGGTCGCTCGGGTCCTTGGGCAGCCCGTTCTCGAAGCTCTTGCGACTGTCGCGCAGTACATCCTCGCTGATGTTGCCGAGGTCGAGGTAGAGTTCACCCCCGGTGAGGTTGGGTGAATCGACGTTGCTCCCCGCAGGCAACGCGTCCGGACTGAAGGGATCCATCATCCAGAACTGGACGGTCTCGATGTTGCTCGCCTCGAAGTCCGTCGTGGTCACACGCCGGGTGATGCCTGCCCAGTTGCCTGCGGGGTTCGGCAATTTTCCGTTGGCGTCCAATGCAGGGTTATAGTTGTACGGGCCGCGTTCATCGGGGTAGTAGGCCAGATCGAACACAGGGATGTTCGGCGGGGTTCCCGTGGGCAATGCGCGATTGGGGAACACCTCGCTCTCGAGGATCTCGCGCATGGTGTTCTTCTTCTCGCTATCGGTGGGCAGCGGCGGCTTGGTGGAGTTGTCGCGGAAGAAGATCGGGTCCACCACATACCAGGCGAGCAACGAACGCTTGAAGCCATTGTCGCGGTGGAAGGAACTTCCTTCAGGGAAAAGATCGGGCTGGCCCTGTGGCGTGCTGGACTGGAACCACTGGCTCTGCTGTCGCATGTCGATGGTGCTCACGCTACCTTCGAAGTCATCGACATAACTGGTGCCCGAATTGCCGATGGCCTTGCTGTGTCCGGGGATCAAGTAGGCACCTTCGGCGCTGGCGTTCACCGTGCTCACTTCCTTGGTGGCGAAGAAGGGCAGTTGGTCCACCAAGCGCGTGATGAGACCGCTTTCCGTTTTCCAGTTGCCGTCCAGCCCCACGATGGTGTTGCTTATCGGCTCGTCGCCCACGTTCACCTTCTGTGTAAGAGGTCGCTCGTACAGGTTCATCACTGTGCCGCCCAGCGTGAGGTCCTTGCTCACTTTGTAGTCGAAGCGCGCACCGGCGAGCGTCTTGGTCTGGATGCTGAACAGCGAATTGCTTTCCAAGCTGATGTTGATCGGGGTGCCGCTTTCGAGGATGCCCTGGTTGAGGATCTTCACCCGGCCCAGGTTGTAGTCCACCGTGTAGTCCTGGTTCTCCACCAGCTTCACACCACCGGCCGTCACGCTAACGGAGCCCTGCGGAATGTTCACCGAGTTCAGGCTGATCACATCGCTGCTCGCGCTCTTGTAGCTGCCCTTCAAACGGAAGCGATCCAGTTCGGGGAGGTTCTGCGCGGCGGTCTTCGTGCTGTCATAGAGCTGCTGGAAAACAATGTTGCGCCGGATGATGTCCGTATTGCTCGGATCTTCCAGCAGCCTTCTGTTCAAGTAACTGCCGAAGGGTTCGAGCACCGGGAAGAAGATGCGCCCGTTCTGCGTATTGATGGTACCACCGGTAGTGGCGGCGTTGTCAACGAAGTCGAAGGAACCATCGGGGTTGGGTGCGTTCTGTTGATCGAGACGATCGAGCCCCAGCGCCTGCACGACGGGGACCGTGGTGAGGGGTGGGCGCGGGATGTAGTTGATGTCGACCCCGGTAGCCGGGTTGTTGTAGATAAGGTCCAACCGGAAGTCCTCGCGGTTCACTTGGAAGGCACCGAGCGAGTACACGTTCTTCATCATCAGGTCCCACAAGGGCACCCGTGGATCCGTGATGGTGGCCTTCAGCAACCGCAACATGAGCGCGTTGGGCGGTGCCACCCCATCCGTGCCGGTGAACTGGCCCACTTGGTAGTGGTTTCCATCGAGCGTGTATTGATAGGCAACCATGAGCACCTCATCATTGTTGAGGTTCTGGTTCAGGCCGATGAAACCGAGGCGCTCGTTCAGTGTGTATTCATTGGGCTGGAGCAATCGTGCGCTTTCGAGTTTTTCATAGTGCCTGCTGGCCTGGTATCCTTGCGCCTGCAGCACAGCGGTGGCACCCGTGAAGGAGACGATGCTCGCATTGCCGCTCACCAGGCCGAAAAGCGTGTTCGCGGAATTGTCCGGCAAGTTGCCAGGGTTGTCCTGCAGGCCGGCGATCGTGCCGATGAGCCCCGCGCTGAAGTGCCCTGCGTCTATCGACGGTTGGCTGGCGTCCTCGCCCAGGTCCGTGAAGCCGATCACGTTGCGGTTGTTCACGAAATCGCTGCGCGTGTTGGTCACCCATACTTCCACCCGCGTGATGTTCACCCCGCTGCTCACAGTGGGCAGTGTGCGCATGGCGTTCTCGTAGTTGTCGCGGAAGTAGTTGCTGAGGAAGTAGTACTTGTTCGCTTCGTACTCGTCGCATTTGATATCGAAGGTGGTGGTCTGCGCTCCGCCCGCCACGGCCACATTGCGCCGTTGGCCTTTCTCTTGGCTGAATATCGCCGTAGCGGTGAGGCGGCCGAAGCGCAACTCGGTCTTCAGGCCGAAGAGGCTCTGGCTTCCTTGTATCAGTTGGCCGCTGAGCGGCAGGCTCACATTGCCCGCTTCGATCTTCTGCACGATCTGGTCCTCGTCGCCCACGTAGTTCAACTTCACCTGATTCTCGAAATCGAAGGTGGCCTCGGTGTTGTACGCGGTGTTGATCTTCAGCGCCTCGCCGATGTTGCCTACCAGGTTCAACTGGATCTTCTGGTCGAAGTTGAAGGTGGTGATCTTGCGCTGGTCCACCGGAATGCGTGGGTTCTCCGTTTTGCTGATGTTGAGGCCGAAGGTGACCTCCGCGCTGCCCTGCGGCCGGATGTCGATGTTGCAACCGCGGAAGATCCGACAGAAGGCCTCGTTGCGAACACTGAGGGTGGGGATCAGCGGCTTGCTGCCCTCATGTTCGGCGTTCGCCTTGTTCTTCTCCATCCAAAAGGTCTTCATCGACTTCTGCATGTCGTAGTTCAGGTACTCGTCCAGCGACATGTTCATCGGTGGGCGATAATCCATGTTGTCGCCCAAGTGGCTTTGCAGGATGTACTGGCCGGTGACCGGATCGTAGACCACATCGTTCTGCACGTTGCCCGGCGGAGCCAGATCGATGGTGCCCGTGTTGTTCTCGCCAGGTGCCGGTGGATCACTGATCGGGTAGTGCAGGTCGATCTGCGGACTGTCCACTTGCTGTACGATCGACCAAGGGTCCGCAGCGTGTGCGGTGCTGCTGACGAACAGGAAAGCGAGCAGCAGCAGTAGGCAGTGGCAGTTGCCAGTGGGCGTGGGCCCCGGCCCACAGCCACAGGGAACAGCCAAAAACCCACCACACCCTGCGCGGGACCAACGGGGGCAGAGATTCGTCGAATAA
>JANMKC010000445.1:0-21602 GCA_031371785.1 Flavobacteriales bacterium | reverse complement strand
GTCAAGTTCGAAGCCTTCCTCCCGGTGCTGGAGATCTTCGATCCGAAGGTGCACCTGGTGAAGATCAACACGCCAAAGACCTTCGAGCGGAGCGACGACAGCTACAAGTCCATCGATCGTTTCCTCCAGCGGCATGAACTGCGCAAGTTCACCACCACCATCTACAACGACCTCAGCATCGAAGAAGGGATCCTGAACTTCGCCAAGGGCATTGATGCCGACATGATCGCCATGGCCACCCATGGCCGCACCGGTTTTTTCCATGTGGTGAACGGCAGCCTGACCGAGGACATCGTGAACCACACCACTTTTCCAGTGCTGAGTGTGAAACTTTAGCTCCGCGTTACGCTCCACCCACCCGCCGCACATTTACTTTGGCCCAACACCTAGGCATCGCATGAAGTTCCTGCACCAGAAGTTCCAAGCCAAGAAGAGAGAGATCGTGGAGGTGGGGCTGGACAAGCCCGCCCGCGTGAAATTCATGACGGCCTCCGAGTTCCGACTCTACAAAATGGGCAAGACGCACACCTACTATGGTGGGAGGTTCGAAGAGAACCCCGTGCGTTTCGTGCTTCCTTTCGACAGCGTATGGAACGTGGTGGTGGAGAAGGGTACGCACAGCGCCCCGATCGAGGTGAAAGCCTCCTGCAAGCTGCGCGGACCGGATCGCCAATTGTTGAGCAGCATAGCCGTGGACGCACCTGCGCACGTGACGCAGGCATTGCTTGAGGAGAGCGAGGCCGAAGCGCTCAACATGGGAAGCCAGAGTGAAAGTTGACGTCCTACGTGATCGACCCACGCACGCCGCAAGACCATGATCCGCGCCAACGACGAACGATTACGGCGGTTGCTCCTCGGCCAGCAGCAGGTGTTGCAGGAAGTGTATGATGTCCTCGAGGCGGAGCAGAAGAAGGATGACGTCCTGGCCGCGGTCGTTCTCACCTCGCGTGGGGATGGGATCAATCGCATTGCACGCCTCGATCCCGAACGCGTGTTCACCTTGGAGGCGATCCGCCGCCTGTGCATCACTTACCGATTGAGGTTCTTGGACGCAGCCCGCTTCAAGGGACCGTTACCACCCCGCGCGCTGTATGAACTGCGTCGCTTGGAGGTGCGTTCCGATGCGCCGCTCAAGGGCTTCAAGGTGATGGCCCCGACCGAACGGTTCACGCTGTGCGACTCGGACGCTGACCCGATGTTGTTCGTCGCCGTGGGTCCGAAGCACTACTACCTCGTGCATAAGTGGGGTGCGGATGTTTCACATTGGCGGGCGATCCGCGCATGGCCATGGCGAGGACCATCGCAACTCGCCATTTCCGTGTT
This sequence comes from Flavobacteriales bacterium, assembly GCA_031371785.1. Taxonomy (GTDB): domain Bacteria; phylum Bacteroidota; class Bacteroidia; order Flavobacteriales_F; family PHOS-HE28; genus PHOS-HE28. The sequence goes on along the minus strand of JANMKC010000445.1, from coordinate 20,279 downwards.
CCTGCTCGCGATCGCGGCCGCAGCGATCATGCCCAATCGCATCATCGGTGCCGATCCCGCATGGCCTTGGTGGGGTGCGCATCGCGTGCTTGCCCTGCTCTGGACCAGTATGGTGTTCGCGAGCTTCACCGTGTTCGGGTGGTTCGCCTTCTTCGGGAATTTCAGCAAGCAGGCCTGGAACGACCACCACTTCAACTGATCGTTCGCGATCAGCGGCGATCGTGCTTCTCGATCGCGATCAGGATCGCCTCCGTTTCCTGCCTTTCCACCCGGCACACGCAGGTCGAACGGAACCATTGCTTCAATTCTTCGCGCTCTTCGGGAACAAGCTGCTTGAACGCTTTGCGCAATTCCTTGCGGAACACGCTCCGATCCGCGAAGCTGATCTTGTCGAGAAGCTCCTTGTAGTATTCCAGAGCCGTCTTTTTCGTCTTCATCGTCCGGGAAAGTTGGGCGTGCTACGATGTGGTGCAGGGCAAGGTTCCTTTTGCTGCATCGTGGAGAAGCAGCCCGGGTCCCCTTGATCGCACAAGAGCAGGACCTGCCGGAGCTGCTCTTCCCGCCTATCGCTGCGGTGGCCAAGCCGACCTATTGCGCGAGAAAAATGTACGTGATGTTCCCGCGTTGGGGGTCGGGCGAAACGGACGATGCGGAGAATCGCGCCCCTTTCGCGGAAGCCATCGCGTTGTCCACCATGCACTCATCCCGCGTGGTGGTCTTGGTGGCATCGAGATCGGCCTTGGTCACTTCGCCTTCGCGGTCCACGCTTACATGGATCACCACGGTGCCTTGGCCTTTGCACAAGTACGCGGGCACCTCCAGCACGATGTCCGTTCGCCCGACCAGGTCATAGCTCACGGTGGTGAGCCCTTCCACTTTCACCGGCTTGGGTGTCTTGTCCATGTAATGTTCCTTGTCCCATTTGCTGGGATCGAGCTGCGGCATCACCACATCCTTTCCCGCAGCGTGCCGTTCCTCCGCCAATTTGTTGAACTCCTCCGCCTCGAACGATTTCAGGTCCTCTTCCACGTTGGTGGCGATCTTCTCCTGCGCGCGCTGGCTCGGCCAGGTGCGTGGCTGTTGCGCATCGGCCGTGCTGTTGCTCGTCAGGTTCTTCACTTCCACGGCTGCTGAAAGCGGAGGTTGCAGCATCGGGTCCGGCGGAAGGTCCTGCGGGGCCGCCAGTTCCATGACCATTTCGGGAAGCGCCAGTTGCGGATCGTCCGCCGGCAATTTGCTCATGGCCATAACGAAGAGCATGAAGGTGTGCAGCATCAAGGTGCCCACCACACCGAACTTGTGGCGTTCGAACCAATCGAGGAAGCGGCCGAACATGGTGTGTACTGCTGTCGCAAAGTAACCTGCTGTCCCTTCAACGCATACGGATCCGCCACGACTTCGGCCAACCATTGTTCCAACGATCGCCCGCGGCGAACGACCAGCCAAGCGGGTGTCCTTCATAGCGCATCAGCCGTACACCTTGTGCATTGCGCTCGTTCATTGTTCCGCCACGCAGCCAGTCCAGCGCCTGCTCATGTTCCAGTTCGCGAGGGAGGAACGCGTCCGGGCGCAGTATTTCGTTCAGCGCCAGCGCGGCGTGCGGCCGCCATGCGAGACCTTTGCATTGCGCGATAGGAATGCCCGGTGCGAGCACGCGCAGGTGTTCCCGCATGCCATTGATCACGTGTCGCCAATGCAGTGGTACTGCATGGATGGTGTCTTCCACTTCGATCGCGTACCGTTCTTCCCTATCGCGCGACCAGGCCATGGGTTCCGGTTGTTCTTCGCGGGTGATCGTTGTTGGTGTCCGTTCCGACCTCATTTCTCCGGCCTTGCGCACCATCGCGATGAAAAAGCCTTCGCCTTTCACGCGATGCGGATAGCAGCAGTAGCCTGCGTCCGTGCTGATCACACCCCATGATGGATCGAGCTTGAGCGGAACGGATCCACCACCTTGTCCGATCAGCCGTTCCACTTGTACTTCGTTCTCGCTCCGTTCCCAAGTGCATGTGCAATAGATGAGCACACCGCCGGGCTTCAGCATGTTCCAGGCGTGCGGAAGAATATCCGATTGTGTGCGCGCGCACGTCGTTACCAGCCGTTCGTTCCATTGTTGCCGCGCGAATGGATCCTTCCGGAACATGCCTTCACCGCTGCATGGTGCGTCCACCACTACAAGGTCGAAGAACTCGCCAAGTGCGTCGAACTCTACCGGTGCGCTGCCGGTGATCATCGTGTTCGCGCGGCCGTGCTTCCATACGTTCTCCATCAACGCGCCCTGGCGGGCGCGCACGGTCTCGTTGCACACGAGCATGGATCCGGGCGTGAGCAGCGAGGCGAGGTGTGTTGATTTTCCGCCGGGTGCGGCGCAGAGATCCAGCGCGAGAACATCGCGTTCGCGAAGGCCGCTTTGTTCCACAGCTTGCTCCAGAAGCATGCTGCTGGCTTCCTGCACATAATAGCAGCCCGCGTGCAGCAGCGGATCCAGTGTGAAGACCGGTCGTTCACTGAGATAGCGCCCGCTCTCGCACCAGGGGATACGAGCGCCGATAACCCGCGATGGCTTGGCCGGGTTCAAGCGAACGCTCACCGGCGACGGTTCCTTCAATGCCGCAAGCAATGCGTCCGCATCGTCGCCGAGTTCCGCGCGGACGGATGTGGGCAATATGATCGGAACAGCATGATCGAGGCGGGCGCGACGTTTGGCCACGTGTGCTCAGGACGCTGCCACGGTGCCTTCGCGCTGCAGGGTCTGCGTGCGATCGGGGCCCACGCTCACGATCCGCACGGGTACGCCTACCGCCTTCTCGATGCGGGCGATGTACGCGTTGAGCGATGCGGGCAATTCAACAAGCGTGTCCAAGGTGCCCCAGCCTGTCAACGTTTCATACACGGGTTCCACGTTGTCGGTGATGTCGTACGGTATGCGGTCCGTCGTTCGGCCATTGATGCGGTAGTGCGTGCAGATCCCCACTTCGTCCATGCCGCTGAGCACGTCGGCCTTCATCATCGCGAGTTCCGTGATGCCGTTGATCATCACCGCATAACGCAATGCCGGCAGGTCCAACCAGCCGCAGCGGCGGGGACGGCCCGTTGTGCTGCCGAACTCGCGGCCGGTCTGGCGGATGCGCTCACCGGTGGCATCGTGCAATTCGGTGGGGAAGGGGCCGCTGCCCACGCGCGTGCTGTACGCTTTGAAGATGCCGATCACCTTTCCGATGCGCCCCGGTGCCACACCCAATCCGGTGCAGGCACCGGCGCAGATCGTGTTGCTGCTCGTAACGAACGGATAGGTGCCGAAATCGATGTCGAGCAATGTGCCTTGCGCTCCCTCCGCCAGCACGCGATCGCCGGCGCGAAGGCGTTCATCGAGCCAGTGCTCGCTGTCCACCAGCTTCAGTTCGCGCAATCGCTGGGCGGCATCGTGCCATTCGCTTTCGGACTCTTTCCACGCGATGCGCTGATCGTACATGGACAGCAACCGCTCATGCTTGTTCACCAATGTGTCATAGCGCTCTTTGGCATCGCTGCGCTCGAGATCGCCCACACGGAAACCATTGCGGCCCGTCTTGTCCATGTACGTGGGACCGATGCCTTTCAGCGTGCTGCCGATCTTCTCCTTGCCCTTGTCCGCTTCGCTCGCCGCATCCAACGCGCGATGCGTGGGCAGGATCAGGTGCGCTCGCCTCCCGATCAACAGCCGTTCGATCACGTCAACACCGGAAGCCTTCAGCGCATCGATCTCGCGCATCAGGATCACCGGATCGATCACCACGCCATTGCCAACGAGGTTCCATGTGCCCGCGCGGAACACGCCGCTGGGGATCGTGTGCAGCACGTGTTTCTTCCCGTCGAAGATCAATGTGTGGCCCGCGTTGGGGCCGCCTTGGAAACGCGCGATCACCGCATAGTCCGGCGCGATCACGTCAACGACCTTGCCTTTGCCCTCGTCGCCCCATTGGGCACCGAGGAGGACATCCACCTTCGCGATCATCGGACTACTTGGCCAGCGAGGCGATGGCGTCTTCCAGCGTGTCCTTGATGATGAACACGGTGTCCAGTTTGGTCACCATGAACAACTGCTTCACACCGGTGCTCATGCCGCTGATCAATACGCTGCCGCCGGATCTCTTCGTGCGCGTGAGCACGCTGATGAGGATGTTGAGCCCCGTGCTGTTCATGTACTGCAGTTGGCTCATGTCGAGCAGCACGTTCAGGCCGTGCTCATCGCCGAGCTGGGTTTCCAGTACTTCCATCATGTGGTCCGCTTCCTTCTGGTCCATCAGGCGGCCGGTCATGTGGAAGATCTTGCAGTGCGCCTGTTGGCTCACGCTCAGGCCGAAGGGCGGGCGTTCGGTGGTGGTGCTCATGTGTTCAGTTCCCGAGGGACCGGGGATTTGCGCGTCGAAGAAGTGGCGTTGTTGGGTGTGCGTCCTTTTTCTTGGCAGGCCGCACAAGTGCCATGGATGTGCAACGCGTGATGGCTCACGTTGTAGCCCATCACCTCGGCCACTGTGTCGCGTATGTTCTGGATCCGCGGATCGCAGAACTCCTTCACCTGTCCGCATTGGTCGCAGATCACGTGGTCGTGCTGGTGGTAGCTGTGGGCTTTTTCGAACTGTGCTTGCGCCGTGCCGAAGCGATGTTTGCGCACGAGTCTGGCCTCCAGCAGCAGTTCCATCGTGTTGTAGAGGGTGGCGCGGCTCACGCGGTACTTGGCCTGTTTCATCCGGCCGTACAAACGCTCGATGTCGAAGTGGCCGTCCACCGCGTAGATCTCTTTCAGTATGGCGAAGCGTTCGGGCGTTTTGCGGTGCCCGCCATGCTCCAGGTATTGGCTGAAGATGTGCTGGACGTTCTGTTGGATATCCGCTGCGGGCATTCTGTGCGCGAAAGTAAGGACGGGAAAGGGTCGCGAGCGGATGAATGCACATCGCTTGGGAGCCTGCTGCTGTGGAAGGCTGTCTCAATGATCCACCCGCTCCACGAGCCGCACTCCACGCACACGGCGCAGCTTGTCCATCAGGGAGCGCAGGTGGTCGGCATCATGCACGTAGGCCATCACCTTGCCTTCGAAGATGCCGTCGTTGCTCTCGAAGCTCACGCTGCGCATGTTCACGTTGTGCTCGTGGCTGATGATGGTGGTGATCTTGTTCACCAGGCCCACCGCATCGATACCGCTGAACTTGATGCCCGCCAGGAACTCCACGCTGTCCTTGCCTTTCCAACGCGCCTTCACGATGCGGTGCGCGCTGTTGCTCATGAGCTGCACGGCGTTCGGGCAGTTCACGCGGTGGATGCGTATGCCGTCATTGGCCGTGATGAAGCCGAACACGTCGTCGCCCGCGATGGGGTTGCAGCAGGGGCTGAGCTTGTAGTCGATGCGCGTGAGCTCATCCCCGATGGTGAGCGCGCCGCCCGCCGTACCACGGATCTCGGTGATCACCTCCTCCAGTGTGCGTTCATCCTTCGGCCGTTCCACTTTCGGGAGAACGAGGCGGCCGTTCTTCACCACCGGATCCTTCAGCGAGGTGAGGTCATTGCGCCCACGCGCGATCTGCCAGAAGAGGTCGTTCGCGCTGGAGGCATGGAAGTGGTCGCGCAGCGCCACCATGTTCTGCGCATCCACCCGCGCGCCCCACCCGCGCAAGGCGCGTTGCACAGCCTCGCGTCCCACAACGGCCAATTTCTTTTTCTGTTCACGCAGCGCTTGCTTGATCTTGTGGCGTGCCTTCGCCGTTACCACATAGTTCAGCCAATCCTCTTTGGGCTGCTGCTTCTTGCTGGTGATGATCTCGATCTGGTCGCCATTGCGGAGGGGTTGGCTGAGCGGCACGAGCACATGGTTCACTTTCGCCCCGATGCATTGGCGGCCCACTTGGCTGTGGATCTCGAACGCGAAGTCCAACGCCGTCGCTCCCGCTGGCAGGTTGCGCATGTCGCCTTTCGGCGTGAAGACCATGATCTCGTCGCTGAAGAGGTTCAACTTGAAGTCGTTCACGAAATCCAAGGCGCTGCTGCCGGGGTCGTTCAGTGTTTCGCGGATGCGGTTGAGCAATGAGTCGAGCGCATTGGCGTGCTCCTCATCGCTCTTGTAGCGGTAGTGCGCGGCGAGGCCCATCTCCGCGATCTCGTCCATGCGCTTGCTGCGGATCTGCACTTCCACCCAGCGGCCGCCGGGGCTCATCACCGTGGTGTGCAGGCTCTCATAGCCATTGCCTTTCGGTGTGCTGATCCAGTCGCGCAACCGGTCCGGACTGGGTTGGTAGTAGTCGGTAACGAAGGAGTACACGCGCCAGCAGTCGGCTTTTTCCAGTTCCTGCTTGGTGTCGATGATGATGCGGATGGCGAACACATCATACACTTCTTCGAAGGTCACGTTCTTCTTCAGCATCTTGTTGTAGATGCTGTGGATGCTCTTGGGCCGCCCCTTGATCTCGTAGGTGAAGCCCTCCTTGTCGAGGCTCTCCCGGATCGGCAGTGTGAAGCGGCTGATGAAGCGCTTGCGCACGGCTTCGCCCTTCTTCAGTTTGGTTTCGATATCGAGGTAGATCTCCGGCTCCTTGAACTTCAGCGCCAGATCCTCGAGTTCGCTTTTGATGTTGTAAAGGCCGAGGCGGTGGGCGAGGGGCGCATACAGGAAGAGCGTTTCGCTGGCGATCTTCAGTTGCTTGTCGCGCGCCATGCTGTCCAGCGTGCGCATGTTGTGCAGCCGATCAGCGAGCTTTATCAGGATCACCCGCACGTCCTGCGCGAGCGTGAGCAGCACCTTGCGGAAGTTCTCCGCCTGCATGCTGTCCGTCTGGAACTGCACGCCGCTGATCTTGGTGAGGCCGTCGATGATGGTGGCCACCGTGGGGCCGAAGAGATCGCGCACCTCATCGAGCGTGAGGTCCGTGTCCTCCACGGTGTCGTGCAGCAGGGCGGCCGTCACGCTGGTGGCGCCCAGGCCTATCTCGTCCGCGCAGATGCGCGCCACTTCGATCGGGTGGTAGATGTAGGGTTCGCCGCTTTTGCGCCGCTGCTCCTTGTGCGCTTCCACCGCGATGTTGAAGGCTTTGCGGATCATGTGTGTGGCCTCGCGGGTGCGTTCGCTCCGGAGGCTACGCAACAATCCCTTGTAGCGCGCGATGATCTCGTCCTTCTCTTTGTCGAGGTCGATCTCGTAGGGGGCGGGAAGGGCGGTGCTCATGCGGGTGCTATCGCAGCAGAACCTCGACTTCTTTGTTGAGCTTTTCCAGATCGCGATCAACAATAACCCAGATCACCGAGAGGTTGATCTTGTCATAGTCGTGTATGATCCTGTTCCGTGTTTGTACAATTCGCCTGGCGTGCTCGATGGCAATGTCCGGTTCCTCACGCAGGATCCTGTTCATTGCTTCGCCGATGATGCTGATGTCCATCTCCACGGCGCGATACACGATCTTCTGCCCAACGAATTGCGCGTAGGTCATTCCAGGCGGAACGAATGATCGGATCTCGGCTATGGCTTCCTTGATCTGGTACAGCCATGTCTTGATCTCAGGCTTCATACAACTTCATCTTTTGCGCCTCGATCGCGTTGATCAGGTAAGGATTGGTGAGGACCGTGCGGTCCAATAGATCCACCGGCCTGCCGAACAGGTTTTCGAACGCATCCAACAAGGCGAAATAGTTGTCCGTGTATTCGTAAGGGTCCTCCAACGGCAGTATCATCAACAGATCCACGTCGCTTTGATCATTCATGGTGCCCGTGACCGCGGATCCAAAAGCGGAGAGTGAACCCACCTTGTGCTCTTTGCACAGGGCGATGATCCTTTCCCGGTATGGTGCGAAGAAGTCCATGCCCCAAAACTACAATGGGGCAGGGTGCGTGGTCACTTCGCCGGAAGTATCTCCCCGCTAACCTCCCCGAACCCCACACGCACGCCGTCCTTTTCGCAGTGCCCCCGCATCACCACCGTGTCGCCGTCAAGGATGAATTTGCGCTCGTTCCCATCGTTCAGCTTGATGGGCTTGGTGCCTTTCCACGCGAGTTCGAGCATGCTGCCGTAGCTCTCCGGTGTGTCGCCGCTGATGGTTCCGCTGGCCATCACATCACCCGCGCGCACGTTGCAGCCGTTCACCGTGTGGTGCGCGAGCTGTTGCGCCATGCTCCAGTACATGTGCTTGAAGTTGCTGCGCGAAACGATGGTCTCCGTACCGTTCTTCGGCACGATGCCCACTTCGAGCGACATGTCGAAATGGTGATCGCCATGCTGCTTCAAGTAGGGAAGTACCTCGGGATCCTGCTTCGGCGAATGGATGCGGAAAGGTTCCAACGCATCGAGCGTGACCACCCACGGGCTCATGCTGGTGCCGAAGTTCTTTCCGAGGAAAGGGCCGAGCGGAACATATTCCCACGCTTGTATGTCGCGCGCGCTCCAGTCGTTGAAAAGCACCAGGCCGAAGATCTTCTCTTCCGCTTCCGCAGTGCTGATCCGATCACCGAGGGTGTTGCCATCGTAAGCGATGAAGGCGACCTCGAGCTCGAAGTCGAGTTGGCGTGATGCACCGAACTCAGGGGCGGCATCAGGGCTGGGCTTGTATTGGCCCATCGGCCTTCGGATCGGTGTGCCGCTTACCACGATGCTGCTCGCGCGGCCGTGATAGCCCACGGGCATGTGCAGCCAGTTCGGTAACAGCGCGTTTGAGGGATCGCGGAACATCACGCCCACGTTGTAGGCATGCTGGCGGCTGCTGTAGAAATCCGTGTAATCGCCGATGTCCACAGGCAGGTGCATCGTGGCTTCGCGTATCGGCAACAGCACGCGGTCGTGCAGTTCCGGATTCTCCCGCAATGCATGATCGGCTCCGCTGAAGAGATCGCTCAGGCGTTGGCGCAAGCGGCGCGACCCCGACTTTCCGAGAAGCAACAATGGATTCAGGACCGGAGCGTGAAGAACGGCCCGATCGATACCGAGGTCGTCCAGCAGATCGAGATCCGCGAGCGCGCTGAGGTCGATGACATGATCACCGATGCGTGTGCAGGACCGTGCGCTGCGCGTGCCATCGCTGAAGATGCCGAAGGGAATGTTCTGGATCGGGAAGTCGCTGTTCGCCGGGACCGGTATCCAGGAGCGCAGGGCAGGGGAGTTGGCAGGGATGTTCATCGGGGCTTCGCCTTCGCGCTGGTGCGTTGCGGCGGAACGAAGCGCGAAAGTAGATGTGGGTGCACTGCGGCTATCTTGCTCACATGTCCGGCCGATCACGCAGGCTCGCCATCATCGCGGCTGTCGCGCACACTTTGCTGCTCGCGGCGTACACGTTGCCCGTGCAGTTCGTTCCCACGCGCGTTCGTTACTGGTCCCAAGCCTACGCCCGCGTGCTCTTCCATCAGGACTGGCGCCTCTTCGCGCCAGACCCGCCCGCATGCGGTTGCGATCTTGACGTGCGATCAACACCGGATAGCGAATGGATCCCCCTGCGATCATTGCACGCGCATTTCATCTGGCGGCGAATGGCTGCCAATGCCTGCCGCTTCGCGGAAGCATCGCCGCGCTCGACAGATGGCGATACTATCGTGATCCCGGCCGCGCTCTCGTCTTCGATCGAACGCATGGTTTCTTCTGGCGCGATCGTCAACGCTCATGCCCCGATCGATCACCCTCCCGCTTGCGGTTGCGATCTCGAAGTTCGTTCGGCGCTTGATGGCCAATGGATCCCGCTGCGATCATTGCACGCGCATTTCATCTGGCAACGCATGGGGGCCAATGCCTGCCGGTTCGCGGAAGCATCGCCGCGCTCGACCGATGGCGATACCATTGTGATCCCTGCTGTGCTTTCGACGTCGATCGAGCGCATGGCCTCTTCTGGTACGAGCTCTGGCGCGAGCGTCCACGCTCGTGCCTCGGACGATCAGGCCAGCACACGAGCGTGGACGCTCGCGCGAGGAGAAGGAGTTGAACTCCGTCTTCGACATGTTTGCCGCGCGAAGAATACCATTGAATTCATTCCGGTGAGGTGCTCGCCCGACCGATGAACGCCTCAACTATCCGCCATTTCCAACGCGCCGCTTACGCGTGGATCGCGTTCTATGCGCTCGCGCTGCTAGTGCTCGGCCAAGCGGCGTGGACCAATGCGCCGGTAGACCTTTTCGTTCGGCACAACGGCATCGGTGGCACGTTACAAACCTTCATCAATGGCCTATCGCCGCTCGCGTGCATGATGCTTTGCGCGCTGGTGATCGGCCTGTGCATTTCGCTTTTCCGGCAACATCGTTGGTGGCTCGCGCTCCTTGTCTGGCTCTGCTTCCGGATCCTCTCGCATCGCACGTGGCTCGCTTCCAACGGCGGCATCCAGCTCATGGAGAACATGTTGCTCTGGTCGGCGCTCATGTCCGCATCGATCGATCGGCCGCTGACCGTTCTCGCGTTCTGGGCCGCGCGACTGCAATTGCTCCTGGTCTATGCTGTTGCCGCAGCCCACAAGTTCACGGGCCATGCTTGGCTCGATGGTTCCGCAGTGCTCACGGTTGCGAACGACAATGACTTCCACTTGCATTGGCTCGCGGTATTCCCCATGTTGTGCATGTTCCTCACTTACGCCACGCTCGCGTTCATGGCGCTCTTTCCGCTCGCGGTGTGGTGGTCGCCTTCGCGCCGCATCTTCCTTATCATCGGTGCGATCTTCCATCTCTGCACTGCGATCTTCATGGGCATTCCGCAAATGGGCTTTGCGTTCATCGCGTGCTATGCGCTGTGGTTGAACGAGGAGGAAGCGCAGTGGATGACCGCGTGGCCCAAACGTGCGCTCGCGCACATGAATTGATCGCTCACTTCCGGCTGGGTCACTTCACCTCGTTCTCCGGCCGCATTCTGCCCAGCAGTTCCGCTGCGTTCGAAGGTTCCGCCTGTCGCACCATCGGGCCACCATCGGCATCCGTTCCGATCAGGTAGACCTGCGCGCCCTCCGCATGCGTGTCGATGGTGATGGTGACGGTCGACAGGTTCGCGATGCGCACTTCCACCGGTACGCTCTCTTTCCGGATTACCAGCCGTACGGTGTGGTGTTGGTCCTTCATCAAACAGGCTTCCTTTTCGCTGTAGATGAAAAGGCACGCCTGACCGCCCTCACAGATGAAGAGCGTGCGACTTTCCGTTCCGGCCACTGGCGGCTCCGGCAGGATCAATTGTCCGGTGAGCATATCCAGGTCCAAGCGCCTGTGGCTGACCACATCCATACTGTGGCCTCCAAAAAACAATCCGCCCAGCGCCCCGAACATGACGTAGGTGCCAACGGATGTCCTGTGATCGACAAGAGAGGGTGCCCGCATCAGTTGTTCGACATGGAAACCGTTGATGTCCCGTTCAAATCCAATGAAGTGGGTGCCGATCCGGATGAAGACCCTACCGTTGAAGCAAATACCCCATGCATCACGCGCAAGATCCTTTTGTTCACCGGTAACGACGAGTTCGCGCTGTTCGCCGGGTATTCCCACCACCTCCGCACGGAAGTCCAAGGGCGTGGATGGCCGGTCGTTCGCCATTTCCATAAAGGTGTGATAGACACCGTCCTTCGGCTGGCCCGATGTGAGAATGGGCAGGTGCAATTGCTCCGGTGTCACCGGTATAGCAAGGTCGCGATCGCTTACCGGCAGCTCGGTGATGGTGCCGGAACGAAGGGCGTAGTGGTATCCGGTGAGACATTCGGTGATCGCTTTCGCTATGTCCTTTCCGAACAAGCGGATGAAGTTCGGGCCGCTGGACCAGGACGTGCTGCCGTGTATATACTCCCGGATCCACATGCCATTCTTGACCGAGAGGAACTCGATGTTCAAGCCAGCGAAGGTCACATCGGACCTCCCGATCCGGCGCTCCGCGACAGCGAGCCGGTTGATCTTCAATACAACATGATGCTGGTGCGCGCTGTCGCTGAGCGATCGATGTACGAAGTCGTCGAGGCTCTGCTTTACCGAGCGGCCCAAATACACAGGTACGCGCTTGTAGAACCTGCCGACCAGCATGTCTCCGATCGCCGCCGTGTCGTTGAACGCGACGATCACACTGTCCACCGTGATGGCTGCGTTCCCGATCGCCAACGATCGATCGCTCAGATCGATGAATTTCTGCGCCTTCGCCACCGGGGTGGCCAGCAGCAATAGCAGGATGGTCGAGACCACAAGTGATGCGCGCATGGTGCTTGTATGCAGCACCAAGATGCGGAATGTTCCCGATCGCCATAGCGCAGCGGCGGAAACTCGCGCAGGCGGCCTTGATCACCGGCACAACGATCGTCCTGGTCTTCGTATGAGCGATCGCATTTCCTGAAGAGCGATTTCACCCGAACTCACTTCACTGGTTTTCCACCGCCAGTTGTCCCCGCGCAATACGCCAACCATGCACGGTACTGGTCCTTGGTAAGGATGTTGACCAGTTCGGACATCACCGTTCTGCCGTCCGCGTTGGAGATGGGATTGTCCACCTTCTTCACGCCCTTCAGATCGCACTCCTCCTTGCAGGCTTCCTGGATGCGCCGCACGCGTTCCAATTGGTCGGTGGTAAGATCAAGCTTGGCCCATGTGGTGGGTCCGGTGCCCATCAAGCAACTCTGCAATGCTTGGCTGGAAGGGCTGGAAACGGGAGTCTGCGCTGAGGCGACCTGACCGCAGAGGACCAGCGCGGCGATCAATACAAGTGGCTTTGTCATGTGCGGCTGGTGTCAGGTCATGGAAGTATGCGCACGTAACGTCGAAGGCCATGCCGGAACGGGAACGTCATGTCTACAGGCCGCAGGGGTTGAAGATCATTCCCCTTTTCCGTTGTGGTTTTCGGGGAGGCAATGCCACACCACGGGGACCGTGCTGCCCAGATCCCTGCACATTGTAGCGGGTTGCGCTGGAAAGCGATAGACGATGCAGCTGCTCGCAAGCCCGGTGCAGCGCGCATCGGAGCATGCACGCATCGCCGGAACGAACGGTGGTCCCCGATCTGCCGACCTGAAGGCAAAACCCCATTGAACATGCGCTTCCCGCAACTCGCTGTGATCACTTGCTCGCTGCTCTTGGCAGCCGCCTGCAAAAAGACCGATGACCCCGTAACGCCTACACCAACGCCCACGCCGGACATGGACTACACCTCCGCCTCCGACAATGCCAAGGCCGAGGATGCCTTCAACGACATGCTCGTCCAAGTGGAAGGAGCGGTGAGCGCGAACGGCCTGCGCGACGTGACCGCCGCCTGCGCACCTGTCGTCACCTTCGATACGATCAACGCACCGCACAGCATCAACATCGACTTCGGCAGCGTCAACTGCACCGAGCTCAGCGGGCGCACACGCCGCGGCCAGATCCAGGTGAGCTACACGGGGCACTATCATGATATCGGTACCGTGATCACCATCACGCCGCAGAACTACTATGTGAACGACATGCACCTGCAAGGCAGCAAGACGGTGATCAATATGGGGCCTGATGGCAATGGCCATCCCTCTTTCACCATTGCGGTGAACGGTAGCCTTAGCGCAGCGGACAATACCTGGACCGCCACGCACCAAGCCACCCGCACACGCACGTGGACAGCGGGTTTCGACACGTCCACGTTGTTGGATGATGAGTACACCATCACCGGCAGCGGCAGCGGTGTGAACCGCAATGGTGTCGCCTACACGGTGAACATCAGCAACGCGTTGCATGTTTCCACCATCTGTCCGTTCATCACGCAAGGCACGGTGGTCATCACCCCCGACGGACATCCACAGGTCACCATCGATTACGGTAGTGGCGCCTGCGATGCCTCTTTCACGGCGACGGTGAGCGGACATACGTTCACCCTGCAGTTCGTATAGTACCTCTTGGCGTTCGCGATCGGCGGCGCGATGCCCGCTACGAACCCTTCCGCTGTGATCAGCGGGAGGGTTCTTTTATTCTCGCATACCTCTTGGCATAATGCTCCGCCTCAACACGATCTTGAACGCTTGATGCGTGAAGAACTTTCATGTTCGCGAACAAGCGCGCCAAACTGTCTGCGGCAGCGATGCCACCCACGACGGAACAGTCGTTGAACGCGCTATCGCGCCTGCCGAGCATGATCTCCACGGCACGCACTTGGCCGCGCGCCACTGAACACAACACCACGATCCCATGAAAAAGTCCGCGAAGAAGTCGGCAGCAAAAGCCCCCGCTCGGAAACCCGCAGCGAAAGCGACGGCGAAGAAGAAGGAGGCCACGCGCACCACAGTGACCAAGGCGACCAAGGGCCAGTAAGCCGAAGAAGGCCACAGCCCGCTCAAGCGGCAAGATCACCGTCCGTGCCGCGCGACCGGTGACCAAAGGCCGCAAGCCCACCGGCCCGCCAGCAAAAGCCGCGAAGACCCCCAAGCAGGTGACCGCCCGCAAGGCCGCACCAGCCCAGAAGGCCAAGCCGATGGAGCCGCGCACCGCACTGCCCGTGCAACGGTCGGCTCCGCGCGTTCAGCCCCAGGCCAAGGTGCGCGAGCAGGAGCCACCTGCGCCCACTGCGCAACCGGTATTGGAGCACGAAGGCGAGATCCAACAGCACGTGGTGTTGCCCGCACCCACCTTCGATCCCACGCGGTGATGGCGTCGTATTGCGCGAGGGTGCGGTCCATGGCGCGGCGAAGATGGGAGAGCGGGAGAACGGGGATCATTCTTCGACTTATCAACCGGTGTTGTTCCGCTGGAATGGATAGCTCTACCTTCCCCGTGAGTTCTTTGGGTCGAGGCGCGGGATAACCATTTCAAACTGGACCGCACATGAAACATCGTTACGCTTTCCGGAGTGCTTTCATAGCACTCCTCGCAGGAATTCCAGCGATCGCCAACGCGCAGATCGTCTTCATCAACGAGATCCATTACGACAACCAAGGCCCCGACCAATTGGAGGGCGTGGAGATCGCGGGGCCGGCCGGAACCCAACTGGCGGGTTGGCTGTTGTACGCCTACGATGGTGCCACGGGTGGCGTATACCAAGTGGCCAACCTCAACGGCACGATCCCCGATCAGCAGAACGGATACGGCACCGCGCTCACGCTGATGCCCGGCCTGCAAGATGGACCGGATGCGGTCGCACTGGTGAACAACATCGGAACCGTTGTGCAATTCCTCAGCTACGAGGGATCATTCACCGCTACCGACGGACCTGCGAGCGGGATGACCTCCACGGGCATCGGCGTGGCGGAGAGCGGCAACGATCCACCGGGCAACTCACTGCAGCTTCAAGGCAGCGGGCACGTCTACACGGATTTCGCTTGGGGTGCGCAAGTGCATCCGCACAACTGGAGCCAAGGACCCTCGATCAACTTCGGGCAGACCTTCCCGCAGCAACCACCGGATTGTCTTGGCGTTCCGGGCGGCCCCGCGCAACCGGGCACGCCGTGCAATGATGAAGACGCGTGCACCACGAACGACCTGTGGAACCTGTTCTGCTTTTGCGCGGGCACACCGATCGTTTGCGACGACGTGAACCCCTGCACCACCGACCAGTGTGTGAACGGCACGTGCATCAACATCACTATCGTCGATGGAACTCCTTGCAATGACGAGGATCCCTGCACCTTCGATGATCATTACATCGATTGCCTTTGCGTGGGAACGCCGATCCTTTGCTATGATGCGCAGCCCTGCACCTTCGACTATTGCCTGAACGGTGTTTGCCAATACGACCCGATCGATTGCGACGACGCGGATCCGTGCACCATCGATATCTGCCATGAGGGCGGCACATGCACGCACACGCCGATCACTGCTGGGGATCTATGCGATGATGGTGAACCCTGCACGGTGAACGATCAGTACGATGTGAATTGCAACTGTGCCGGAACGCCGAAGGATTGCAGCGACGAGCTGCTCTGCACTTACGACTATTGCGACGGGTTCGGAACGTGCCATCATCTCGCGATCGAGGAAGGTGGTCCATGCTATGACGGCGATCTGTGCACAGGACCGGACACGTACACCGCCGATTGCGTCTGTATCGGACCTCCGATCGATTGCACAGATGGCGACCCCTGCACCTACGACTATTGCATCGACAACCTGTGCCATCACGATCCGCTGGATTGCGATGATGGGGATCCCTGCACCGAGGATATCTGCCACGAGGGCGGTACCTGTACACATGTGTTCGTACAGGAGGGAGATCCCTGCGATGATGGGAGTCCATGCACGGAATTCGACGAATACGATGCCTTCTGCAATTGCGTGGGTTCCTTGAAGGACTGTGATGATAAGGATCCCTGCACGTTCGACTACTGTGATGCGGCTGGTGAATGCCAGCATGAGCCGTACGATTGCACGGATGGCATCCCATGCACTTTCGACTATTGCCTGGATGGCTTCTGCCAGCATGACCTGATCGATTGCGACGATGACGATCCATGTACGGCGGACATATGCCACGAGGGAGGTACCTGCACGCACGAGGCCTTGGTGGTCGGTGCTTCATGCGATGATGGCAACCCATGCACCTACGGCGACCTGGTGGTTTCCGAGTGCCTTTGCATCGGTGTCGGGATCTTCTGCCTGGACTTCGACCCATGTACCTACGACCATTGTGTGGGTGGCGTGTGCCACTACGACCCGATCAACTGCGACGATCTGGATCCCTGCACCGTTGATCACTGCGATGGCAACGGGGTGTGTCAACATCTGCCGGCATGCGACGACGGCGACGACTGCACGGATGACTTCTGCTTCTTCGGGATCTGTTCCAATATCCCGATCGATTGCGACGATGGCGATGATTGCACGGATGACTTCTGCATAGCCGGCATCTGTATCCATGAATTCATCGACTGCACGGACGGCGATCCCTGCACCCTCGACATCTGCTCAGGCGGTTTCTGCCAGAACTACCCGATCGATTGCAACGACAGCGACCCATGCACGCTCGACTTCTGTGATGGCGGAACATGTGTCCACTCCCCGGTGATCTGCGATGACGCGAACCCTTGTACCGATGATGCGTGCGTGAACGGATCCTGCCAGCACATCACCAACGCGAACAGCTTCACACTCGAACTACAGACCGATTCCAAAGCTGTGGAAACGAACTGGCAGATCGTGCCGGACGGTGGCTCCACTCCGGTGTGCAGTGGCAGCGGATACCCGAACAACTCAGTGCTGCTTTTGCCTTGCTGCCTGTCGCCGGGTTGTTACAACCTGAAGGTGATGGACAGCTTTGGTGATGGGATGTGCTGCGCGTTCGGCAACGGCGGCTACATCCTGCGGAACGGCAATGGAAAACGCGTGATCGACAACAGCCATGATGGTGGCTTCGCTTCGTTGAGCACCATCTCCCTGACACCCGGATTCTGTGTGCCCATCGGCACGGACCAGCTTACCCTCGCCACTTGCGATCATGAGGACCTGCTGCCTGCCAGCATCATCGTGGCCTCGCCCAATGCGGCGGTGAGCGCGCAGTATGGGATCACCAACAGCACCAGCGGCTACCAGTACTGGATCTTCAACCCGGACGGAGGATACAGTCGCCGCATTTTCCAGAACATGACCACAGGCGCAGCGCCGAACGGTGCCACGAAGAGCTGCCATCTCCAACTGAGCAGCATCACCACCAACCCTGTCCCTTCGCTGGTGTTGCTGAACGTGCGCGTGCGCGGTCGCGTGGCCGGGGCTTACAATGAATTCGGTACCGCATGCCGAATGAAGATCGATCCGGCAGCAGCCAGTTGCCCGACGACACAACTGGTGAACAACATTGCGGACCCTCACCATTCCTGCGGACTCACCAGCGTTCCGCTCAATGGTACCCGCACGCTCTGGGCGATCGTCGTTAGCGGCGCGAACAAGTACCAGTTCGAATTCACCAAGCCGGGTTATTCGCGCAACATCGCGAGCACAACACCCTCTGTGTTGATCACTACTTGGTCAACCAACCCGCTGTTGCCGTGCATGACCTACAATGTGCGGGCACGTGCGAGCTTCAGTGGTGGCACAACGTGGTGCCCTTTCGGAGCAACATGCACCATGAGCACCGCCGGAAATTGTGGCGGAGGTGGCACTTCACAGAACGCACCGCGTGCCATGCAACAGCCCGGCTTCAAACTCTGGCCCAACCCCAACCGCGGTGATCAGTTGATGATCGCACTGGACGAACTCGATGCGCAACCCACATCCGCGAACATCGACATCTTCGATGCCTTCGGAAAGTTGGTGATGACGCGCACGCTCGCGGTGAACGAGGGAGCGGTGAATACCACGATCACACTGGATGGCGCACTGGCCGCAGGACTGTACGTGGTGAATGTTTCCGTAGGTGATCAACACCTGAGCGAACGACTGGTGATCGAGTAGGTGGATCCGATACACCGAACGCGCAACGCCCGGACGAGTCTGGGCGTTGTGCGTTCAGGGTCTTCGTTCCTCTTACCGCAGCGGTCTCATCGGTGGGAAATAGGTGCGCTCCACCGACCGATGGACCCTGACGGCGACATGGCCGAGCCAGTGCAGCGGGCGCTGATCATCTTTGCGCACATGTGCTTCCAGACCCAGCTCGTGCTCGCCTTCACCAAGGGCGATGCCTATTGGAACAAGACCATCCTGGACGAAGTGCAACAGCGTGCGCACTTCCATCACGCCAGCGTCTTCGCGCGCGATCCGTGGCCGGTGATCACCGCTGAAGAACCGGATCGTGTGCAGGACATGCAGTGCGGGTACGTGCCGGGTTATGTGGACGACGCGCCCGCTTACCTGAAAACATATTCCACCTACAACGCGAAGAGCGAGGAGATGTACGCGAAGCGCACCTTCGCCAAAGCAGCAGCGGACGGGCGCCGATGCCTGATCCCTGTTACCGGCTTCTTCGAGTGGATGCACGTGGGCAAGGAGAAGTACCCCTTCTTCATCCACAAGCGTGGCGGCGGGCTGTTCATGTTGGGCGGCATCCATGGCAACGGCACTTTCAGCATCCTCACCACCGAGGCCAACGCGCGCATGGCCGAAATACACAACAGCAAGAAGCGCATGCCGGTGATCATACCGCAGACCTACGAACGCGACTGGCTGAACCCGGCGTTGAGCGAGGCGGATGTACATGCGCTCTGCGCTCCCGCACCGAACGACTACCTGGAGGATTGGCCTGTGAGCAAGTTGATCACCACGCGCGGGGTGGATACCAACGTGCCGGCAGTTTGGAAGCGCTTCAGCTACCCAGCACTGGATCCAGCGAGCGATCCAACTGCATCACTCTTTCCTGGTTGAGCCAGCCCACCGCCACGTTGCGGTTGGGATGCGCGAAGTAGTACCACACCGTGCCGGTGCGGAAATCCCACTGCCGTTTGTAGATGGTCATCAACGCGGTGTGCGCGAGGGCCACCGTGTCCGTGACGGCGTAGCGTGCATACGCCGCCATCTCGTCGATCAGTTGCGCGTGCGGCACGTTGGCGGCCACGTTGCGCTGGGCGTTGTGGCGGTCGCACAGTGTGTAAGTGGGGCGGCGGTGTTCATCCCACGCGCGGAAGAGGATGCGCACCACCTTGCCCCCATAGGGCACCAATGTGTTCTGCGCGAAGGGCGCTTCGCTGCCGCCGTTGCGGGACATCCGGGGCACACGCATGGTCGATCGACGCCTTTCCTGTCAGGGGCGGCGCGAAGAAGATACACCTCACCGCCCGCAAGGCCGCATCGATGGAAAATAGGTGCGTCCAACGATGAATGGATCCTGACGGCGATCGAATACAACGCGATGAGCAGGTTACCATCCACGAGCTCCGCAAAAGCGTAGGATCGGATGGAAGGGAGAGTCTGCGGGAGGAGGAAAGATCCCGCGTGGGATCCTTGTTGAAGTCTTGCACCAAGTGAGGCGGTGGACAGCAGTTGCCTGGCCAGAGATCAAGCGAGTACCCGCACTGGTTTGAAAAGCGAGTTCAATACCGCTTGGAGCGTTCCGGTTTCTGAAGCGTGCCCCACCACCACCTCATCCGCATGTTCAACCATGAACTTGTTGCGTTGTGAAGCGGTGTCTTCAGAAACGCGCACCACAGATGACTTGAATGGCGCTACCACAAGCATCCGCTTCTGCGCGATCGCCTCCCGCCATATAACGTCAACGTTCTTCTTCATCCCTCGCGCGAGAACAACAACGATCGGCTGCTTGCCTTTGAGCAAGTAGTGCAGCACATCCTTCTCCAATTGGCTGTGCGCACCGAGCATCACGCACTTGCCCGCATCGCGCATGGCGATGGCCCAGTCGTAGCACTTGAGCACTTGCGCGGCGGGCACTTTGCGACTGCACAGGAACGCGGTCTTGTGCATGTCCCAGATGCGCTCGTTGCCGACATGCGCG
>JANMKC010000384.1:0-2429 GCA_031371785.1 Flavobacteriales bacterium | reverse complement strand
GCGACAACCGCGACGATGTAAAAATGGTTGGGCCTCATGGCGTTGCTTTTTGGCTCGATCGAGTGCGCAATGTAGCGAGCGGCGATATACAATTTGTGCTCCGCTCAAGTTGATGCGAAGAGGCCGCACCGTTCAGCTTTTCCGGTGCTCTTCCGCCTATCGCACAACGGTGTGAATGGGAAGTGGCCGTGTTCCACGAGAACGGAGCAAAGAGTTCAGCCCCGGTATGCTTGTGGCGGATCGTGCTCGCGTGCTGCGCTGAAGATCAGCATCCCGTGCAATATTCATGGTCCTAGCTGACAGTACGTGACCAGGGGGGCGTATCTACGCCCCCCTTATCACGAAATATCCTGATCGCGCGCTCCCTATTTGGGCCACTCCTTTTTCTGGAGGCGGGAGTACACTTTGCCCCTGAAGTTCACTCCGGTGATCGTTCCGTCCGTCGCTCTCAGTACAAGGACCTCCGGACTTTCTTTCGATGTTGGTGGGGCAGTGGAGATCAAGGCATCCCGCCCTCTGTCCTGTTTCAAGGAGATCTTGATACCACCAGCATCGATCAATAGGAAGTGGTCCCCGTCCGACTTGATCGTTACCTTTTGTTCCACGTTCGTGGCGCGTGGCATCGCATATTCTCCCGGAAGACCGCGAAGGTCGAAGACCGGGGGCCTGGTGGTATTTCCACCCTTGCCGCCCTTGTCGTTCGGCGATGCGTTGGTATGCGTCGGCAGGTTCGCGTCGCCGGGGTTTACCGGCGTGGTCGTCGCACCCTTATCGTTCTTGTTCGGTGGCAGCGTAGCCGCTTCGGTGTTCACCGGCGTGGTCGGAGCACCCTTATCGTTCTTGTTCGGTGGCAATGTGGTCGCGTCCGTGCTCACCGGTGAGGTCGGTTTCGCATCATCCGTCGGGCGATAATTGGTTGGCCGTCCCGTTGCATCCGTTCCGGTCGTGGGAGTACCCGGTACTTCTTTTCCAAAACCGATCATCATTTGCTCTCCCTCAATGATCTTCCGCGTACCCTTCTCACCGTTCAGGGTGTAGTCCACCACCAGGTATTTGTGCTGGTCTTTGGGTGCGCGGCCGAACAGTTTTCCGCTCACGTCGAGTTTCAGTGTACTGTTCACCACCTTTCTCTGTACCGTAACGGTCACATCCTTGTAAGGGCCGTTAGCAGGCCCCCAAGTGGCTTTGTTGATCACCAATCGCTGAACACTGTTCCGTTCAGACACCCGTGCGGCCGGCTCCTGTCCGGTCGGTTCGGGGTTCGCAACAGCTTGAGTTCCGGCGAACAAAAACATCATGCCGGTGATGGTGGAAAAAACGAAAGATCTCGGTCGCATGGGGGTTGGGGGGTTGGTTGATCGCACGACAAGGAAAGATCATGCCATCGCTGTGAAAGTAGGAAATATCCGATCCCTGCGGACCGACGATCCCATGATCCTGATCGAACGGATATCACCGTGTTCCAACGCCACTTGCTTCCACAGCCGGTGGCGCCGATCACTCCTTCAAGATGGAGGTGAGCAGCTTCTCCATCTGCGGGAACGAAAGCTTTCGGGCCATGAAGTGTTTGTCCTTGTCGAGTAGAAAGAACGCGGGGTAGTACCACACGTCATACGATGTCAGCACATACGGCTTGCCAGCCAGAGCCAACTCCTTTTCAGCCGCCAGCGAATTGTACACATGGCTCCAATCGGTCAACTTGTGCTCCGTGATATAGGAGCGCCATTCCGCTTCCGTGGCGGATGTCTCCACTCCCACCGAGAACACGCGCACACCCTTGGCCTTCCATGTTCTGCGGTACAAGGAATCGAGCTGTGGCAATGTTTCCCTGCAATGGTGGCAGGTGGGATCCCAGAACGCGAGCAGGGTGTACTTCGCTTTCAACGCATAGAGCGAGACCGGGGTGCTATCAAGACCGGGCAAGGTGATCTCCGGAGCTGCGGCACCGGACGTGTTGCCCATGAGGAAGTAGGCATGCTTGTCGATCTCTTCCCGCTCCTCATCCGCCATCCATTCATACGTCTTCGGTGCGATGAATTTCTCGTACAGGTGGATGAAGACCGCATCGTTCCATTTGTAGTGATGATCGATGGCACCATGGATGATCTTCCGCAGCACGAGCCGGTACATCATCTCGTCGCCAACGGCGTTGGCCAATATGCGGTCAAGCTCCTTGATGGCGGTATCCTCCTGGATCTCGAGGATCTCCTTGAAATACTTGTCCAGTTTGTCAGTGAAGAACGGCGTGTTCGCGATACGGCCGTCCCAGAAGTGTGTGCCGTCCCAGAAGTGCGCTTTCTTATATTCACGCGCGGCGAGCGA
This sequence comes from Flavobacteriales bacterium, assembly GCA_031371785.1. GTDB lineage: Bacteria > Bacteroidota > Bacteroidia > Flavobacteriales_F > PHOS-HE28 > PHOS-HE28. Next base: position 107 of record JANMKC010000384.1, on the reverse strand, counting down.
ATCGGCCTTGTTGCGCTGCACCTTGAGTTCCGCAGGCAACGCAGGTTCGCTCATCGCCGCCAGCAACATGCTTAACAAGCCCTGCGGGTCGGCTCGCATCATTTCGG
>JANMKC010000334.1:0-19236 GCA_031371785.1 Flavobacteriales bacterium | reverse complement strand
GCCATGGTGGAAGTCCTCACGATCGTGGAACGCGATAGCGCCATCGTGGATTACCGAAAGAGCGAAGTAGCAGGGCCGGAACGCAGCGATACCCTGCACGGCGATTTCCTTCATCAAGAACACTTTCTTCTTCCGGCCGGTCAATACTCCCTGAGCGTAGAACTGCATGACATGAACGGGGATGAGAAGAACCGGTCCGTTTGGAGGGGACCCCTGGTGGTAACACCCCCGGCGGAAGGGATCACGTTCTCCGACGCATTGCTCAGTGACGGCACCATCACGGACGCGCAAGGGAACATCACCCCAAGGCCCTACACCGGCACCTACTACCCTGTTGACGTGGGCAAGTTGGGTTTCTATTCGGAGATCTACGGCACCGATCGCGTGCTCGGCAACGACAGCCTTTTCACATTGACCTACCAGTTGGAAACCTTCGAGACCAAACAGGTGAAGGGCCAGTTCAGGCATGTGCAGCGTGTGAAAGCCGCTGATGTTGTTCCGGTGAGCGCCGAGTTCCCCATCGCTGATCTTCCTTCAGGCAACTACCTGCTCGCTGTGGAGGCCACTGATCGCACTGGAAAAGTGCTTGCCCGACAAGAGCAGTTCGTGCAACGCAACAACCCGCTGCGTTACGACCTGAACGCGCTCGGCCACATGGATGTCTCCGGCACTTTCGCCGACGCGATCACGGATCCCGATACGCTCGCGGAGTACATCGCCAGCCTGCGCCCCATCGCCGAGGACTTGGAACGCCGCATGATCGACGACCGGTGGAAAGACCGCGACATGCAACTGATGAAGCGCTTCTTCTACACCTTCTGGGTGAACCGTGACGGTTACGATCCGGAAGGCGCTTGGAAGCGCTACCACCAGCAGGTAGTGATCGCCAACCGTATGTACGGCTGCCGCAATCTTCGAGGCTATGGATCCGACCAAGGCATCGCCTTCCTCAAATACGGACTGCCCAGCAGCGTGGTGGATGGCAGCAACGACAACAAACAACTGCCCTACCTCATCTGGCATTACTACCGCGCTGGCAAGTACGCGGACAAACGCATGGTCTTCTGGCAGCAGAACACTGGCGTGGGTTGCTGGGAACTGCTGCACTCGGAGATCCCTGGCGAGGTGAAGAACTACAATTGGCAAGCGATGCTCCATTCGCCCCTCGGCACTTCACCGATCGATGGTTCACGCGTCAATTCCATCGAAGGCGTGAGGCTGAACGACAATTTCGATCACCCGCACTGATCGGCCTCACCGTTCGTTGTCCATTTTTGTCGCCCTGTTCCCCTGCCCTGCCTGCGACCGATGGATACCGCTGTGATCATCCTCAATTGGAACGGCGAGCGATGGCTCCGCGAATTCCTCCCATGCGTCGTTGAGCATTCCCGGGATACGGCGCGCGTGATCGTAGCGGACAATGGCAGTACGGACGGATCGTTGGCCTGGTTGCGGGCGAATGCTCCGGATGTGGACGTGATCGCGTTGCCGGAGAACCTCGGCTTCGCGGGCGGCTACAACGCCGCTCTGGCACAAGTGCGCGCGGAGTACTACGTGCTGCTCAACTCCGATGTGGAAGTAACGCCCGGCTGGATCGGCGCGATGCGCAGCCACTTGGATGCCGATGCGCGCATGGCCGCCTGCCAACCCAAAGTGCTCGCGCATGCGCACCGCACGCGGTTCGAACATGCTGGCGCGGCCGGTGGCTTCATCGATCGCAATGGTTACCCGTTCTGCCGGGGCCGCATTTTCGAGATCACCGAGGAGGACCGCCACCAGTATGATGATGAGCGCGAGGTCTTCTGGGCCACCGGCGCTTGCCTGATGATCCGCAGCGCGGCGTTCCATGCGGCCGGTGGCTTCGACAACTCGCTCTTCGCCCACATGGAAGAGATCGATCTCTGCTGGCGCTTGCGACGCACCGGTTGGCGCATCGGCTACACGAGCAAGGCCGTGGTGTACCATGTTGGTGGTGGTGCCTTGGGCTACGGAAGTCCGCTCAAGACCTACCTGAACTTCCGCAACAGTTTGTGCGTGCTCACCAAGAACCTCCGCTCACGCTGGATCGGCGGCCGCATCCTTCGGCGTGTGGTGCTCGATCATTTCGCCGCCCTCAAATTCCTCACCGAAGGCCATGCCGACCACGCTTGGATGGTCGGTCGCGCACACCGCCATTTCTGTTCGCGCCTGCCTGCGCTCCTCCGCGAACGCAAGCGGTTGGCAACGTTGGACAAGAACCCCGACCTCACCGGACAGTACACGCGCAGTGTGGCCTACGACCGGTTCATACTCGGACAGAAGACTTTTTCCGCCCTCGATCAGCGCGCCTTCACTTCACGTTCCTGAGCAAGTGCTCGATGGCCAACCGGTAGCCATCGAGACCGAAGCCCGTGATGCACCCGATGCACTTCGCCGCCGTGAGCGAGCGCTCACGGAATTCCTCCCGCGCATGGATGTTGCTGATGTGTATTTCCACCACCGGAACGGTGAGCCCCGCGATGGTGTCGCGCAATGCCACGCTCGTATGCGTGAAGCCTGCCGCGTTCATCACAACACCACCGCTGCTCCCTTCAGCGGTCTGGAGCGCGTTGATCATTTCACCCTCCACATTGCTCTGCACATGGTCGATGGTGTGGCCTCGGAACACGCTGCGTAGTTCCACGAGATAGTCTTCGAACGTGCGCGTGCCATAGATCGCTGGTTCGCGTGTGCCGAGCCGGTTCAGGTTCGGCCCGTTGAGGATGAGGATGCGCGCCATGGTTCGGTCCACAAGTGTAGTGCGCCGTTCCTTTGCGCCCATGGACCACGCCCCGCTCGCCGAACGCATGCGGCCGCGCGACCTCGATCAGGTCGTTGGACAGGAGCATCTCGTTGGGCCGGAAGGCATCCTGCGGAAAGCGCTCGCCAGCGGCATGCTGCCGAGCATGATCCTGTGGGGACCGCCGGGCGTCGGGAAGACAACTCTCGCGCGCTTGATCGCTGATCGCTTGAAGCGGCCCTTCCATGCGTTGAGCGCGATAAACAGCGGGGTGAAGGACGTGCGCGAAGTGATCGAGCAGGCCGGCGGTTCCGGTCTCTTCTCGCGCAGCGCCGTGCTCTTCATCGACGAGATCCATCGCTTCAGCAAAGCACAACAGGACTCATTGCTCGGTGCGGTGGAAAAGGGAACGATCACGCTCATCGGTGCCACCACGGAGAACCCTTCGTTCGAGGTGATCAGCGCGCTCCTCTCCCGCTGCCAGGTCTATGCACTGAAGTCGCTGGAAGAGGAACAACTCCTCGGGCTCTTGCAACGAGCGATGCGCGAGGATGAGGAATTGAAGACGAAGCATATTGAGATCAAGGAGATCAATGCGCTCATGCGAGCCAGCGGCGGCGATGCGCGTAGACTGCTCAACACGTTCGAACTATGCGTGAAAGCGATCGGCACGGATGACGTGATCATCACCGATGCGCTTGTCATGCATGTGGTGCAGAGCAATGCAGCGCGGTACGACAAGCAGGGCGAGCAGCACTACGACATCATCAGCGCCTTCATCAAGAGCATGCGTGGCAGCGATCCGAACGCGGCGGTGTATTGGCTCGCCCGCATGGTGGAGGGTGGTGAAGACCCGATCTTCATCGCGCGCCGCATGGTGATCCTGGCCAGCGAGGACATCGGCAATGCCAACCCGAACGCACTGCTGATGGCGACCACCAGCATGCAGGCCGCGCAAATGATCGGCTGGCCGGAGAGCCGCATCATCCTTTCACAGTGCGCGATCTATCTCGCTTGCTCACCAAAGAGCAACAGTGCGTACATGGCGATAAACGCGGCGCAGGCCGAAGTGAAGGAGAGCGGCGACCTGCCAGTGCCACTGCATTTGCGCAATGCGCCGACGAAGCTGATGAAGGAGCTCGGCTACGGTAAGGAATACCGGTACAGCCATGATCAACCTGGCCATGCGAGCGAGCAGGAGTTCCTGCCGGAAGCGATCAGCGGTAAGACGATCTACGCACCGGGCGACAATAGAAAGGAACAGGAGTTCGCCGCCTATTTGCTGAATGTCTGGAAGAACAAGTACGGCGCGTGATCAGTTCGCCCGTTCGTTCTCCAGAAAACCCTGGTGCAGGTCGTAAATGATGCCGAAGCTCACCACCAGGCCGCCAAGACCTTGCTCCGCCATCTGCCAAAGCACATCCACCAGCACGTGCATGATCTTATGATCGGTGAAGGACATGCCGAATATGAAGGCGATGAGGAAGACCACGAACCCGACCACGGCCCCGAACAACATGCCTTTCAACGGAAAGCCTTGCCTGAGTCCGATCCAATGGTGTGCTATGGCTTGGTGCATGCCGAAAGTCATGCCCAGCCCCAGGATCAAATAGACCAGCGCCGATAGACCGAGATACAAGGCATGCGGCACTTTCAATTCACGCAGGTCGTTCAGCGCGATGCCGTGCCAAGCGTACGAAAGACCGTACATCAACACCGCGCTCGCAAGCCACGGCACCAGTATGTGGCGCTCACGCAACATGGCTCAACTCCTGCTTATCACGTGGCGAAATTAGGTCTGCACATGTCGTAGTGACGGAAATTCCACACCGTATCTACCTTGCCTCCGGATGGGAAAACGCAGCAGTCTCTCGTTGGTTGCCGGTTCCGTGGCGCTAAGCATCACGATCCTGCTGTGCGGTTGCCGCAAGGAGCCGACCAAGCCTTCCTGGGATGTGGACCTGGTGGTTCCTTTGGTGCGCACCACGATGGGCATCGGGGACCTGATCGCCGATTCCCTGTTGAGCACCGACGCGAACGGGAACGTTTCCCTGTTGTACAGTTCGCAGCTCTTCGCCCTGAAGCTCGATACCATACTCGCGGCACCCGACACCAATTTCCGCTACGTCTACAAACTGGATGGCTTCAGCATCACCGTTACACCGGGTGTCACCTTCAGTGCCACCAATGACATTACCCGGTTCGACCTGCAAGACCTTGACCTGCGTGAACTGCGCGTGCGTTCCGGACACGTGGGGCTTGAAATGGTGAACCGGATCGGCACGTCCATCATCGGGAATTTCCAACTGCCAGGCGCTACGCTCAATGGTACGCCGCTCGCGTTGCAGGTCATCGCGCCACCGGGATCGGCCGCGGACCCATCGCATTTCAGCGAGCAACACCCGCTGGACGGTTACGACTTCGACATGCGCGGCCCACTGCACAACGACGTGAATACGCTGGCCACCTCCCTCAGCTATACCAGCGACCCGAACGGTACGGCAGTGATGATGGGACCGGCGGACAGTTTGGAGGCCTTTGTCTCCTATAGCGGGATCGTTCCACAGTACGCGCGCGGTTTTTTCGGGACACGGCTGATCACGATCGAACCGGACACCACCCGGCTGGATCTCTTCCACAACATCAGTGGCCTGCTGGATGTGGATGTTGCGACCGCCCGGCTGAAGGTGCGCAATGGCCTGGGCGTTGACGCGCGCGCCAACATCGCTTACATCCGGGCCATCAATTCGAACACAGGCACCGTCGTGGATCTCCAACACGCGATCACTTCCTCACCGCTCAACCTGGACCGCGCTATCGATCTCGGTGGATCGTTCCAGTCCGCGTTGAACGCATACACGCTCACCACTGCGAACAGCAACATCGACCAGTTCATCGAGAACCTGCCTGATGGCATCGCCTTCGCCATGGACGTGACGATCGATCCGCTCGGCGATGTGAGCAACGGCAACGACTTCTTCTACTACGAAAGCACGCTGTCCGCTGATCTGGAAGTGGAAGTGCCGCTGCGCCTGATCGCCACCGACATCGCGCTTTCGCGAACGACCACCGTAACGCTTCCGGGCACGTTGGAGGCACATGCCTTCCGCAGCGGCACGCTCCATTTCTTCGCAACGAACGGCTTTCCCTTCTCCGCAGCGATCCATCTCGACATCGTGAACGGCCATGGCGATCCGCTCGCCTCGCTCCTGCCTGGAGGCACCATCGCTCCGGCTTCGCTCGGTGTCAACGGCCTGGTTTCCTCCGCCACCGACAGCGAAGTGCATTTCGACATCACTGCTGAACAGCTGGACCTCCTTTACGCTGACGGCCGCTTGCGGATCGGCGCGATCTTCAACACCGCGAGCCAGACCGAACATGTGCAGTTGCGCAGCGACTACAAACTGGATGTGCAGGTGACGCTCGATGGCAACTACATGGTGAACGGGGATGAGTAGCCCACGTTGGTTGTTCGCTGTTGGTTGTTGGTCGATGGTGGGATCGCTCCCGGCGCAACTACCTGATAGCACTGTGGTGGCGTTGGAACCAACGGACAAGTTCAGCCATTTCCTGCATCTGGAAGCCATAGGCATGTACGATTCCAATGTGCTTCGCAATGATCTGTTGATCGCGCTTTGGAAGGGTGGAGAGATCAGCCGCGAGACACGACAGCGTTCGGAAAGCACATCCGCGCATGCGAACCGCGCAGGTTATGCGTTGGAAGCTACCCTTTCGTACGCGTGGGGCGATAGGCTCTTCGGCAATGGGCGGATGCGCCCAAGGCTTTCCGTGGCCTACCACGATGTGATGGGCATACGCTATGCGGACGACCTGTACCACGTTACCTTTTTCGGCAATGCCGACTTCGAGAACGCAACAGCGGAACTGGGGCCCTCCGCTTTTGAAAAGATCCGGTACCAGAGTTTCGGGTTCGGTTTCGAGGACAAGAAGTCACGATCCTTTTTCATGATGCATCTGGTGAGCGGCCAGGACATCAACGCCGCCAGGATCGACCGCGCTGATCTGTTCACCGCCACGGACGGCCGTTACCTGCGATTGGATCTGGATGGCAGCTATGCCCGCAGCGAGGACGATGGTATCGGCCACTGGCGATCACGGGGAGCAGGCGCGGCCCTCAGTGCACAGGTGAACACGTCGTTCAAGTTGTGTATGCACGCGATGGAATTCTCGTTCACCGTTGAGGACCTCGGAGCCATCGCTTGGAACGGACGATCACAACGCGTTCCGCGCGATACCACGATACGCTACGAAGGCATCCGCGTGAACGACGTGCTTGATCTGGACGGCGCATTGATGGGCAAGAACGGCTTGCAGGACACGCTGGGCCTGGGCTATGAGGCGGGTGGTTTTCTGCGTCCACTGCCAACCAGATCATCCGCCCATCTGGCATATCCGGGTGCGCCTGGTGCCATGACATACGCGGTGGAAATGGACGTTCGCAACCTGCCCGGCTATCTGCCGCACGCCGTGGTGAGCGCCACCCATGCGTACCGCCGGAACATGTTCCGGGCGGAGGTCTCGTTCGGCGGTTTCGGTGGTTGGCGGGCCGGACTTGGTGCTGCGCGACTGATCGGAACCGGGATCATGATCGAACTGCGTGCGCCGAACATCATCGGGCTCGTGAGCGATAGCGCTCGAGGCCGGGCCATCATGCTCGGGGCCGGGTATTCCTGGTAAGTGCTACTTGTTGTCCGCCAGCGCCTCGGTCTCATAGATGAGCTTCGTGCAGCTCTGGCCGTCCTTGAAGTAGAATACAGAGCCATACTTGTGTACCACTTTGCGGAACTCGGTCTTCGCGCGGCCATCGTCCAACCGGATCAACGTGATCACTTGGTTCGCTTCCACGATGAGTTCTTCATGCCGCGAGATCGACGGTTCGCTCGGCTCGAACTTGGGTCTCGCCTCGCTCATTTCGTTCGCCGTGGCAGGCCGCACGGGCGAAGGATCGGATACCTCCTTGGGCGCTTGCGAACGGCGCGCCTCCGCGTCCTGGTGGGGTTGGCCATGCAATACGTTGCGATGGGCCTTCACCGGATCCGGCTTGGGCTTCGGGGCTCTGGCCTTGGCGACCGGTGCGGGCGGTGGATCCGGCTTGGGTTCGGGCTTTGGTTTTTCCTTCGGCTTTTTCGCTTCTTCCGCGAGGCGATCCTGTTCCGCCTTTTTCGCGGCGGCTTCCACTTTCTTCGCCTCGGCGTCCTTCTTCTCCTGATCCTTGGCCGCGAGCTTGTTGGCTTCGGCTTCTTGCTTCTGTTTGTCGGCCTCAGCCTTCGCCTTCACCTTGGCCTCTGCCTCTTTTCGTTTCGCTTCGGCCGCATCCTTCTCTTTCTCCTGCGCCTGTTTCTGAGCTACTTCCTGCAGGGTCTTCTCCAACGCGCTCTGGATGCTCTTCGTGTAATCCGTGTCATAGTCGAAATCATCCGAGATCTTGTCATAACGGATCATGCCGACCGGTTGGTTGAACACCACGGTGTTCACGTCGTCATACTGTTTGAAAATGCTCACCGCGAACTCGAACGGCGTAAAGCCATTGGTGATCGCCTCCGCAGGGGCGTGCGTGTCGAATGACAATTTCTTCGTGACGAAGCCTTCCTTCTCGAAGGATAGGACGTAGTCGCTGTTCAGGTCCAGGTCCAGCGAGAACTTGCCGAGGCCGTTGTTCACTGTGCGCTGCTTTTCGCCGTTCTTGTATACAACAAGACGCGTGTCATCCAGGCTACCTCCGTCCACCTTCACACGACCGTTGATGGTGAAGCCACCCTGCGCGAGAACGCCGGACACACTGGCTGATGCCAGTGCGCCGGCGATCGCGCAAGCTCGAAGAGTGTTCCGGGCGATCATCTCTATGCGAGGGAGGCGATCAGGCCTTTGGCGGTCATTGCCGCCACGATGCCCAGTACGAGGGCACCAGCCATGATCAGCGTTCGCAAAGCGACCGATCTGTTCTTGATTTCCATGGATCCGAACTATTTGGCCTTCGGTACGTTCCAACCGACCAAAAGTTCCCGAATCATGAAACACATACTGATCCCCTGCATGCTCCTGTGCATGCTGAACGCCACTGGCCAATCCAACGACGTCGTCATCCCTTCAGCTGATGCGCTGCAAGCCTCCGTGGGCAGCGACCTCGTCGCGCTGAACACACACTTCGCGGGCACGGCCAATTTCCAGATCGACAAGCGACAGCGCCTGGTGGTGGACTATCTCGCATCCGGCAAACCCTATCGCACGGATGTGGTGTACATCGAATTCCTCGACGCCGCTACCTGTTCCTACAACGCGGAAGAAAAGACGCTCACGCTCCAATGCCAGGACGAACGCTCGAAGTGCATCGACAAGGAGATCCACAAAACAGGTGTCATCAGCCCGACCGGCCGCATGAGCCTTCCACTCCCTTCTTCCGATCCCACTGGAGAAAAAGCCAAGGGACTACTCGTGAAGCTCGTGGATGACAAACAGAACGAACAACTGACGCGGTTGGCCGAAACCAACACGCGGCCCAAGCGTTAGAACCGGCGTTCCCATCTGCCATGATGTACTTACGGACCCTCTGTTCGATCGCCTTTCTGGCCGCACTTTCAGCAGCCAGCGCACAGGATCTGGCGCAAGCCACGCCCGACAAGGAGACCGGGAGGATCTTCCACGACGGCGAAAAGGCCTACCGCAGCGGCGGATATGCCAAGGCGATCGATCTGTTCACACAAGTGCTCGGTCGAGATCCGGAGAACCTGAATGCCTATTTGCAACGCGGATTCTGCCACAGCCTGCAACAGGAGTACGACGCGGCCATCGTTGATTTCACTTCGGTGATCCAACGCAAGAGCGATCACACATGGGCCTATATCAGCCGGGGCAGCGCTTACAACAAGCTCGGCAAATACGATCTCGCCCTGCGCGACTTCGACACCGTGATCGGCATGGACCCGAAGAACGAGGAGGCTTACAACAACCGGGGATGGACGAAGAAATCCCTCGGCGACCAACAAGCCGCCTGCAAGGACTGGAAGACCAGCAAGAGGATGGGCAATGCCGAGGCCGGCATCATCCTAACGAACAACCACTGCAACTAATGCGCGCGATCACCCTCTTCGCTTTCGTTCAATTCTTCGGCATGTTCGCCCTGGCGCAGGACCAGAACTACGCTGATTGCGTGGTGAAGGCATCCAGTTCATGGGGCAAGACCTGCCCGAAGTGCGAGGCCTACACCGAAGTGTACAAACGCGATTACAGCGGCGTGTACCAGATCGAGCTGAAGAACACCTGCAACGAGGCCGTGGAACTGAAAGTGGCCATGCAGGAGAGCAATGGTAGTTGGCGCACGTTCCCCATCAAGGCGCTCGCCGCGGGTGAGAGCATGACCGCCTACGCATGCAGCGGCACCGGCAAACACCTCTACTGGGTGCGCCGATTGAACGATACCGAGATCCTCCTGCCCAGCGACCAGGAGATCCTCACCGAATACCACGACCGGAAATAGCATTGGTGTGGTAGGAACGCAGAAGGGCCTCGACATGTCGGGGCCTTTCTCGTTCACCGTTGATCGTTCACATCGTGGTGCGCTCCGCCATGATGCATGGACCATGTGCCGATAGTTTGGCACTCCCTGCGAATGGCCACCAAACGACTGCATATCGATCGAACGGAAACCTCGCCGGGCATCGACATGGACCTGGAGCACGGCATGATCGAGTTCACCGGGCGATCGCTGCCCGCCAATGGTGAAGTGTTCTATGGTCGCGTGTACCGCTGGTTGGAGGAATACCTCAATCAGCCCCGGCCCGAAACGATGGTGAACATGAAGCTGGACTATTTGGATACCAGCAGCAGCAAGCACTTCTTCAACATCTTCGACAAACTGAACGCGGTGAGCGAGCGCGGCCAGAAGGTGCGGATCAACTGGCACTTCGAATCCGGTGATGAGGAGATGGCCGAGACCGGCAAGGACTACCAGAGTTTCTTCAAGCTCGACTTCGAATTCACCGAAGTGACGGAGCTGTTCTGATCCCGATCACTGCAGAGTATACGCTCCGTCCGAGGGTCAGGTCTGCCGACGAGGTCGATGACGAGCGTCCATGATCAGGAGAGTGAGGGCGACAAGTGAGAAGATCACAACGCCGAGATCGAGCCATGGGACCTCACCGGCTTCCGCGAGTTTCCTCAGGAGCGAACCTCAATGGCTGATGCACTGTTGCGCCGCAAGCACAGCGAAGAACCAGACGAACCAACGTGGTCGCTGAAGAAAACCGAACACACAGAACCCGTTGATCGCGATGAAAAGCGCATGGCGCCAGAGAGGAGGATCGTTCACATGTTGGAAAAGGCCGACGGCATGGTAGATCGCGGCAGCCAGTGAGAGCAGCGCGAAGAGGTTGAACAAGTACCTCATTCGTTGTTGGTTGCTGATTGTTGGTCGGGATGGTCGCAAGCCGAACAACCATCAACCAACAACCAGCAACAACGCGCGCACGCGCGTGCTCAAAGAAGATCGTTCGCCAAGTTCGCCAGCGCGCTCCTCTCCCCTTTCTCCAAGGTGATGTGTGCGAAGAGCGGATCGCCTTTCGCCTTGTCGATGAGGTAGCTGAGCCCATTGCTCTCCGCATCGAGGTAGGGCGTGTCGATCTGGTGAACATCGCCGGTGAAAACGATCTTGGTGTTCTCACCCGCGCGGCTGATCACCGTCTTCACTTCCAGCGGTGTGAGGTTCTGCGCCTCGTCCACGATGAAGAAGATGTTGCTCAGGCTGCGGCCGCGGATGTAGGCAAGCGGCGCGATGGCGATCTTCTCGTTCTCCAGCATCTCATCGATGCGCTTCGGCGTGCTGTCGTGCTTCTCGAACTGGCCCTTGATCAGTTTCAAATTGTCCCACAAAGGTTGCATGTACGGATCGAGCTTGCTCTGGATGTCGCCGGGCAGGTAGCCGATGTCCTTGTTGCTGAGCGGCACCACAGGGCGGGTCACATAGATCTGGCGGTAGTCGCGTCGCAGCTCCAATGCACATGCCAGTGCGAGCAATGTTTTGCCAGTGCCCGCCGCGCCTTGCAAGGTGACGAGCTTGATCTCCGGATCCATCAGTGCGGCCATGGCCAAGGCCTGTTCCGCGTTCTTCGGGCTGATACCGAAAATGCTGTGCTTCTCCACGCGGCTCACCATGTCCGTGCGCGGATCGTACTTGCTCAAAATGCTCTTCTTCTTGTGCTTGAGGATGAAAAAGTGATTACCGGTCGGCTTGGCCAGGCCGAGTTCGGCGATGGGCATGTGCCCTTTCTCGAACAGCCGGTCGATGAGCGCCTCGTCCACATCGTCTTTCACTGTGCGGCCACTGTACATCGCGTCGCGCACGTCGCGCACCTTGCCAGTGAGGTAATCCTCCGCGTTGATGTTGAGGCTCTTCGCTTTGAGACGCAGGGCGACATCCTTGGTTACCAGCACCACTTTGCGGTCCTTGTTCTGCCGCTGCAGCGTGAGCGCCGCGTTCAGGATCTGGTGATCGGCCTTGCCGTCCTGGAAGACCTTGGTGGCATCCACGCCATTGAGATCGTGCTTGGCCACCACCTTGAACTGGCCTTTGGTGGAGCCGTTCAGCGGCGTCCAATCCGTGAGCAGATCGTTCTTGGCGATGCCGTCCAAGTGGCGGATGAATTCCCGCGCCTCGAAATTTATGCTGTCATTTCCTTTCTTGAACGTATCGAGTTCTTCCAGAACTTGTATGGGGATGGCCACGTCGTGCTCCTGAAAGCTTTCGATGGCCGAGTGGTCGTACAGGATGACCGAGGTATCCAGCACGAAGATCTTCCGGTCTTTCTTCTTCATTCGCTCAATGAACAGTGTGCGCCAAATGTGGACGGCATCCGATCCTTCGTGATGGATCGGTGCGTGCACTTTTGAACGATCGATCGTGATGTGGGCGGGTGGATGATGCTGGCCAATGAGGCTCCCGCCGCTATTCGACGCTCCGCGGAAGTGAAGGACCCCGCCGGGTGGTGCGATCACTTCGCGATGACGAGCCGCTCGATGAACATGCGTTCGCCAGCCCGTCCTGACTTGTCGGTCGTGGTGATGCTCACCACATAAAGACCATCGGCCAATGCGCGCTGCAAGGCGATCCGCTGGGTCGAGGCATTCATTGCCGCTATGCTCATGACCCGCTTGCCGAACACATCCGTGATCTCGATCGTGACCGTGCCGACCTCTTCACCCGGATCGTCGATGGCGATGAAGAGCTGATCGCCGTTGTTGGGGTTGGGCCAAAGGTGTATCACCTCCTGGCCGCTCGAAAGCATTGCACGCGACAGATCCCCTTGAATGTTCGCCCCACCAGGATTGCACGGCGACGGTGGATCGTTGATCACCTGCACCGTACATGGACTGCCCCACGGACACCATGAGTTGCCACCATTGAAGCTCGCGCGCACACGTACATTGTAGGTCACCGCACCGCAGAGCAGCGGGTTGCTCGTCCACGGTGCGAGCACAACCCATGCGCTTGTGTTCGTGGCCACATGTGTATAGTTCTCGCTCGGAAGGCTGAATTCGAACTGGTAATGATCCGCCACCTGTGTGCCCCCGTTGATCTCCCGCACCACCGGTCGCGCGTATAGCCGGTCCGTACCGTTCACGTGGCGGCCGAACACACCACAGCTGAGCAGCGGTCCGGCATAATCCACCAGACGCGTGGCCGGGCATTGCGCGGCCACGGCATCCATGCGGAAACGGCAGGCCGCGCCCCAAGGCGAATAGGATCCGTTCACCCGGCTGCGCACACGCACGTTCAGCAGGGTGCCCAAGGGCAGGGGATCGGTGGTTATGCTGTTCAAGGACAACTTGCACGCCCGCACCGCATCCACAGGACCCTGCCCACCGCTGGTGGCATGATTGCGGAAGATCTTGCGCGAATACAGGCCCACCGGATCGAAGAACCAGAACTGATAGCCATCGTCCGTCTGATCACCTACCAACCATTGGGCGCTTACCAAGGGATTCTCGGCGCACACGATCACGGAGGAGATCAGCCAGGACTCCACATCGCAACGCGTGTCCAGCAATTTGTCGATGCCCACCGTGCTATAGAACGGTTCCGGGGGTATGCATGAGGTGGTGAAGCTTCCACCGTTCCCCGCATTGTCCAGGACGCGTCGGCCTTGCGCGTCGCGCAGTACCCAGCCGCCGCCCGGTATGCCATCGCCACCGGTGTCGTGCATCACCAGGTTGTACGTGCCGTTCGCCGGCAGGCACACCGCGAGGGTGAGCGTGCCGTAGTTCGTATAGCCTCCGCCGCTGGCCATGATCTGCGAGCTTCCCGCGTCCAGTATCTGCCAACTCGTTTGTCCGGGGTTCACATCCGTCGTTATCGACAGCGACCAGTTCTCACAAGGCTGTGCGGTGCAGATGAAGGACCGCGACGCGAACGCCAAGGCCAGCATCAAGGAATACTCACGGATCATCGCCACTTGCGTCAAAAAAGGACCGCGAAGATGCACAGTTCCTGCACATTGGTCAATACGCATGGCTTCGCACTCCTCGCACGTCCCCCCCTGCCCTGCGCGCAGTTGCCCGGCTACCACAGCCATGCTATGACAAAGTGCTTCAGTGAAAGGAGGCATGAACACCCATGTGCGAGGGTCGGGACCGTTCGAGGCCACGGACAACCTGATGGCTACCTTCGTACGATCACATATCGATCAACCATGAAGCATTTCTTCGCGCTCGCTTCGATCGCCGCCTTCACCGTTGCTGCTGATGCCACGGTACACATTGTGACCTGCCAGAACGGTACGAGCCACTTTTTGCCCATTACGGTCAATGCCAACGTTGGGGACACGATCCACTGGACCTGGGTGTCAGGCAACCATGTGGTGGGCCCGGTGCTCGAAACCGACATACCAGCCTTGGCCGATACGTGGTACGGCTTGATCAACTCCACCTATAACACCTTCGACTATGTGATCGCCTATCCGGGCAGTTACCACTATGTGTGCCACCCGAATTCGCCGCATGGAGAGGATGGATATATCGAAGTCGCGGTCACCACGGTGGTTCCGGGATCGGAGCCCCTGTCAGGCGGTGCTGTTATCTACCCCGACCCGTTCTCCGACGCGATCACCGTGGAAGCCACCGGTGCGACCAGCATCACCCTCCACAACCTGCTCGGCGAAGAAGTTGGATCCTTCGCATTCACCAACGATGGACCAAAACTCCTGACGGAGCTGGGCACCTTGCCCAAGGGCATCTATTTCTGCAGCCTCCGCCGGGGCGGCGTCGTGTTGGAGACCAAGCGGCTGGTGAAGCAATAGGGGCGTTTCCGCCGCGATCGTCCGCGCTATCGCTATACCGAACTGCAAGGCAAGTATTATTGGGTGGACTGCAAGCTCAATGGTGCCATCGACCTCAACGGACAACCGATCACTGTCCGATCGATCTTCGGTAATGCCCCGATCCTGAGTAGAGATACGGGGCGAAGATCCTTCAGTACCGGTACCGCGAATGAAGATCGCCCTTGGTCACAACGCCGGGGCTGCCCCCACAGGCCGCTTCTTCTTCCCGATCCGCTTCGACCATTCGAGGCAAGGCATCTCCGCGAAGCGATAGAAAAGGTGCGCGGCGAGCAGGGACATGGACGTGTAGAATACAAGTAGCGCAAGTCGCTGCCATTCGTGTTGCGGCGCGTTGATCACCCGCTTCATGATCGTTTCCGACCAATAGGCTACCGGCACATGGATGATATAGAGGCTGTAAGAGATGCGGCCCAGCCAATTCGTGGGCGACCAGTCCCAGCGAACGTTGGAGAGGATAACCGCCATGGTAAGGAAGGACGCGACGAAGGGCGGAAGTCCGCGCTGCGCGATGGCCGCTGCGGACGCGAACACCACCAAGGCGATGAAGGCGGGCTGGCCGATGCGCTTTTCGCGCAACAGGAAGGCGGCGATGCCGAGCACGAAGAAGCTCGCGTACCGGAAGTAGGAGAAGTGATCGATGAAACCGGGCAGCAATGTGAGCGTGAGCAGCAGCACCGTCAACCATTGCTTGCGTATGTCGAGCAGCAAAGGCAACATCAGCGCGATGAGGATGTAGAACTGGAACTCGACGGCGAGCGTCCAGAAAACGAAGTTGTAGTAGGCCGTGTGGAAATACTCGACCGTGTAGGTAAGGTTGGCGAACACCGGCATCAACCCCAGGCCCGGCCAAACAGAACCGTTCACGGGGCGGCCCAGCGTGGCGAGCGCGACGAGCTGGTAAAGGATCACAGCGATCATCGCGAGATATGATGGAGGGCAGATGCGCACGAAGCGCCGTGCGATGAAGAGCGGAAAGCCCCGCCAAGTGTAATTGCTCCGCACCATCGCGTAGGGGATGATGAAGCCGGAGATCACGAAGAAGACCTGCACGCCGAGCTTGCCGAACTTCAAGGGATCGGTGAGCGCGTTCGGCGTGATGCTCGGCAGGATGGAACCGCTGTAGTGGAACACCACCACCATCAGCGCCGCGACGCCGCGCAGCGGATCGAGGATTCGGACGTGGTTCGAGCCGGCCACGGGTGCGCCTTAGTGGCTGTTTGCGGAATGGGGCAACACAACAGATGAACGCAGAGGCGCAAAGACGCGGAGTTCGCCGAGGGGAATGCGACGATCCGAGATACTCAGCGCAGGGGATCCCGCTTCGCGGGATCCCCTCAGCGACCAATTGGTGGATACAGGAAGATCACTCTCTGCGTGCCCTCTCCATCTCTGCGTCTCCGCGTTGAGCATTTGATGCAAGACTACTTGAAGCTCAGTCGGTCCAGGCTGAAACGGCCACTGCCCGCGAAGAAGATGGCGGTGAACGCGGCCATGTAGCACACGGCGAGCTCCTTGTCGGCGAAGGGCTGGGCCCCGTTGGCGACGAAGGCCGCCACGCCCATGCCGATGATCAGCGGCACGGTGCTCAAGCGCGTCCACAAGCCCAGCATGACGAGCACGGCACAGACCGTTTCGGCGAACACGATGAGGCCGAGCGAGAACGTGGGACCTAGGCCGAGGGGATCACCGAAGTGGTCCATCTTGTCGGTGAAGTGCGCGAGTTTGGGCCAACCATGCTGCCAGAGCACGGTGCCACCTGCGGTCACGCGCAAGGCGAGCAAGCCGAAGTCGAGGGAAACGGGTTCGGAATTCGCGATCATCTCTTTCGCCAGCGTGAAGTAGTGCGATGGACGGGCGAATGTAACGGCGGCGCTGCCGCCTTCATCGTTCGGTCCGCCTTCGGTGGATGAGTTCTCTTGAACCAAGAATGAACAATGATGGACACGGATGAATGCCCATGAGGCATGGGGTCTGGCTGATCCATGAATTCCGTATCCATGTTCATCCGTGTCCATCCCGTTGCTCCTTCAGCTATTGTGAAAGAGGTCTAATGGCGAGCGCGGTGTGAACGCGGATCCGCACGGACACACAACACTCCCTCAGCGCGTTGCGATCAACACTCCTCAACCCTGCAACCGCACCTTCTCCCACTTGTACCACTTGCCGGCGATGTCCATGCAGTGATCGAAGGAGTTCTTCGAGCGCATGAAGTTGTAATCGCCGCGTGCGATGGCCTCCGCATTTTCCTTTCGCTCGGAGAGATCGCCGAGGATCATCCGGCACTGGTTCGCCGCGATCTTGCTGAGGTATGCAGCGAAGTTGGTGCTCATCGTTACGTCCTGGCCATAGCGTTGGGCGATGTTCTCCAGTTCGGGATCGTTGAGCACGCCCTGGCAGAGCAAGGCCCACAAGAGATGGCGGCCGCGCTTCACGAAATCATACTTGTTCGTGCCGCGTTCGATGAGCGAGCGCATGATCGCGGGCAACCGCAGTTGGATCTTGTAGCACAGCAGGATATGTCGGGGATCGGCCTGCAACCTGCGCGCATTGAACAATTGGTCGTACGGTTTATCGTCCTCGAAGACCTTGTGCATGGAACGCATGCCGGTGAGATCACCGTCCGCAGCGAGGAAGGTCTGCGCGAGCTTGCGCATTTCCACCGCGCGCGATCCGGCGATACCCTGTTCTTCGCGCTCCTCTTCGGTGAGCGAATCGAAGGCGCGCTCCTGCCGCTCGTAGAAGATGCCGAGACGATCCTTGAAATAATCGCTCAGTTCCAACTGGATGCGGTCGTTCGCGCGAAGGTTCCACGGGGCCACCGGGTTCTGGCGGTTATTGTTGATGGTAACGGAGGTGATGAACGCATCGTCGGCGTTGGTGATGATCTTGCAGATCACCTGGATCTTGCGCAGGCGGTCCTTGATCGTCTCGATGTCGGCGCGATCACTGTTCTTCTCGATGAAGCCTGCGAGCGTGGTGATCGTTTGCGCGCCGTTCAACAAGCGCGGCTCACTGATGCGGTGCTTGCCATCCACGTCCTCCACCTTCTGCGCGCTGAACGTAACGCCGTTGTGGTTGAATGCGAAGCTGGCGGCATCTGTGCGCTTGTCGATAGCGATGTCGCGGAACGCGCGCAGCAGCACACGGTTCACCGATCCATCATCGGGCAGGCTGAAACGGATGTTGCGTTCGAAGAAGCGCGCGCCCATCTGGCGGTACATACTATAAAGGTCATAGAGGCGGCCCATGCCGATGAGCATGTGCTGTCCGTCAGGCCCGGTGGCGTCGATGCCATCCGTAATGTTCAGGTCGTAGTCGTGCGTGCGGGTGGTTTCCGCGTGCGAGCGTTTGCCGGTAACGGAGCGGTACTCGATGGTGAGCGACACATCGCGGCCGATGCAGGCGTCCATCAGGTGCTTCTTGCCGCTGAGGTCTTCGCCCAAGGCGGTAAGCACATTGCTGTTCTCCGCTTTCTCGGGTTCGCCCAGGAATATGAAGTGGAAGAAGATCTGTTGCACGTCCTCACCGTCCGTGCGCAGGTTGCTGCGCAAGCGATCGAGCAACGGATCGCGTTCGCGTTCCACACCCTCCGCGCCGAAGGCCTGTGCCACACCGTGGTCCACCAATTGGCGCACGCTCTCCTTGAACTGATCGTGATCCTTTGTCCACTTGAACTGGAAGAGATACAGGTACCCCTTCTGGTCGTCATAGTGAAAGCCATCAATGCCGAACGCATTGCGGCTCATGGCCACCTGCTTGATGCCTTGCGCCTGTGGCACTTTGTGGAACTGCTCCAGGTAGAGCACTCCGAAATAGTCTTGCCAGTTGCCGCCGGTGTCCTGCTTGTGGGCCTTGTGGGCCGCCTTGATCATATCCTCCGTAATGCGCATGATCGTATCCCCCGAAAGTGGGGGTTCCTGTTTTGGTGGTTTCGTCTGCCGCCGTCGAAAGTAGATCGTGGACCCACAACAGAGCCGATCGTGAAAAACTTGCCCTTGCGGGGTAGTGGGGCTTCTCTACATTGCTGAGGCTAAGAAGCTGTTTGCAATGTGTCACATTCGACGTGGTTCAAATTCAAACGCAGCCCCGATGTACATCGGGGCGCCAAGAGCGCAGAGGTCCGCCGAA
>JANMKC010000333.1:0-1598 GCA_031371785.1 Flavobacteriales bacterium | reverse complement strand
AGCTCTATGCGTTGGGGGAAGGCGAACGCATCCGCACCGACAGCGACAGTGCCCTGTTGCGCATCCGTGTAGCACGTTTCGGAGATCAGCCGGGATCGCTGTTCAGCACCGAGCGTTGGTATCCGGGAACCGACAGCGTTTTCGCTCTTGGTGTGCGAGCGCTCGCACAAATGCGCGCAGGTGTCAGCATTGGCCTGGTCATCCGCGGTGATCGGGCACCATGGCATGACTTGGGTGCGTCCAAGCCTGCCGGTATCGATACCGCTTGGGTCGCGGTGGAGTTCTCGCTGCGCGAACTGCGATCCCCCCAGGATAGCCGCAGGATCGTTCAACAACAGTTGATGGCCCGCACCGCCAGCGATGAGGCGAGCATCCTTGATCGCTACCTCACCGGTTCACCCATCGTGTGGAAGGAATACATGGGCGTGCGGTACGCCTTGGATCCCGCGAATCCAAAGGGCGCGCCGGTGCGATCAGGTGAAGTGGCAACGATCAGTTACGCTGCGCACTTCCTTGATAGCGGTGCCCTCTTTGACGACACGGGTCGCGCCGGTCAGCCGCTCACGTTCCGTCTTGGCGATCCCGGCCAGGTGATCAAGGGCCTCGAAGTGGCCGTGCATCTGTTACCCAAAGGCGGCAGGGGCCAGTTCATCATTCCCTCCGATCTGGCCTTCGGCGCGGAGGGTTCCTCGTCGGGCATCGTGCCTCCCTTCACACCGGTCCTTTATTCCGTGGAAGTGATCGAGGCGGGTGTGGACAGTGTGGCGCGCGCGGTTGTGGACACTGCGGCAACACCTTGAAGGAACATCCCGGCGTTCTCCTCGTACGAACGCCTTCATGTGCCGCCCGCTCTCCATCGGGTTATCCCTTTTCATCGTGTGCGCAACGCACGCGCAGGAGCAGTTCGGCATCGCCCATAGTAATTACGCGGGTACGGATGCGCTTCCGCTGAACCCGGCCCGCTTGGTCACGCAATGGCCGTGGATGGACATCAACATCATCGGCGCCGATGTCTTCGCGTGGAACGACCACGTTTACGTGACCGGCAAGAGCCGCACCTTGCTCGGCGAGATGCGCGAGAGCATGCACACTTCCGCCAACGATCTGTTCGTGTTCAATGAATCACTGGCCGGTGGTGGCCGGCATGCCTTCGTACACGCGCGGATCGCTGGACCGGCCGTGGCGCTCAGCCTAGGCCGTGGCAGCATCGGTGCGCATGCGAGCACCCGCGCATGCGTGAGCCTCACCGGTATCGGGAACGAGTTCGCGCGCTTTGCATTCAACGGGCTCACCTATCGACCGCAGCATGGGATCCGCTACCAGGACAACAACCTCCGCGTGGTGGGCGCTGCATGGACAGAGTTCGGCCTCAGCTGGTCGCATCTTCTCGTAGCGCACGACTTCTCGCTGTTCAGTGCGGGCATCACGGCGAAGTACCTCATCGCGCATGCTGGTGCTGGCATCGGATTCGATGCGCTCGACTACACCGTGATCGATACGGCGCGCGCCGTTGTGCATGATGCTTCCGGGCTCTACGGCTTGGCAACTCCCGGAATGAACGTGGGCAATGGGTTCGGCTGTGACCTCGGCGTGGTGTA
>JANMKC010000320.1:0-20678 GCA_031371785.1 Flavobacteriales bacterium | reverse complement strand
ACCTTCTGGACGCAGGACCTGCTGAAGGACCGCAACTACCTCTACATCGACGTGGGCGGCGGCAGCACCGAGCTTACCTGGCTGGAGAAGGGCAAGCGTGTGAAGAGCGCGAGCTTCAAAGTCGGTACCGTACGTACGCTTGCGGGGAAAGTCGAGCCGCAGGCGTGGAGCGATGTGGAATCCTTCCTGAACGAACTACGCGAAGAACACGGCGAGTTGCTGGCCATCGGAACGGGCGGGAACATCAACCGCATCTTCAAGGAAGCGGGCAAGCCTTTCGGCGAACCGCTCGCCGTGATGGAGATCCATCAGCAACGCGAACGCATCGCGAGCTACAGCTTCGAGGACCGCGTGAAGATCCTGCGCCTCCGCCCCGACCGCGCGGACGTTGTGGTCATCGCCGCTGACATCTTCCTGCGCATCATGGAGTATGCGAACATCGAGGAGATCTTCGTGCCCAAGGTCGGCTTAGCGGACGGCATCATCTACGATCTGTACATGAAGCAGTACGGCAAGGTGCGCTATAGTCCAACAGGCTACCAGCCTGTTGGTGCATAGTCCAACGTTCAAGCAGCGATCGCCATGGACAAGCAGAACGCCGTCAAGCTCTTTGAGGAGAAACAAGTGCGCACCGTGTGGGATGCGGATCAAGAGAAGTGGTTCTTCTCGATCATCGACGTGATCGCGGCGCTCACCGGCAACGAACGCCCCCGGAAGTATTGGAACGACCTCAAGACCAAGCTCCTGAAGGAGGGAAGTCAACTGTCCGATAAAATCGGACAGTTGAAACTTCCTGCCGAAGATGGCAAACAACGTGTGACCGACGTGGCAGACACCGAGCAACTTTTCCGTCTGATCCAGTCGATCCCTTCGCCCAAAGCTGAACCGTTCAAATTGTGGCTGGCCCAAGTCGCCAGCGAGCGGCTGGACGAAATGCAAGACCCGGAACTCACGATCGACCGGGCCTTGGAGCAGTACCTGCGCATGGGCTATTCCGAGAACTGGATCAACCAACGGCTCAAGAGCATCGAGGTGCGCAAGGAGTTGACGGATGAATGGAAGCGGTTGGGGATGAAGGAAGGAGTTCAGTTCGCCACGCTTACGGATATCATCACGAAGGCTTGGGCAGGCAGACCACCAAGGAGTACAAGGTGTTGAAAGGGTTGAAGAAGGAAAACCTGCGGGACAACATGACCAACACGGAACTCATCCTGAACATGTTGGCCGAAGCATCCACCAAGGATATTTCACAGGCCACCGATCCTGAAACGTTCGATGATAGCAAGGAAGTGGCACGGCAAGGGGGCAACGTTGCCAAGGTGGCGCGCTTGGAACTGGAAGCTCGAACAGGCAAAAAGGTGGTGACGGAACTGAACGCCACGAAGGCGCTGAAGAGAGGAAAGGGCTGAAGGCGCGGAAGCAGTGATCCCGGCGGCGGATATTTTCCTGCACATCATGGTCCACGCGAACATCGAGGAGATCTTCGTTCCAAAGGTGGGCTTGGCCGACGGCATCATCCACGACCTGGACATGAAGCATTACGGGAAGGTGCGCTACCCGCATTCCGAAACGGAACTTGCCTGATCGCCCGTCGATACCGTCAGGGTATCACTTCTTGATCCACGTGCCTTGGGCAAGTTGCCCGCCCGCCTTGGAGATCAACCGGAACGAATACACACCGGTCGGCAATGCTGAAGCATCGAACAGAAGTTCACCCGCGGTGATCGCGACCCTTCGTGTTTCGCGTCCAGCAGCTTCCGCCACAACAAGCTGGCCTTCGACCATGTAGCGCGGCACCACGACCCGCACCTGGTCCCATCCGGGATTGGGCAGCAGCAGCAATGATGCGTCTGTGCCGCGATGCATCGCAGTGACGATCGAGGAGAATTCATATTGGCCATCGAGATCCACCTGCTTCAACCGGTAATAGTTCACCTCATTGAGCGGCGATCGATCGGTGAAGGAATAGTGCAGTTCATGCAGACTATTGCCAGCGCCATCCACCGTGCCAATGGGTTGGAATAGGACCCCATCGCCGGAACGTTCGATCTCGAACCGATCATTGTCCTGTTCCGACGATGTGGTCCAATGCAGATCGATCACCTCATCGCGCGCTTCAGCAGTGAAGGACGTGAGCACGATGGGCAGCACCGTGCAATTCAGCGAAGCGCCATTGGTGAGTTGCCATGTCAGATTGAAGGCTTGGCCGTTGCTGGAGAAATTGTCGATGTACAGGATGTACTTCTGGCCTGCGATGACATTGATCGTTTGCACCCACGCGTCGCCACCGGCGCCCTCAGACTGGTCCACAGCACCGTTGCCCAGACCGGTGTTGGCGTACAATGCGGAATAGGAGCAGCGCAGTGGCGCGGCGGCTGGCGGACAGCCGATAGTGGCCATCGGGCCCCAGAGCGCAAAGTCGTAATCCGTGGGAACTACCGGTGCGATGGTGAATCCGATGATGCCGCTCGCTGATGGGGAGAAGAAATACCATGTGCCTTGGCGCTCGGCGGAGGAGAGACAGCCTTCATTACCGGCGTTCAGGTCCGCCACGTTGCCGGTGTTGTTGGAATTGTTGTTGAAGGCCTGGCCGTTGCAAACGGTGATACCACCGATGCAATCGTTCGGTGGCGCCGGAGGTGGACTGCAACTGACCGTCTGCGCATAGTCAACTCCCGGATTCGGTGGAGTGCCCGAATCATAGATGGTCGTGCCGCTGGAAAGGAAGGTGAGCCTGAAACGGTTCTCCGCCTGGCCCGGCCCAGTGGCATTGTATTGCACCACGATCACCTGGCCGGTGGTCACACCAAGAAGGAAAATATCATAAGAGCCCGTGACGGTGTAATTCGTGAACGGGCCACCGTTGATGGATACACCGACAGTCGATCCGCCCCAGCCATCGCCGAAGCTGTCAAAGAGTTGAAGCGCCCAAACACATTGTCCGGCAGGCAGCGAAGTTGGACCATGCAGGCAAAGGCCAAAGGTTCCGCTGCCAGCACCGAAACCCCAAACACGCAAGTAGTAGGTGGCACCGGGCGTGAGATTGGTGAAGGATAGGAAAGGCATCAGGCCCGGCCCGGAATCATCGTCGCAACTTACAAGCGAGAACGTGCCATTGCAGGCGGTGGCAGTGTAGAGGGCCATGGCCGCATCGGTCATGCTGCCCGCTTGTGTTTCGATGATCGCCACTCCGGATGCAGGGGCAACGAAGCGGAACCATACATCCAGTGAACCGGTACCGAACGCACCGCAGGCAGGTAGCGGTGTGGTGGTGGAGTTGGTAGCGCCCACGTTGGTGTATGTGCTGTATGAACAGGTGCTGGCAACGGTGACGGTAAGCGCACCACACGGATCGTTGTTGGTAGGCGGAGGTGGCGGTGCACCGGGTGCGATTGCGCAAATGTTGAACGCACCGAAGGTGTCGTTGCCGTATTCCCAGACACGCACCCAGAGAACGGTTCCGGCTGTGCCGGTATAGGTGAGCGCCGACATCAATCCGGGTCCGCTATCGTCGTCGCATGAGACCAGGGTGAACGGACCAGCGCAACTCGCAGCGGTATAGAACGCGAGGCCGGAGTCGGTGAGCGGGCTTCCGCCGGCCACATCCGTGGTCACGGTCACGGTTCCACCAGCGGGTACCACCACGCGGAACCAAACGTCGCCACCAGCATAATTGGCACATGCCGGGGCGGGAATGCCTGCTGTAGCGGTTGCCGAAATGTTCGATCCGAGGGTATTCACGCAGGTGCTGTTCGTCGTGAGGGGCACAAACGCGCACGGGTCATTGTTGGCGGCCGGTGGCGGGGGCTGGGTCGCACAGATGTTGAAGGCACCGAACGCATCATTGCCATACTCCCAAACGCGTATCCAAAGCGTGCTTCCCACCGCGCCTGTGAAGCTCAACTGCGACATCAACCCCGGACCTGTATCGTCATCACAACCCGCGAGCGTGAACGGTCCAGCGCAGCTTGCGGCTGTGTAGAACGCCATACCCCCATCCGTCAGCGCGCTACCGCCGACCACGTCGGTGTTCACGATCACCGATCCGCCAGGAGGCACAATGAGCTGGAACCATACGTCACCGCCGACATAGTTCGCACAGGCTGGGGCTGGCACGCCCGCAGTGGCCGTGGCGGCCACATTGCTCCAGGTCGCATAGACACAACTTGCGTTGGGAGTGATCACTTCGGCACCGCACGGGTTGTCGTTGCCGGGCTGTGCGAACGCAACGCGCGCGAACAACCCGAGGGTCAGGAGCAGCATCGTCGATCGCGATCTGAAGGCCCGAAGGATGCTGGCTGGCGTGAGCGTCGCGATCATTCCGGTTGCTGGGATCGCGTAAGAACCTCGTATTCCTTTGGATGCCCTTGGATCCAGGTGGCTTTGGCGGAATCATATCGGGCCGCATCACCCTGCGGATCACCTGTATCGATGAACAATGGAAACCCTGCCATAGGAGCGGTTCCAGCGCGTTCGATCCCGTGCGATGCTCCGATCGGGCCCATGTGAACGATCACAAGACCCGCAGGTGTCCAGATGTTCTCCAATGCGGAGCGATCCAATACTACATGCGTCCGTAGTTTCACTTGCTTGTTGGGCCGATCCACCCAGATACCCATATCAGGCTCCTGGGAACGCAAGGCCTCGTGGATGAACTTTTCCTGTGTTCCGTTCATCACTTGATCGAAGCGGATCAACTGATCCTCTTCCATCAGCTTCTGCGCGACCAAAGGCAATGAAAAGATGCTTCCAAGAAGTGGAAGCACAGCGAACCACATTGCTGAACGAACAGATCTTGTTGATAGGATAACCGGGAACATCCGTCCAAAAGTGATCTTTAACAGAATACGGAACAAGTGGCGATGGGTTGTCTCCGCAGGAAAACATCAACCAACCATTCAACATCCACCGATCTTGCAGGGAGGGTAACGCCAATGCACCGATCAAGGAGTCGATCCGGTCGGTACCGCAGTGGATACGTTCACTGCTTCACCCAAGTGCCTTGCGCGAGTTGTTCTCCAGCGATCGACAGGACACGGAACGAATAGAGGCCCAGCGGAAAAGCCGAAGCATCCAAGAGCAGCTCGTCGCCGCTCACGGAAGAGTTGCGCAATTCGCGACCGGTAGCGTCCGTGACCACCAACGAACTGCCTTGAACACCATGTGGAAGAAGGACACGTACCGAAGTGGATCCCGGATTGGGTACCAACAGCAGCGATCCCTTGTCGCCGCGATGGAAGGCCGTGGCCACAGGCGAATACTCGAAGTGCCCGTCGAGGTCCACTTGTTTCAAGCGATAGTAGTTGAGCCCGTTGGCCGGTTCCTGATCAGTAAAAATGTATCGCGTCTCGTGCAAGCTGTTGCCAGCACCGTCAACACTGCCGATCAATTTGAAGTCACCGCCATCGGTTGATCGTTCGATCTCGAAGCGATCGTTGTCCTCTTCCGTTGCGGTAGCCCAATGCAGATCGATATCATGTTCAGTGGCATCGGCAGTGAAGGAGGTGAGCACGATAGGCAGCACGGTGCAGTTCAGCGAAGCGCCACCACCCAACTGCCAGCTTAGCGCGAAGGATTGCCCATTGATGCTGAAGTTGTCGATGTAGAGGATGTAGACCTGCCCGACGATCGCAGGGAAGATGCTCACCCATTTGTCGCCGCCTGCTCCTTCGCTCGCGTCCGCCGCTCCATTGCCTACACCCGTATTTCCTGTGAGACCTGAGTAGGAGCAACGCAACGGAGTGGCCGAGGGCGGGCATTGCACACCGCTCATCGGTCCCCACACGGCGAAATCGTAATCAGTGGTGGTCAGTGTCGGAGCGATCGTGAAGCCGATGGTACCGCCGTTGGAAGGCGAGAACCGGTACCATGTACCCTGGCGTTCGGCCGAAGCGAGGCAACCTTGGTTGGATGGGTTGAGGTCCGCCACATTACCCGTGCCGCTGGAGTTGTTGTTGAAGGATTGGCTGCCGCACACCGTGGCCCCTCCCACACAATCGCTCTGGGGCGAAGGAGGCGGCGTGCAGGTCACCGTTTGCGTGAAGGCCACGCCAGCGGCTGGCGGTGAACCGGAGTTGAAGATCTGCCCACCCCCGGTGAGCAGCGAAAGGGTATAGCGGTTCTGAGCTTGAGTAGGGCCGGTATTCGTGTATTGCACCACGATCACGTTGCCGATGTTCACCCCGATCAGGAAGATATCGCCTGTGCCCGTGCAGGTGTATGTCGTGGCGGGACCACCGTTGATCGAGATACTGACGCTTGAGGATCCCCAGCCATTGTTACCGGAATCGAACAACTGCAGCACATACACGCACTGGCCGGCAGGGATCGTTGCCGGACCATGCACACAGATATTGTACGAACCGGAACCTGAACCGTACCCCCAAAAGCGCAAGTAGTACGTAACCCCAGGGGTGAGTCCGGTGAAAGACAGAAAAGGCATCAGGCCCGGACCATTGTCATCATCGCACTGCACCAGGGAGAAGGTGCCATTGCATGCATTGGCGGAGTAGAGCGCCATCGCCGCATCGGTCAGCGTGCCGGATGTGGTCTCGATGATCGCATTGCCGGAAGCGGGTGCTGTGAACGTGTACCAGACATCCAGTGATCCGCCGCCGAAATTGCCGCATCCCGGTGCGGGATAGGTGCTGTTGTTGGTGGCGCTCACATTGGTTCCGGCCGTGTAGTTGCAATTGGAAGCGACCGCGATCGGTATGGCACCGCAGGGATCGTTATTGGCGGGTGGTGGTGGCGGTGCGGTCGCGCAGATATTGAACGATCCGGCCCCGGTACTGCCATAACGCCACACGCGCACGTAGATGACGGTACCAGGAACCCCATTGTAGATCAGTCTTGAATACTGATTGAAGAAAAAGATGATGTCGTCGTTGCAACTGACCAGAGCGAACGGTCCCGCACAAGAGGGCGCGGTGTAGAAAGCCATACCCGTGTTGATCCCGCCGCCCTGTTGGCTCGTTGTCAGCGTGATCTGGCCGGAAGCTGGAACGGTGACCTGGTACCAGACATCGCCGCCGGCGTAGTTCGCGCAACCCGGAGCCGGGATCGACGGCGTTGGTGTCGCGGAAGCGAGGGTGCCTGCGGTATTGCTGCAACTCACGTTGGGCGTCAATACTACCGCACCGCAAGGATTGTCGTTAGCAGGTTGCGCGAACACGGGACATGCCAGCAAAGCCGCGCAGACTATCGATCCGAGCGTTGCGAGCCGTTGAGCGCCATATCGTAGTGTTCCGCCCATCGATCAATGGGGTTGGTTCAATTGATCGTACTGCACGGGATGCGTTTCGATCCATGCCTTCTTCACCGTTTCATAGCGCGCGTTGTCGTTCCCATGGTCACCGGTGTCCTTGTACTGCGGAAGTTCCTGCTCGCTGCTTTCAAGGACCGACTTCAATTGCTGTTGATCGCCATGCACAGGTCCGAGGTAATCGATCACCAGCCCGCTTGGATCCACTGATGCCTGCAACAGGTTCTTGTCCAATGGTGTGTGGACGCGAACAAGCGTGTTCTGCTCGTTCGGGTTGATCCAGACAAGCGCATCGGGATCCTGCGAACGCAGACCTTCGTATATGAACTTCTGCTGCAGGAGGCTAACCGTCGTTGAGAACCGGATGAGGTACTCCTGTTCGAACGGCTTCTGTGCCAACCCCTGAAAACCAGTGAGCACACCGGTCAGTGCCAGCAGGGCGCAACTTGCCCCGGAGAGGATTGAATGTGCTTTCATCGGCTTGGAACCGCCTTCTGTCGGACAAAAATCCCCCCTTATCGATATACATGTCAATAGGCAAGGTGGTCAGGGAACAGGTAATGGGAACAGGGCTCCGTTGAAGGCTACCGACTTATGGAATGGCAGGCCAGCCTACAATAGCAGTTCCAGCCGCGACATACCTCAATTCGACTCCGTCGATCACCGTCCTACCCGTATCCGTGATCATCACGTTGGACCATCCATTGCTTCCATATTCGAGCGTGATCAGCCAGTGATCGCCCGGTGCGGCTCCGAAATCGCAGAGCGTGTCGAATCCGATCGCGGTTCGGATGCTCACGAGGTCGCCATCGATAAGGGTGATGATCGGATCAGCCTCGAACAGGACCAGCGTATCATACGGGAAGTACCAATACTCACAGTGCGGATGGATCAACTGGCAGTCTGCGCCATCAATGATCGTATCGCCACTGTGCGTGAATCTCGCAAACCCCTCGCTTGTCCAGCTATCGGAGTAGGTGTGTCCAGTCCGCCCCCGGCGGGCACCAGACCTGGGCGTGTGAAGTGATGGTGATGAACGCGATGACGATGAGGAGCAAGGATCGGTTCATGAGGATGAGGGTAAGTTGATCGATGGACGCGGCAACTTTGCGGATCGCTGCCCCGAAGTCCACCTGCAACGGTGTAGAGTTGGAGCATGAACGTTGGCGGTTGCGCCCTATCAACGCGTGATCATCAACCGTGCTTGTTGCTGCTGCCTCGAACCGATAGCGCGGATCAAGTAGACACCTTGTGCAAACCCGGCCATGGACAGTTCCACCTGCCTTTGGTCGTTCACCGGGATATACTTGGTCACCGTCCCTTGTGAACTCACCACCTCAAGCGTTTCGATGCCGGTCGCATTGCCCAGTGAAACGATGCAGTGGTCCGTGGCCGGGTTCGGTGAGATCATCAACACGCTCCCCGTCGCCGCGCCTTCCGCGATGCCCGTTTCCAAACATCCGATAGTTGCCACCCCACCCGGGAACACCGTGGCGGTATAGTCTGCGGAAGTCGCGACGCTATCATAGACCGTGTAGGCGAGATCCACCGGCGTAAGCACAGCGACGGAATCGGAACCATACGGTTCGGGACCGCAGGCCGGGCAGATCGTGCCGTCCGCTTCCATCTTCATGAAGCTGACCTCCACGTTACCGGGGCCCAGGCCTGCGATCAGGGCCAGGCCACCATCGGTGCATTCGATGATGTCGTAAGCAATACCGGTGTGGGTCACGGCATTGAGTTTCTGCGACCAGAGCAGGTCGCCGTTCGCATCGCACTTGGCCACATAGATGCGGGGCGCACCGACACCCAGTGGGGGTACGGCGGCCTGACCGGCCATGGCATATCCGCCATCGCTCGTGGGTACCACTCCAAGGAATTCCTCGGAGAGCGTGCTGTCACCGTAGGCCCGGCCCCATTCCAACAAGCCATCCTGGTCCAGTTTCACCACGAAGCCATCGTCCTGTAGATCGGCCACGCTTGAAAACCCGTAGGTGCGCGTGCGGCCAGCCACCACGAAGCCACTGTCCGGCGTTGCGGCAATGGCGTGAGCTATTTCGAACCCGGCGCCATAGCTCTTCGCCCACAGCACCGCACCGAGATCGTCAAGGCGCCAGACGCGCATGCCGGGCACCGTCCCGCCAGTGTGCCAGCCGCACATGGCGTAACCGCCAGCGGGCACCACCACCACGTCGTAGGTTTCATCCAAGGCGAAGCCGCTTTCGTATCCCTTACTCCATTCGATCGTGCCGTTCGCATCGGTCTTGATCACTACGGCTATCGTTTGCAACGAACCAGCAGCCCCGCCTGATCCGGCCAGCAAATATCCGCCGTCGGGTGTTTGCACCACCGCATACAGATCATCCACCCCGTCCGGCGACGTATCGTATTGCTTGCTCCAAACGACCGCGCCATTGGCGTCGAGTTTCATCAAGCCCATGATAATGTCCTCGCTCACCCCACAGATCGCATAACCCCCATCGTTGGTCTGGATCATGTCGTATGCAACGCCAATGATCGATGCCGTGGCTTCGTAGCCCATGTTCCACAGCACCGCACTGTAGGCATCCGTCTTCACCACATACATGCACTCTACCGTTGGGCCACTGGAGAAGGAATAGGTGAGCCCGGCAAAGGCGTAACCGCCATCGGTGGTCTGCACAACCGCACGCGCCAGTTCGTACTCTGGACCCCCGATGGTGAAACAACCGTTGGTGAGTTGGGCGTGTGTGGCCAGGTGGAGAAGGGCGGCAGCAAGAAGAATGTTGGCTCGCATGGCGGTTGGAGTTTTGGTCGAGGCTTGGCTGGTCGCACGAAGTACGGCACCTTGGGCCCTTTTCCAGCAGCTACGGCCATGGCTCGTGGACCGATAGCTTCGCAGCATGTCCTTCGTCCAAGCCCCTCCCTACACCCCAAAGCACAAGATCCGGATCGTTACTCCTTGATCCACTTGCCAGAATCTACCGTTGTTCCGGATCGATCCAGCAGGCGATAGGCGAAAAGCCCCGGTTCGAGTGCCGAGCAATCAACGGCCGTTCGTTCACTGTTGATCGGCCTTCGAAGAACCTCGCGTCCAGTGGCATCGAAGAGCGCGATAGTGTGCACGCCAGGTGCAAGGGAAATGGTGAAGTGATCGCTGCCGGGGTTCGGGAACGGTTGGGCGCGCTGTGCGCTTTCTTCTTCCAACGAAAGGGAGAAGTCGCACGGATGCCATGGCCATCCCCCATCGACCTGACCAAGCACATCGTCCCGGTAACAGACGAGACCGGTCGTGGTGAGATCGATCAGCATGGTCTCGATCGGCCGGACGTAGAAGCGCTCAAAGCCGATCCGCTCGAACAGCGTATCCACGAAACCCATGACAATGGGTTCCTCCACCACCAGGAATCGCAGAGGGATCCCGGCGACCACTCTGGTCCCTGTATCGAGCACTTCGAAATAGCACGCACCTGAGAATTCATAGTGCGGAACATTCCATCGGTCACCGGGCACTGCGCTGAACCACGCCAATGTGTCAAAGACATTGTTCGCCTGATCCCAGATGCGGAGCAGGTCTCCCTGCCCGTGCGTGATGATGGGCTGATCCTGCTGGATGAAAGCCGAACCGAACGGCGGAATGGGCTCATAGGCGATGATCGTCTGGTCGATGCGCTGGCAGGGAAGGCCGCCGACCAGTGTATCGCCGCTGTACCAAGCGCGCCGCACGCCCGTGGCCTGCTGCGAATAGAAATTGAATAGCCACTCGGCACCCGGCGGACACCAAGTCTGGGCTTGAGAACAAATGGCAAGAACCGTGAAGAGAGCGAGGATGTTTGCGCGCAGCATGGCCTGAAGATATGCCTCCAAGACGTTGACCTCTTCGCAACCGCTGCCCGTCGGTACTTTCGCCTCATGTCCTTCGTCTCCGCCCCGCCCTACGTCCCCAAGAACAAGATCCGCGTTGTTACCGCCGGTAGTTTGTTCGATGGGCTTGATGCCGCCATCAACATCATGCGGCGGTTCATCCAGGCTACCGGCACCGAGGTGATCCACTTGGGGCACGACCGCAGTGTGGAGGACGTTGTTGACTGGACTATTCCTTGATCCACTTCCCGCTATTCGTCACGGCTCCCGATCGGTCAAGTAGGCGATAAACGAAAAGTCCCGGTGCGAGTGCCGAGCAATCGATGGTCGTTCGATCGCCGGTCCTTTGAGCGCGGAGGACTTCTCGTCCCATGCCATCGACAAGTAATAGCAGGTGACCGTCCTGCCCAAAGCCAACAACAGTAAATCCGTTCGCCCCCGGATTGGGGAAGACACGGACCTGCTCATTTTCCTGTTCTGTTGGCAGTGCGAGTGGGCTCGTACCGAATTTTACAACAAAGGCCCCCCAATAACTGCTCAGTGGCGCGTAGAGTGAATCCACTGAAGAGCTGGGGTCCATATCCACCGCGTTCGGGAACAACAGACCCGCACCTGCGATCTCTCCAGCAGCATTCAGTCTGAGATCATTGAATCCTGCACTTCCGCTTCCATCGAAAAGATGGCGCGTCTGCAGGTTGGCAGCCGTGTCCAGTTCCAAGATGAAAGCCGTGGGACCCGGTGGCGTGGTCCAAACCGAATCAGCCGCTGGGCCAGGGTCCACATCGACGCCGCTTCCGTCCACGGAACCGGCCACCAGTAATGTGGAATTCCCGGTCCATTCGATCGCATTGCACCTTGCCGACATTGGGGGAGCGTTGCGCTGACCCACTTCTTTGGCCCAAACGAGTGCGCCGTTGGTTGCCAGTTTCAGGAGAAAGCCGGCGTAGGTTCCATCCGCGATAAGACTGGAGATACCGCCGCCGGCATCGAAATCCTGAATCCCGTTAAAGTTCCCCACTGCATAGATGTTGTCTTCCGCATCGATCGCCAGCCCGCCGCAGGCGTTCGATCCTTGAGCAGAGTACCATCCTTTCGCCCAAACAAAGTCGCCGAGGCTTGTGTACTTGGCCACATAACCTGCGCTTACTTGGAAGTCACCTGTGTTAAAGGATGTGTTACCTGGACCAGGATCGAAATCAGGCGCTGCCACGAAATTGCCCGCTACCAGAATGTTGCCCTGCGAATCGAAATCGAATTCGTTGAAGCTGATGGCATGGAAGCTGTTCTTCACCCACTGAAAGGCGAAGCTGTCCGAAAGGCGCAGGAGATAGAAGTCATCACTGCTGGATATGAGCGACGTTGCGTTCACTATGCCGGGTCCGGGATCGAAATCGCGGGTATCTCGGAATGAACCGCCTATCACGTAGTCACCGTTGGGCGCAACTCCGAAACGGCGCGTTCCTATAACAGTTCCCCCCGGGAGGGTTGCACCATCCAGAACTTGACCCGATGTGCTGAATCGGAAGAGATAAAGTCCATATCCGTTGACCGGTGTGTGCGCATAGCTACCTCCACCGTTCGCTATAGTGAACGAATATGGACTATATCCCATGACCACCAAGCGCCCGGCGGCATCCAACGCAAGGTCATGCGGCTCATCCTGCTGAAATGTGCCAAAGGTGTACCCCCAGCCATAGGTGCCATCGGCATTGATGCGCTGCACGAATACATCGTTCAATCCATTCGAGACCACTGTATGTACACCAGCTGTCGGATCAAGATCCAAGGTGTCGCTGAAGGTTCCGAGAGTATAGACGTTGCCAGCATCATCCACGACAGTGTGCCAAGCAGTCGTAAAGCTGCCCGAATCACCCACAACATGCGACCAATGATAGTTCTGGGCATCAACCGGGTTGGAGACCAGAAACCCGATGACGACAGTTAAGGCAAACGCAACTCGCATGATCAGAATGGATTGGGACCGCCAAAGTAGCCGCTATGGATCTATCATTCTCGATCAGCGAAGGGACGGTAGCTTCGCGCCTATGTCAATGTTCGTCACCGCCCCACCCTACGTCCCCAAGAACAAGATCCGTGTTGTAACGGCTGCCTCCCTCTTCGATGGGCATGACGCGGCGATCAACATTATGAGAAGGATCATCCAGGCCACCGGCGCCGAGGTGATCCACCTGGGGCACGATCGCAGTGTGGAAGATGTGGTGAACACCGCGATCCAGGAGGACGCCCACGCCATCGCGATGACGAGCTACCAGGGCGGGCACACGGAGTACTTCAAGTATATGTATGACCTACTGAAAGAGAAAGGCGCGGGTCACATCAAGATCTTCGGTGGCGGCGGCGGCACCATACTTCCAGAAGAGATCAAGGAACTACAGGAGTACGGCATCACGCGGTTGTACCATCCGGATGACGGCCGCGCGATGGGCCTGCAGGGTATGATCAACGACATGCTCGAGAAGAGTGATTTCGATCTCAGCGCGCGTGTCAATGGCGAAATGAAGGAACTCTCTCCGAAGAACTGGACGGCGATCGCGCGCTTGATCAGTGTTGCGGAAAATCATCCGGAGGTGTATGACAAGCTCGCGGGCGAGATCCACGCGAAAGCGGAGAAGAGCAATGCACCGATCCTCGGGATCACCGGCACGGGCGGCGCGGGCAAGAGCAGCATGGTGGATGAACTGATCCGCCGATTCCTGCTCGATCAGCCGACGAAGACGATCGGCGTGATCTCTGTTGACCCGAGCAAGCGCAAGACCGGTGGCGCGCTGCTGGGCGACCGCATCCGGATGAACAGCATCCGCGGTGAGCGCGTGTATATGCGATCGCTCGCCACGCGCCAGAGCAACCTCGCGCTGAGCAAGCACGTGAAGGAGGCAGTGGACGTTTTGAAGGCGGCGGGCTTCGACCTGATCATCCTCGAAACGAGCGGCATCGGCCAGAGCGATACGGAGATCCTCGATCACAGCGACGTGAGCCTCTACATCATGACGCCGGAGTTCGGCGCGGCCACGCAACTGGAGAAGATCGACATGCTCGACTTCGCCGATGTCGTCGCCATCAACAAGTTCGACAAGCGCGGAGCGCAGGACGCCGTGCGCGATGTGAAGAAGCAGTACAAGCGCAACCACCAGTTGTGGGATGCGGATGATGACAAGCTCCCCGTCGTGGGCACCATCGCCAGCCAGTTCAACGATCCAGGAACCAACAACCTGTATGTGCGGTTGATGGAGACGATCAAAACGAAAACGGGAGTCGACTTCCACAGCACTTTCCACGCGCACGACGAGATGAGCGAGAAGGTGTGGATCATCCCACCGGCCCGCACGCGGTACTTGAGCGAGATCAGTGAGAACAACAGGCGCTACGATGAACGCGTGGACAAGCAGGCGGATATTGCCGACCAACTCTACGGGTTGCACAGTGCGATCATCACCTTCGGCGGACCGGATCTTCTGATCTCTGATTCGCTGATTCCTGATCCGCCAGCGCGCGAAGACGGTGCGAGTGCCTCGAATCAGCAATCAGCAATCAGCAATTTGGATCGCGTGAATGCCGCAAATCAGCGATCAGCAATCAGCAATTTGACAGACAAGTTCAAGGAGGTGAAGAAGGACTTGGATCCGCACTTGTGGTCGATGCTGACAGGTTGGACCGCAGAGGAGAAACGCTACAGCGACGAGTTCTATGTGTACACCGTCCGAGGGAAAGAGGTGAAAGTCCCCAATCACTCGGAATCACTTTCACACTTGAAGATCCCGAAAGTCGCGCTGCCGAAGTTCCGCAGCTGGGGCGACAAGGTGCGCTGGGCCATGCAGGAGAATACGCCCGGCTTCTTCCCTTACACCGCAGGCATCTATCCCTTCAAGCGCACCGGCGAGGACCCCGCCCGCATGTTCGCCGGCGAGGGCGGACCCGAACGCACCAACAAGCGTTTCCACTACGTGAGCCAGGGCCTGCCCGCGAAGCGCCTCAGCACCGCGTTCGACAGCGTCACGCTCTACGGCCACGATCCCGGCCGCCGTCCGGATATCTATGGCAAAGTGGGCAACAGTGGCGTGAGCATCTGCTGCCTCGACGATGCCAAGAAGCTCTACAGCGGCTTCGACCTCACGGCCCCCACCACCAGCGTGAGCATGACCATCAACGGTCCGGCGCCCATGCTGCTCGGCTTCTTCATGAATGCAGCGATCGACCAGAACTGCGAGAAGTACATCCGGACCAATGGACTCGTTGACGAAGTTGAAGCGAAGATCTCCGCGCGCTGGGAATCAGGAATTAGAAATCAGGAATCGACGATTGCTGATTCCTCATTGCTAATTCGGCCCCGCTACAACAGCGACATTCCGAAAGGGAACGACGGTCTCGGCTTGCTGTTGTTGGGTATTACCGGTGATCAAGTTCTACCTAAGGAGGTGTATGACAAGATCAAATCCGAAACACTTCAATCCGTTCGTGGAACTGTTCAAGCGGATATTCTGAAGGAAGACCAGGCGCAGAACACCTGCATCTTCAGCACCGAGTTCGCGCTGCGTTTGATGGGCGACGTGCAGCAATACTTCATCGAGCAGAAGGTCCGCAACTTCTACAGCGTCAGCATCAGCGGCTACCACATCGCGGAGGCCGGCGCCAACCCCATCTCACAGCTCGCGTTCACCCTCGCGAACGGCTTCACCTACGTGGAGTACTACCTCAGCCGGGGCATGGACATCAACGCCTTTGCGCCGAACCTCAGCTTCTTCTTCAGCAACGGCATGGATCCCGAGTATGCCGTGAT
Organism: Flavobacteriales bacterium; assembly: GCA_031371785.1. Lineage (GTDB taxonomy): Bacteria > Bacteroidota > Bacteroidia > Flavobacteriales_F > PHOS-HE28 > PHOS-HE28. The sequence goes on along the minus strand of JANMKC010000320.1, from coordinate 4,776 downwards.
GGGCCGCGTGGCGCGCCGCCTCTGGGCCAAGGCGCTCAAGCACCGCTACGGTGCCGACGAGCGCAGCCAGATGCTCAAGTACCACATCCAGACCAGCGGCCGCAGCCTCCACGCACAGGAGATCGACTTCAACGACATCCGCACCACGTTGCAGGCGCTGTATGCGATCTACGACAACTGCAACAGCCTGCACACGAACGCCTACGACGAGGCCATCACCACGCCCACCGAGGAAAGCGTGCGCCGCGCCATGGCCATCCAGCTCATCATCAACAAGGAGCTCGGCCTAGCCAAGAACGAGAACCCGTTGCAAGGAAGCTTCATCATCGAGGAATTGACGGACCTCGTTGAGGAAGCGGTACTGACGGAGTTCGATCGGATCACGGAGCGCGGTGGTGTGTTGGGCGCGATGGAGACGATGTACCAGCGTAGCCGCATCCAGGAGGAAAGCCTCTACTACGAAACGCTGAAGCACGAAGGGGCGAACCTGCCTGCCGGAGGCAGGTACCCCATCATCGGCGTCAACACCTTCCTCAGCAGCAAGGGCTCGCCCACCATCCTGCCGAAGGAAGTGATCCGCGCAACGGAAGAAGAGAAAGAGGCGCAGATCCGCACCGTGGAGAACGTGCAACAGGCCTACGCCGAAGAAGGCAAGGCGGCGCTGCGGAAATTGCAGGAAGCGGCGATCCGCAACGAGAACATGTTCGCTGTGTTGATGGAGGCGACGAAGTATTGCTCGCTGGGGCAGCTTACGGCGGCGATGTTCGAGGTGGGGGGACAGTACAGAAGGAACATGTGAGGATGACCCAAACAGCCTTCGACTTGACGATAAGGGATGCTCACGAGATGATGATCTTGTTGCTAACGCAAGCAAGTTGAATGACACAGATCGACCCAAAGGATTTTGAGTTCGCCATCGAGCGAATCGAGGATGGATTTGTATTCGAGTCATTTGCCCAGAGCTCTCTGGCTGCATTGAATGGCTGGGAGTTCATTCCAGTTGGGGGCTCCGGTGACAAGGGGATCGACGGCTATCAACACACCTTTTCGAAGAAGGGTTCGGAAAGGACAATAGTTCAGATGTCCACTGAGAAGGATGCCGTAGGGAAGATCCGCAGTAGCCTCGAGAAGCTTCGGAGGAACAAGAAGGAGTGTGATCGCTTCATCTATGTGACGAACCGAAAGGTCAACAACAGCGACAACATCATTGATGAGATGTATACAGCGTTTCAGGTGCATGTATCAATACATGACTTGAACTGGTTTACGATACGCTGCAACGAAAATCAAGGTGTAATAGCCGCCTACAGCGTATTCGTTGATCGCAATCTTCATCAGTACAGCAAGCCTGGCTATAACGTCACGGTCGCCAACCTGGACAAGGACAGTCGATTATATGTCTTCCTGAGTCAACGGTTGAACTACGATCGTAAGAACAGCACAGTGGATAACCTCATTTGCGATACACTCATCATGTACGCCTTGGAGGGAACAGATCCGGATAAAGACGTGTTTCTTACGGACGCTGAGATAAAGAAGAAGATCAAGTCGCATGTGACGTTTGATTCTAAGCTAATTGAAGGAAAGGTGTCACAGCGCCTTGTCGAGCTTGCTAAGAAACCGAGGAAGATTCAGTTTCACCCTGATAAGCTCGGTTTCTGCCTGCCGTTCGAAACGCGCTTTGAGATTGAACAGCGCAATTTGGGCGATGAACGGCTATACAACGAGTTCTACAAGCAGACTGAGAAGACCGTCAAGAAGTACTTTGATGCCGAGCAAATACAGGTCTATAAGATTGAGAAACTCATCTCTAAGGTTCTGGTCGACATCTTCAAGAAGCAAGGACTTGAGTTCAGCAACTTCGTTGTGAATCAGGATAGCAACGCCGTCGTTGAGCAAAGCCTGAAGGAAGTGATTGCCACTTCAGTTGAGGCTAGTTCAGTGAAGCCGTCAAATTGGGCGGTGGTCAAGACAGCTTTGCACTTGGCAATCCGTGATATCGTTTACCACGGAACGGCAGAGCAGAGACAATTCTTGAAGAGTTTGTCGAACACGTACTTGATGATGTTCATGCTCCGTTGGGAGCCGAAGCTAACGACCTACTTCGAGTCAATGTCATCGAAGTTGAGGATCTTCGTGGATAACTCCATTATTATTCCTGCGCTGTCGGAGTTCTTCCTTCCTGAAGGAAATCGCAGGCATTGGAATCTTCTCAAGGGTGCGAAGAGAGCTGGAATTGAGATGTTCATCAATGAAACCTTGATGGACGAGCTTGTGTCCCATTTCAGGATGGTGAAGAACAAGTACAAGAAGAGCTTCGAAGGAATGGAGGATTTCTATGTGTCGGACGATAGTGAGTTCCTGTTCGTTGACGAGATACTGATCCGGGCCTACTTCTATTCAAAGCGAAAGGGCAAGGCGAAGAACTTTAACGACTTCATCAACTACTTCTTGGATCCAAGTCTTAAGAACGCGAAAGCGGATCTCATTACATACATACAGGATGAGTTCGGAATCAAGTACATCTCGAATGAGTCGTGGGACATCAAGGTAAATGCGGACGAGAAGAACAAGCTAGTCGAAGTATTGAAGGTGAAGAAGAAGGATGAGCAGAAGGCGATAAACGACTCAGAGATGATCTTGGCGATATACTATTTGAGGGAGAAGAACAACGAAGCGTCTGAGGGTGGGATTTTCGGCTACAGTACTTGGTGGCTATCGAAGGATACATCCACGTACAGAGCGGTTCAGGAAGCCCTGGACAAGGACAAGTACCGCGTTGGTTGTTACATCCGACCTGACTTCGTTTACAACTATATCGCCTTGATGCCTAGTTCAACTGAGGTGAATGAAGCCTATGACATGATCTTCCCTACGATGCTTGGCGTCAACCTGAGCTATCATATGCCAAAGGAGATTAGCAAGATTGTTCATGAGAAGGTGAAGGCTTTCCATGATCAACCGCCAGTGCGCGTTCGGCAGATTCTGAAGACTCTTGGTGAACGATTGAAATCCGACCCGGCGCTACTGGATAAGAAGGCGTTGGAGCACTTCTTCGATGAGGAAAGGGCTGCTTTGCAGCGCTTGGTGAATTGATGCCCCTACATATTGCTAGTGTTCTCCTATACCTCGCCCACGCCCGATATCTCGTCGGCGCGATCACACACGCCTCCTCCATCGATCCCGCCAGCGTGAACATGCGCGGCTTCTTCATGATGGTGCCCCGCAATTCGCCATGCTGATCGCCAAGCCGCCGCCGCCTTCGCACTACGGCGGCTAAGAAATGATCGGCAGCGCGTGATGGGATATATGGGTGATCAATGCGTTGTTGGTGCCGCGCATGCCTGCCTTCGACATTCCACAGGCCAACATCGTGATCGGATAGAACGCGCCACTATCTTGTCCGAACGCGGTTGACGGAAAGTGCGTCAACGCGCAGCACATGAGCAAGGGCGAACTGTTGATCTACCAAGGCAAGGACGGCTTCACGCAGGTGAGCGTGCGGTTGGAGGAAGAGACCGTGTGGTTGAACCAGAACCAGCTGGCGGAGCTGTTCCAGACGACGAAGCAGAACGTCGGGCAGCACATCAAGAATGTCCTGGCCGAGGGCGAACTGGAGGCCGAGGGAACTGTAAAGGAATTCTTTACAGTTGCCCGGGAAGGCAGGCGGAACGTGAAAAGGTTGGTGGAGCACTACAACCTGGACATGATCATCTCGGTTGGCTACCGGGTGAACAGCCATGTGGGCGTCCACTTCCGCCGCTGGGCCACGGAGCGGTTGCGGGAGTATATCATCAAGGGGTTCGTGTTGGACGATGCCCGACTGAAGCAAGCGCGTGACGGCTACTTCGATGAGTTGCTCGGCCGCATACGGGACATCGCGCCGTCGCCGGAGCGCTTTGGCGGCGTGCGACCGCAGCAGCGAGAAGGTGTTCTACCGGAAGGTGTGCGACATCTATTCCACCGCGATCGACTACGACCCAACGGTGGAGATCACGCGCGACTTCTTTTCATCCGTGCAGAACAAGTTCCATTGGGCGATCCATGGGCACACAGCAGCAGAAGTGGTGATGCAAAGAGCGGATGCGGGGAAGCCGAACATGGGCTTGACGAACTGGCCCACGGCAGAGATCCGCAAGCAGGATGTGAGCGTTGCCAAGAATTACTTGGGGCTCGAAGAACTCGACCACCTGAACCGGATCGTGAACCAGTACCTGGAATTCGCGGAGCTACAAGCCTTGCAACGCAAGCCGATGCGTATGGCGGATTGGAGGAAGAAGTTGCACGACTTCCTCACGTTGAACGAACGGGAGATCCTGTTGCATGGTGGGAAGGTGAGCCATGAGGAAGCGGAGACGCACGCCACAGCGGAGTTCGAGAAGTTCAGCAAGGCGTTGTGGGCGAACACCCAGGATGAACTGGACAAGGCGGTGAAGTTGTTGAAGGGAAAGGAGTAGGACATTCCAACCCCTCCGCAGTTATCCGCCTCGGGACCCTGCGTGCCGTGGATCGGACCGGCCTACTTCACCCCCACGATCACCCGTGCGCAGGCGGGTATGTTGCCGTTCGGGTAACGCTCTGTGATGGTAGCGATCACATCGGCTTTCACCTTCGCCACCGTCGCGGCATCGGCACCGCTGAGCGCGGCCACGACGGGCGCGGCCACTTCGGTCTGCCAGTCCCAGTATTGCTCAGGAGTGCTTACCGGCATGGGGCATGGCACATCGCGCTCGGATACGTTCTTTAGCCCCGCGGCGGTGAAGAGCGCGGAGATCG
>JANMKC010000308.1:0-4692 GCA_031371785.1 Flavobacteriales bacterium | reverse complement strand
ATCGGGGAGAAGAACGGAGAGGATGCCAACCTGGCCGCAGCGCAGGGGATCCTGATCGCGATCATCAGCGGTATCGTCATCGCGGTACCGGGAGTCTTGTTCGCTCCGGGTGTTCTCGGGATCATGGGCGCGTCACAGACCGTGGTCACTCTCGGCTCCACGTTCACGCGCATCATGATCGGAAGCAACGTGATCATCATGCTGTTGTTCTGCATCAACGCGATCTTCCGCGGAGCAGGCAATGCCGCGATCGCCATGCGCACGTTGTGGATCGCCAACGCCATCAACATCATCCTCGATCCCGCGCTCATCTTCGGCTGGGGACCGTTCCCTGCCATGGGCGTAACCGGCGCGGCGGTGGCGACCACCATCGGAAGAGGATGCGGAGTGCTGTATCAATGCTATCACTTGTTCAACGGCCGTGCGCGCATCGCGATCTCGACAAGACACATGCATGCCGCGTGGGATGTGTTGGTCAATATCCTGCGTGTGTCGGCCGGAGCGGTGGGCCAGTTCCTGATCGCCAGTGCGAGCTGGGTGTTCCTGGTGCGTATCGTATCGAGCTTCGGCAGCGATGCTGTTGCGGGCTACACCTTCGCAGTGCGCATCATCATCTTCAGCCTGCTGCCATCATGGGGCATGGCGAACGCCGCCGCGACGTTGGTGGGGCAGAATCTTGGTGCCAAGCAACCCGATCGCGCCGAGCGCAGCGCGTGGTTGTGCGGTCACTACAACATGGTGTTCATGGTGCTCGTCGCCATCATCTTCCAGGTCTTTGCGCCGCAGCTCATCGGTTTTTTCACCAACGATCAGGTGGTCACGGACTACGGCGTGCAAGCCTTGCGGATCGTGTGCCTCGGCTACTTCTTTTATGGCTATGGAATGGTGTTGGCGCAAGCGTTCAATGGCGCAGGCGATTCGGTGACACCGACCTGGATGAACCTGATCTGTTTCTGGGCGCTCGAGATCCCCATCGCGTGGCTCCTCGCGAAGACGATGGACTGGGGACCGAACGGCGTGTTCGCGTCGATCGCCATCAGCGAGAGCGCGCTCGCTGTGTTGAGCGCCGTGCTGTTCAAGCGAGGCAAGTGGAAGCTGGCGAAGGTGTGAGCGCGATACCGCGCATCATTTGTCCATCGCTTTCGTGGGCGCGGCTTTCGGCTTCCCCGCCTCATACCACTTCAACAACGTGTCGATGATGTGCTCGATCTTCCGGCTGTCGGCCCAGGTGCCACGGAACACGAGGTTGCCATCCTCATCGAACACGTACGCGCCGTTCGGCACGCGGCCGTAGGCATTGAGTGTCGCATCGTCGAGCCCGTCCACCAGCACGGGCATTTTCGTCATCTGTGCGAATTCCTGAGCGTAGGCGCGCTTCTCGTATTCGCTCTTCGGATCAGGATAGAGCTTGAACGTTTTCCTATCGCCCGGATGCAGCTCCTTGCCATAGATCACGAAGAGATCGACGTGCTGTGTGGCATATTTCTCCGCAAGCTTGTCCCACAATGGCAGTTGGAAACGCGCTGGCGGATTGGTGATGCTGCCGAACATGAATGCGCGGATCCGCCCATGGCCTTCGCTGATCTTGTAGCGTTTTCCATCGCGTGCATCGGTGAGTTCGAAGTCGTGCATGCGGGGATCCATGCCGCCGCCTTCGCTGTATGCGCGCAGGTCGGTGATCGTGGCCTTCATCACCGCGTTGAAGTTCATGCGCAGGATATTCACCTGCTTGCGCATGCTCTTGATCTCCGGCTTGCTGTAGCTGTTCAGGTAATAGTCCAGGTCGTCATGGAAGATCAGTGCACTGTCGGTGTGGTAAGGTTCCGGGTTCCAGTTCTGCAACTGCGCATGCGCTGCCGAGAATACGCAAGTGGTAATGATGATCGCCGCGGTGTGCGCCCAACCCGCCTTCGTGAAGACGCTACGGCGGGCGATGCAACCAGCAACCAACCCCCGGCCTTCGCCGGGGCAACAACCACTACCCTTCGACATGCGCCAAAAGTAACGGCCCGAAGCGCGAGCATCGGGCCGTTCAACACTTGATGCGTGAATCACTCCGCTGGTCGTTTGCTCTTGAAGCCCGCGCTGAAGTCCGGCCACTTCTGCGTTTTGTACGCGCCTTCGCCGAAGAAGACGAGGATCGGTTCGATCTGCTGCGGCGTGAAATAGTTCTGGACCGGCTGGATCAGGTTGCCCTCGCTGTCCACGTATGAGATGGTGGGATAACCCAATGCTCCGTTCACCGCTGCGAGGAACATAGTGAGCTGATGGGTGCCATGCCGCTGGCTTTCCGGGTTGTACTGGGGGTTCTCGAACTTCTTGCCATTGAAGGTGACCGCATCCGGGCCTTCGGCATTGAAGGTCACGGGATGGAAATGGGTGTTGATGTAGTCGGCCGTTAGTGGATCGGAGAAGGTGCCGCTCTCCATCTTCCTGCACCAGCCGCACCATGGCGTGTTGAAATCGATCATCAAGGGATGGCCATCTTTTTTCGCGGCGGCTTGTGCTTCCTCGAGGGTGGTCCATTTCACCTTGTTCGGCACGGGTGCGGAGACCGGATGGTCTTGCGCGAAAGAAAGGATCGGAGCGAAGCTGAGTGCGATGAGCAGGTGGCGCATGGTAGAACGTGTTGTGGTCGCGCGACGGTCAACGACCGTGCCGCGAAAATAGATCAATGCACGCCGCGCATCAGCTTGCGGACGAACGGTGAGATCGCGATCAGCACCACACCGGCGATCAGCGCATAGATAGCGAGCTGATGATAGCCATCGGTGTAAGCGTGCAGTTTCATCAATGCCGTCGCGTTCGGATCCGCGGACGACATGCCTGCGCCCAACAGCCCGGCGGCGTACTGGCCATATGCGCTCGCGAGGAACCACATGCCCATCATCAATCCCTGGATGGGCACCGGCGCGAGTTTGGTCATCAGCGAAAGTCCGATCGGGGAAAGACACAGTTCTCCGAACGTGATGATGAAATAGGCCACCGTGAATACTTCCAGCGATGTGATGCCGTCCGCGTTGGCGAAGTGGATGGTGGCGAAGAACACATAGAACGCAAGAGCGAGGAGCAGGAAGCCCAAGCCGAATTTCACAACCGAATTCGGTTCCATCTTTCGCGCGCTCAACCACAACCAGAGCAGGCCCAAGGGTGCGCTGAAGATGATCACGAACAAGGAGTTGGAGGAATTGTTCACCACGTTCGGATCGATCGCGAGGCCGAAGAAGTCAGCCTTCAGGTTGTTCAGTGCGAACAGGCTCAGCGATCCACCGCTCTGCTCGAAGAAGGCCCAGAAGAAGATCGAGAAGATGATGAAGGTGAGCGCCGCGAGCAATCGCAAGTTCTCCTTGCGGTTGAACTTGCGCATCTCCCAACCGAGATAGACCAGTGTTGCCGGACCGATGATGTACATGAACAGGTCCGTGTACTCGGTCTTGGTCACCATGATCAGGATCAACGGGATCGCGATCAGCGATCCGATGTACGTCGCATATTCATAGAAACGTCGTTTCGACTTCGGCATGTCCGGATGCAATGGCGAGAGGCCGATGGGACCGAAGGACTTTCTGCGGATGAAGAAATTGATCAGGCTGATGATCATCACGATGCCCACCAGCGCGAACGCGAGGCTCCACGAATAATCCTTGCCGACCCACACCATGAGCATGCCGCCCAAGAGCGCGCCCAAGTTGATGCCCGCATAGAACAAACCGAAGCCTGCATCACGTCGCGAGTCGCCATCGTGGTAAAGTTGCCCGACCATCGTGCTGATGTTCGGCTTGAAGAAACCCGTGCCGATGATAGAGAAGCTGATGCCGATGTAGAAGAAATGCTCCGGCGCGAAGGCGATGGTGAATCCTCCGACGATCATCAAGAGCGCACCCCAGAAGAGCGACTTCTGGAAGCCGAGGATCTTGTCAGCGAATACACCGCCGATGAAGGTGAACGCATAGACGAACGCTTGTATCGCGCCGTACTGGAGGTTCGCCGCTTTATCGGTAAGGCCGAGTTTGCTCACCATGAACACGGTGAGCATGCCACGCATGCCATAGAAGCAGAAACGCTCCCACATCTCGGTTCCGAACAGGTACCAGAGCTGTTTCGGATACTTGCCCTTGAAGTCGCGGATCTCGGCGAGGGTGGTCATGCGGTGATGGATCTATAGAAGTTCAACGCACACCGTGCATCATCTTTTTCAGCAGCGGTGTGATGGAGAAAAGTATCACCGAAGCCATGCCGCAAAGAACCACGAAGACCATGAAGAACTCATAGAGATTGTGGATGACGAAACCGGCGAACGCGGGATACTGGAGCGTGATGATGTGCTCTTTCTGGATCTTGTCCAACACCTCGGCGGATGGCAGCTCAAGCTGCGCGGCGGTCACCACAGCCTTCTTGTCGCTCTTGTGGATCCCTTCGATCGTCTTGTTGTTCTTCTCGATCAGCTGATCCAGTTCCACATTATTGGCCTTCGCTTTCTCGCCGTTCACTGAGGCGATGTTGTACTGCGCGAGCATGAACAGTTCCGTTCCGGTCGCTTCATTCTTCTTGTCCAGGATGGCGGCGAGAGCGATGTTCTGATTCGTCGCTTCAATGTATTTGTCCGTGGTGGGCGGCAGCAGGGAACCCAACGTTCCGGCCAGTGCATAGCCCGAAGCGTTCGAGAGGAAGAAGACGCCGTACAGCAGGGAT
>JANMKC010000292.1:0-5955 GCA_031371785.1 Flavobacteriales bacterium | reverse complement strand
GGTCGTGGGGGTTGCGTTGGTACACAAGCAATGGCGCGCGCTGCCTTGGATCCTGTTGGGCACGATCGTGTACGCGATCGCTTCCATGATCCTCTTCCATGATCCGCTTAAGGCGTTGCTGGATGATCCCTACACAGGAGTGGATACCTATGGGCACGGCACGGCCACGCACTTCTTCGAGCATATCGACGACATCATCGGTGCGCCGCTGCGGTGGGCCACGTATGCCGCTGTGGTCGGGTGGGTGGTTCTCTGGTGGAAGGATCGCGATCGGAGAAAGGCGAACATCGCATTGCTCTTGCTCACGCTTCTTCCAGCGGTGGGCATATTGCTTTTGCACGCTTATGCCTGGTGGAAAGGCGGACATGGATCACTTGGTCTGTGGCGCGTATTGGCCACCGGGGTCCCTTTGCTTGTGCTGTTCATCACCTGCGTCCTGGCGCGTATATGGGAACGGTCCGTACCGAAGAGCTTGACATGGAACGTGATCGCAGGCGCGGCATTCGTCACATACGCCGCGTTCGCTTTCGCGGAATTGCGTGCGCGCTTGCCGATGCCCTTCACAGCGGATGCGGAGCAGCGCACGATCCTGCGAGTAGCCGATGTGGTGAAGCCCTATCTCACCCGCAGCAACCGGCTCTACTACTTGGATCCCTTGCTCGGTGCATGTTGCGGGATGGATCTGTGGGACACCGATCACGCGCACATGCTCTCCGGTCCACATGCCTTCACCGACGACAATGCCGGTCGGCCGGGCGACATGGTCGTGTGGGATACGCACTTCTGTCCGGGCCAAGGAGGCATTCCGCTGGATGCGCTGCTGCACAACGCGCAACTGGAAAGGCTTGGCACTTACAAACCCGATGAAGGGACCGGTGGCAACGGTTACGAGATGGACATTTTCCGTTTCACCGATCACGCACGACCTTCCGCGCAGGACACTTTGCCGAAGCCCATACCTTGATCCCGATGCGCGCGCATTCACGAACCAAGGCAACGGTGGGCATGGCCCTGCTGATCATCATGTTCGTTGGCTCCCTCGCGTGCGGCAACCTCGGTGGAGGACGGAACACATCCTTCGTTTCCATGAACGGGAATGCGTTCGCGCTCCATGGCCAGCCGTTCTTCCCGCTGGTGGTGAACTACATCGTTTCGCTGCGCGCCACGAAGGACAGCCTGTGGGCCAGCCCGAACGTGGATTATTCCGAACCGCCGCAACGCTTGATCGCCTCGCGAAGCATGGACCTCGAAAAATTGCGTTCCGACATGCAATTGATCAAGGACATGGGCTTCAACAGCGTTCGCCTGGTGGGCTTCGGAGAGACCTTCGATCGCAGCAACGGGTTGTGCGTGAAAGCCAAGTCGATGTCCGTGGAAGACACGTTCGTGTGCCTGACCGATGGCACGCATTACGAGCAGTACCTGAAGTCGATGGGGGATATTTTCAACACGATCAACGCGTGTGGATTGAAGACCATCATGCTCGTGACGATCCATCCTGAACAGCACACTACGGAACAGCACTTCATCCGCCTCGCCGATCGCTTCAACGCGGACACCTCGATCCTCGCGTGGGACCTCTTCAACGAGCCGCTTTATTTCGATTCGCTCGAACGGCCCAAGCGTGATGTGCCACCGATCACGCACCACTGGCGCGAGTTGATGCGCGAGCATGCGCCGCACCAGTTGTGTACCATCGGTCTCACCGGCATACGCGAAGTTTTCGAGTGGGACCCGAACATGCTCGATGTGGATTTCATCTCCTTCCACCCGTACGAATACGAGACCGAGCAGGTGCGCAATGAGATGCGCTGGTACCATGAGAACGTGCGCACGCCATGGATCATCGGCGAGACGGCGATCGCGGCCGACAATGACTCGGTGAGCTACGATGCGCAACGCGATTTCGCCCGGAAGACGATGCGACAAGCGCTTGCCTGCGGCGCTATCGGCTATTCCTGGTGGCAGTACAAGGATGTTGATTGGAACTACTTCCATTCGGATTTCATGGGTGTGGTGAACAGGAAAGGCAGCACGCGCACCTCCGGAGGGCTTGCTGTGCAAGGCACGCCCAAGCCCGTGGCGGAGGAGTTCAAGAACTTCGATCCGCAGGCCGCGCGCGACGAATGCGCGGACCTGCCCAACTACTACAACTACTCAGGTCATAACGTATCGCGCATCACGGGCCGGTTGGTGGATGGCGACGGCACACCGATCGCGGCCGGTGTGGTGCTCGGCTGGAACGAGTTCTGGAGCCATTCCTACCACACCATCTCGAAAGCGGATGGCACCTTCGAACTGCGTGGCGACTTCTATTTCTTCCACTGGATGGCCTCGGCGAGCACATGGACCATGGTGCGTGCGGACTGCAAGCCGAACGCCTATCTCACCGGGAAGGACGGCATCCCGACGATGTTCATCGGTGATCTGGTGCTGGAGAAGTTGAAGGATGCGCGGTGATCAGCGCGGCGGCGCGTCGATCACTTGGAAACGTTCGTTCACGCCCACACTCTCGGCCGTGGCGAACAACCGGCTCGACGAAGTATCCAACGAGAGGTAACGCCCATTGTGCGCTTTGAACGCCACGCGACCATCGGAGGCGGGTTCCATCCAGAACATCCCGAAGTCGCCGAGCTGCTGGCCGGTAGCGCTCACCTCCTGATGGGAGAGGATCTCTGCGCAGAGGAAGTTGCCGTTGTGCGCGAGCAACGCGTAGTGCCCGTCGGCGAGGTGGATGCGCACGAAGGTTTCCCAGAGCGCGGCCTTGTCACGATCAGCAACGGCCATGTTCTCATGAACGATGTCAGCGCAAACGAAGCGATCGTTCGCGGCCTTCAGCTGGATGAGGTCCGTGCCGAGAACACCCTGGCCAACATTGTTGATGCATTGGATGTGCTCCGACGTAGTGTGGTTGAACGCGCACCAGTCATCCAATGTCTTCTGGTCCATGTGATCGAAGAAGGAGATGTAGTTGCCCGGATAGGAACCCGTGTAGGCGTTCACGATCGGCAGGTGCAGATGCTGCGCGGCGAGCATGGCCGTGAGTTCGGTCTCGATGGTGCGCGTGTGAACGAGTTCATCCTCCGTAGCCGAGAGGATCGGTGTGTAGGCGATCACCTTGTAGGTAGTGTCGTGTTCCATCACCATCTCCCGCTCCACTTTCTTCACCAGTTCCTGCGCGTCGTACTTGTCGTAGCGTTTCAGTTCGTTGGTGTCCACGCGCTGATCGAGCACTACAAGCCCGGCGAGCATTGGACCCAGCAGGAGCGCGGACCGTGTGTTCACAGGGATCGATCGGAACACGAGCACGAAGAGCGCGATGAAGAGCACGGCCTCCACGTTGATGATCCGGTCGATCGCACGCAAGGCGGAGAAGCCAGGAAGATCGAAGATGAACTTGTACAGCGTGTGTCCGGACATGTTCACACAAAAGACGATGCTGAGCAGAAGCACAAGGGAAAGCCATGCGATCCGGCGCTTCTCATCGGACGCGACCCTCTTCGAAAGAAGCACCACGGGAAGTGCGAGGATCGCGGCCCAAGGCACAGCACCCATGAACAGGAAATGGCTCCACCATTCGGGGAAAGCGAACTTGCTGTGCTCCGAGAGGATATGCCATGAACTGGCCGCAGGATGGGTGAAGAAGTAGGAAGGCACATGCGGGATGGTGGCGATGATGTCCTCGAAATGCCGCATGCCGAGCGTGTTGGAGACCAGCATGTACGGATGCAACAAGGGATAGAGCAGTTCGGCGCTCACGACTGCTATTGCAGCGATCGTGGAGACACCTCGCCAACGGAAAGAACTCTTCACGAACCACGAACGCCTATAGAAGATCACGTGCGCCGCGAACATGAACAGCATGCAGTAGAGCACCATGAAGCCGAGGTAAATGCCACAATAGAACTGGTACACCACCGAAAGCGCGGCGAGCGCGAGGTGGATCGCGCGGCGCTGGTCGAGCGCTCGCCAGAAGAAGTACATAGCGAAGGGCACCATGAACTTCGGGAAGACCTGCATGTGGTCCAACTGCCCGATGTTGTATATGCCAAAAGCGAAGATGTACGCACCGCACGCCGAAAGCACCGTGTGCTTCGACCACAAGCGCAGCGCGATGAAACAGCCGATGTAGTTCAGCGAGAACAACGCGAGGATCCAGAGCTGGTAGGCGCTTTCGCGATTGAAGCCGCCGAAGCGGAATACAGAATAGATCGGTGCCGTTCCGAGCAGGTTTTCCGAAAGTGCGGTGACGTTCGTGTACGGGTACATGAAGGGCGCATCCCAATAGCTCTTCTCGTTGCCGATGGCGTACTGGTGGAAATGCTCGAGTATGTAGTTGATGAACCGCGAGTCACCGAGATCACCGGGGATCTTCGAGCGATCCGGACCGAAGAGCGCGAGCGGAAATGAATACATGCCCCAGGCGAGCAGGAGCAGCGGCACGGCCACGTTCAATAGGCGGTGCGCCCAGCGGGTCATGCGTTCGGCGGAGCTGTTCATGGTGTGCGATCGCGAAGGTGCGCGATTCCTCCTTCTTCTCGTCATCACGAGGCCGCCCCCGGATGAAATTCCGGGGTGGGCGAAGTGATCTTTCATTTCCGCCTAAGCCGCGCACGGGCGTGCATTTTTCATGTGGATCAAAGATCGCTTCGCCGTAGGACAGCCCCGGGTCAAGAGCCCGGGGCGCGATGACGGTGTTTGTCAGAACAGCGAGCCGACCAAGTTCCACAATTCGTTGGCGGTCCAATGGTCACTGCTCCACTTCCATTCGAATATGCCGGTGAGCTGGAAGTTGACAAAGCCGAGCAGGCAAAGGAGCGCGAGCAAGGGTATGCGCGCGGGCCAGCCACGCGACCAAACACTTTGCACGCACCAGGCCAGCGGGATCGAGAGGAACGCATAGTGCTCAATGAATCCGCGATAACCGAACGCCCCGCCGAGGAACCAGCACCACCAGCTCGCATAGCACCACCACACCAGCGCCCAGATCAGGAGCACGGTGCGCGCGCCGTCGATCTTTCTCCAAGCCATCCAGAGCAATGCGTACATCACCGGGAGCATCAGCGGTGTATAGAGGAACCAACCATTGCGCGGGCTGAACAGCACGCCTGCGAATTGCGGATGCGCCCAATCGAAGTGCTCGTCCTTGTGGCCGTACGTGTAGGTGACCCACTCGCCGGTAACCAGATGCCAATAGAGCAGTTGCGGGAGCCAGATCGCGAACGCGGCGGCCACGCCGAGCAAGGTCGCTTTGCGGAAGTGGAGAAGCCAACGGAAGCGCGCGCGCACTTGAGCGAACGATCGCGCACCATAGCACAAGGGGAAGAGCACGACCATGCCATTGGGCTGGCGCACCAGCACGATCCACGCGCTCACGAGCAGGAGTCCGAACAGGCGTGCGGCCGTTGGTTCCTGGCGCATGCGCAGGGTGAGGTAGACCAACATGGCGCAGAGGAAGAACGAGTAGGCGTGCGACATGCCGAAGTCGTGCGCGGAGTAGAACCAGAGGTTGGTGCAGAAGACGATCGCTGCCACACTGATCGCCGCTGGCCATGCGCCGAACGAGCGGCGCAAGGCATGGTACAAGAGGTTGCAACCGATGCCCAGATATACGGCGGTGCCGAGCATGATCGCGATCGCGAAGGGCTCGCTGTAACCGTCCATCGGTGCGCCGGTGATCCATGCGAGCGCGCAACCAAGAAGGAAGAAAGGCGCTTGCAACAACGCGACACCAATGGTGAAGAGGTCGAGGTGGTTGCCGTTCTCCAACCAATGCGCCCAAGGCAGTTCAGTAAAACGATGCGTACCGATGCAGGCGGGCAGGTATTGGTAGTAGCCCCAGGAATCGATCGTGGGCTTCAGCGCCGTGTACATCTCTTGCGCGTGATAGCTGAGCGCCATCTGGAAACATAGGATGGTGATCACCAGCGAGAGCAAGCCACCGAGCCAGCCAGC
>JANMKC010000275.1:0-20283 GCA_031371785.1 Flavobacteriales bacterium | reverse complement strand
TGGATCCGCCACCGGCAGGCTCTGATGGTCCTATCGATGGGGGGCGTGTGGACCGGTCGCGCAACATAGTGAACCTGACGCCAAGGGTCGAGGATCAAACGGCACTCGGGAAACACCCGAGCGCCGGATTGGGCGATGAGGTCGATGAGCGAGCTGAGGTTGCTCTGCTCGATCTGCAGTTGCGTGTAGGTCTTGTTGAGGACGTTCTTCAGCTTGGGGTTCTCCTTCTCCACGGCGTCCAGCGCATCGTCGATCAGCTTGCCCAGTGAAGTGATCTTGTAGGTGCTCGTCTTGCCGTTGCGCACTTCGATCTCCGTTCCCGCCGGCAGCTTGGCGCTGTCCTGGATGGTCTTCCACCGCGCGAGTGCGGGCACCCAGAACACGTTCTTCGCCGTGTAGTAGTCGCGCTCTTCGAGTTCGGCGAGCAAGGCGGCCTCGTATTCCTTACCTCCATTCCCTTCATTGCCTCCATCACCTCCCTTACCATATTCCTTCGGATCCAGATACAGATCGCTCCTCGGATCGCGCAGTTCCTTTTCCACTTCCTGCTGCCGCATCTCGAAGCTGTCGCTGACATACTTCAGGAACACAAGTCCGAGTACCGCGTGTTTGTAAACAGCAGCGTCAAGATTGGAGCGCAGGCGGTCGGCTGCGGTCCAGAGCTTCTTGTCGAGCTCGTTGAGGAATTGTTGTTCGGTCATGCTTCGCGCGCCGAAGCCTCGGCGAAATTGTTGGGCCGCTGAAAGTACCGGTCAAGTGGATACCAGAGACGAGCTTGACCGCGTGGCCTGTTCATCTTGGACCTGTGCGAGCAAGGTCTTGGGGCGAAGACCCTGCGAGAAGGGAGTGTAGCTTCAGTCGACCTTCCCGCAATCGGGTTCACTCATCCAAAGTCCAAAGGGTCATCTTTTCGGGCCATGCGGGGCGGTAGTTGTCATGGGGTTTTACCGTATTCCATGCCTTTTGCTCAGCAGCTATTGAAGTGCGTTTCCATTCCTGGGCGAAGTCCCGCTTGAAGTCGAGGTCGACCGTTATCGTCTGGAAGATCGGTCCAGGACCGAGCGTGGCCTTGTCGGCAAGGAACGCCCTCGCCTCCTTGTCATGGCCGAACACGATGTTCACCGTGCCCCCTTCCTTCGTGAACTCGAAGTAGCCGAAGTTCTGTTGAACGCGCGACCATCGCACCATGGGGTCGATGGTGTAGGTGGAGTCTGGAGAGAGTGCGACACCGAAATAACTGCTGCCATTGCGGACGGCGTCGAACGACTTGTAGATATTGGCTTTCAATTTCTCGGTCATCTCCGCGTGGTACAATCCGGTAGTGGTTAGTTCCACTGCGAGCAATCGTTTCTGGGAATAGCTGGACGTATCCTTCCAACGGAAGCGGCCATCGTTCTTTCTTACCGGGTTAAGGTTGAACCAGGCCTCGCTGATCGCACCCTTGTGCAGGTCTCCGCTGAGCACGAGGATGGTGACGTTCTTTTTCAAGCGCAAGCGGATCATCTCCCTCACCAGGTCATTGTGCTCTTTCTGGTTCATGGGCGCTATCCATGAATCGCGCACATCGTCCAGGTCACCTGCCCCGAACGGCGTGTGCGCCCAGGACCATGGTGTCTTGTTGTTGAAGTAGAATACCGGGATCGAACTGATGAGCAATATCGTATCACATTGCTCCACATCTGAACTGCACCAATGAAGGAACCGCTCCCATTGCGCCTTGCCGAACACTTCACCCGCGAGGTAATTCCTTTCCGTGCGCAAGTCGAAGGCGAAGCATTTGATCCCGGCCAGTTGAAAGGTTCGATCCATGGTTTTGCCGGCACTATATGGATCTGGTTCCAGGCACTTCGGGCCTAGCGCGATCTGATGGTCCAAGCAGGCGCGTTTTGCCGCGGTGAAGTAGGGCTCCAACACAGGGTTCATCAGGCCGTTCTTGTACTCGTCGCCTTGCGATCCCCAACCATCCCGGATCTCGTGGTCGTCCCAGATGTTCACTTGCGGAACCGACTCGAACAAGGACTCCAGTTCGTTGAACGAGCCGAAGGCCCGATACATGTTGTCCAGGTGCTCCACATATCTGGGCGGTGTCATGTAAGGGAGGGGCATCGGCCTGCGGCAACCAGCCTCCCATGCGGACAATGGGTGCGATTGGTTCTTGAACTTCTTCGGGTTCGTGCCGTAGCCCGCATCCACATATACCTGGTCCCCGGTTGCGATGATCACAGGCGATCGGGCGGCAAGGGGTGCATTGTTCGCCTTCAATCCCGACTCTATGAAAGCGGTACTATCCATGCTCGTGGATATCAATTGATGGGCGCTGTTCCGGGATGCCAGCTTGGCGAATGCCTTGTACATAGCCGAACCAGGCGGATGACCACTGATATCAACGATCGCCTTTTTTGACACTGGGTCCACCTCAAATGGTTCGATACAGCCATAAGCCAGAATTGAGAAGTCCTCGCCTGACGAAGGCAACATTTGCATTCCGGGGGTGAGAGACACGCGCTTCACCAATTTCGTGCTGTTCGGGCCGGTCGCGGTCACAACCATTTCTCCAGACCGTCGAGGGAACTTGATGACGGTTGTATAATAAGGCGGTTGCAGTGCGACCTGGGCTGCAAGTGTTTGCCCGTTCTCGTCGGTTACGACCAACGAAGGGTATGCCGCCGACCCTTTGATCCAGAATCGAAGGGAACCTTCTTCTGGCCAGGCACTACGGATCTGCAGTTGGTCATTGCATTCATCAGGGAAGTGGGTTTGGGCATGAATGGTGGCTACGAATAGAAGACAAATGACAAATGCAAACGAGCGACTCTTGGGGGATCTTGATGTGCACATGGCATCCAGGTTTTAGCGATCAATTGCGCCAGCCATTTTTCAGCACGCGGAGCGAATTCCTGAATAGGATCTTCTCAACTTCAATGGGTGTAATACCTGGAATGTCATTAAGAGCTTTGCGTAGCACATCCATGCACGAATGATCCCGAAGGTCGTTTGGTGAATCAGCTAGGCCGTCGAAGTCGGAGCCGATGGCGATGTGGTCATAGTTCCCGGTGATCTTTCGGATGTGGCCGATGGTAGCGAGCACTTCTTCGATCCCGTTGCGCACCAGACCTTTGGGGCAACCTTCCGCGTGCATTTCGCAACCTGAGAGCCAGAAGTTCATGAAAATAACCCCGATGACGCCCCCGCATTGTGCGATGGTGCGGATCTCATCATCGTCCGGAGCCATGTATTGGTAGTGATGCGGCCCCATGAAATTCGCGCGGACACCGACGTGCGAGAACACGAGCGGCCTGCTGTACTTCTTGTTCAATTCATACACATCCTTGCGCGCAGCAGGGGTCGAATGGGTGAGGTCCACTACCATGCCCTGTTGAAGCATGCGGTCCACCACGCGCTTACCTACTGGTGTGAGGGGTTTGTCATCTTCCTGCGGGTCGAACTGCCAGTTAAGGCGCAGCCGTTCCTTCATGATGGGTGGAATCCCCTCGACCGGTGCGACGACGTCGTTCTCGAAGAAGTGGGCGAGCGTCATCATGCAAACCCCTCTATCGATGAAATAATCCAGATGCTCGATGTACTTGTCCCCATTGTCAGAAGACAGCTCTCGGCCCAGCGCATGCGCACCTTCGATCGCGTGCGCCATTGCAATGTCCCCCGCTGCCATGATCTGCTCGAACTCCGAATAGCGCTTGGCGATCCTGATCTTCTTGCCGTTGTGTTTAATGTTGGTCAACCTCACTTGCTCCTCGAAGTCGTCGATCATGGTGTTCATCTGCCGGTAGTTCGCGCTACCTCCCTGTTCGAGTTTTTCGACGAACACTGGAAAGAGGAACCGCAACTTGGGGAAGACCTTACGAAGCGTTCCGGCTTGTTTTACAAGACCCTGCTCAGGCAGGTAATGGACAGCGGTGAGACCGGTCACGCCGCCAGCCTCAAGCTTCAGGATGTCTACTTGCATGTTGGCGATGTTGGCACCAGCTCTTGAGGGATGATGCTGCCAGAGCTTCCTTCCCCACAAGTAATACTTCAGTGGGGGGTGGCAGTGCAGATCCAAGATAGGGATGCTTGGGGCAGTGGTCGCTTCGGCCGGACGCGCAAGATCCAACGCCAGGGAACGCCTCCCAAGCTGCATGAACAGCAATGAGGCCAGAACGCGCTTCAGGAATGTTGATCGCGTTACTGCGTTGGTTCCTTGATCGCCGTCGGTTTGATCGGCTTGTGGGGCCGATTGCTTGCGGTCACTATTCATCTCATTCACATTGGAACATCGGTTATCAGCATCCGGACATTCATGTTGAGTTGGGTCGATCACTGCCGTTCCAATTGCGCCAGATACAATGCGACCCGCTCACGCGCTATGCTCGCAGCCTCGGCTCGGTTTAGTTGCGCACGCGCGATCCGAGCTGACTTGGACCCACCTGCGTCAACGAGTTCCTCCTCCATTCGATCCGCGATATCCAGTGCGGCGAACTCAAGGTCATCGCTTTCCTGATCCTCTTCCTCGATGGCCATCACTGCTGCTCCACCTGCTTTCTGTGCGGGCACGACATTGGCCGCGATCACATTCTCAGGCTGCGCCCCAGATTCGATCAAGGGGGCCAAACTGTTGGCATTCTCCACCCGGGCGGTCAAATAACCGAGCCCCCATTTTTCCGTGGCATATTTCAGGATGCTGGTATGATCGAACGGAATGCTGTCGTAGTCCTTGCGCACATGCGGCGATATGAGCAGGGCCGGTACACGAACACCGTAGCGATCGAAGGCGAATCCTTCGCAGTTCAGGTCGTCTGGCGGGACAGCCTTGGGGGGCGAGTAATGATCGAAGAAGCCACCGTGCTCATCATAAATGACAATGAGCAGGGTGCTGTCCCAAAGGGCTGGCGAACCGGTAATGGCTTGATATACTTCGCGGATCAAGCCTTCGCCATGCGAAATGTCATGTGGTGGGTGCTGGTCCGTGCGATAGGGTCTTAGGTAATGCGGTTCGATGAATGAATACGCGGGAAAAGTGTCCGGCTGCGTTCTTGCTTTCTGAACATCATCGAAGAAACGGGGCAGAAAATGCATGTTGCCTGTCAGGGGCTTTTGTCGTAGCCGCCGAAGCATGATGGAGAGCGGAACATCTCCGTGGTAGATGCGCCAGGGAACGCCTCGCTCGAAAAGCCGGTCGTAAAGAGTGACCTGATCATAGCGCCACCAGTAAGCAGGGTTGATGCCCATGCTCACCCATCCGTTCGATGTTCCGCTGTGCGCGAAGAACCGGTTGGGCCATGTCGGTCCGGGCACTGGACTGTACCAGCGATCCAGCACCATGTATTGTTCGGCCAAGGCGTGGAGAACGTTCAGGCGGGTGTTGGGGCTATTACGATCAAAGTAGTTCATGACCTCCTGGGTCATGCCCAGCAAGTGCTTATGCGTCCTCCGATAGTCCAAGACAAACCCGCCATTGGGTGCGGGGCTGTTCAATTGATCGTGAACGTTTCCATGCTCATGCTTGGGGTCGAACCCATGTCTCAGCTTGTACGTGGCGTCCGGCTTCTGAAAGTAACGCACGCCGTTCTCATCGTTGTTGGCAAAGGGATGTCCGGGATCGATACCATCGATCCCCGGATAGCAGCTCGTCATTGAACCAAGCATTTGATCGAATGAGCGGTTCTCGAGCATGAGGACCACGATGTGCTTGATGGGGTCTGTGGCGGCCGACATGGGTTCATTAACAACGAGTGAATGAAAGAGTTTTGCTCACGCACGGTCTGTCCCCATTAAGGGGTCCGCTGCGTGATCGGGCTGAATACACTGCCAAGGTGTTTGAATGCGACAGCCTTCGACAGCGTTACCACGAAATAGGGTCGTGGATGAATTAATGTGTTGACGATTTCCGCCTGTAGTGTAAGGCCGCTGGTGGGTTCGGTGATCCAAGCCCGGCCGGTGAAGAATCCATCCCACTGATCGTTGAAGGCCCCATCTATTCCGCCAGTGGAAGAAGGACCGTCAGGAATGAACAACTCGCTCAAGCCCGCGCAGGCATATATGTGGACACTTATCTGCGCATTGTCGTGGCTGATAAATATCCCCGGACCGAACTTGAACTCGAACCGGTTCTCTTTCTGAGTGAATTGCAAGGGCAAGGTAACTGCGGTGGGGATCATGCCATTCCTGCTTATGGTATCGTTGGCTGTTGCGTCTGAAAAGGTGGTGGTACGTGTGGTTCGGCGCCACACGAATTCCAAAGCAGGCGCAAAATGGTATCGCACGCCATGGCCTTCCTCACTCAGTTTCCCCAGTCCGAAGAACGGGCTGTAATACGCCCCCAGGTTATCCGCCGAGAATGTGGTCACACGCCGACCTGTCTTATAGAACACTTGGTAGGTCGTATCACTGGTTGGAGCAAGGCCGCTGAGAAAGTTCGTATTGCTGGATGAGTCTATAGATGTCACTGCCCGATTGCCATAAAGGCTCATGTACATTCCGTGCCGCGAGACCACAGACTTGGGTATGAAGATGTTAGTCGCGAAGAACAGATTGTTCGTCTGCACCCCATCCACCAGATCGAAGTTGGTGCCGATGTAGGCCAGATAGTTGTAATCATCCAGTTCGGGTCCAGAGGGATGAACGGTGATCGTGAGCGTCGCTTTTTCCTTGTTGATCACCGTCACGCCCTGCTTGCGGCGCTTGACCTCCATTTCCAATTGGAGGGTGCGGTCCCGGTCCGGAAGACTATCGGCGGTGATGGTCACGTAGAATTGTTTCGTCACTTGGCTTGCTGCCCCTTTCACGGTCGTGAACGGTATATCCAGTTCATACTCCCGTTTGCTGAGGATCGTCTCCTTGTCGTTGACGGTGATAGACATGCTGTACACGGTATCCTGCAGGAGTTGGTCCGCTACCACGCTGAACTGGAGAACCGTTCTTTTCTCGCGGTTCCGCTTCACCGAATACTTCTCTTCACTGAACTTGACCTTCACAGTGTCGGTCTGACAATAGACCTGTTGAGCGCTGAAGCACGCGGTTCCCAGCAGAAGCAATACACCCAAGATGCCGGGTGCGTAGTAGAGCTTGGGGGAAGCTCTCCTGTAACCGAAGCGCACATCATCCGGATCATCGAGTGCCGCGATGGGTGGTGTAGCCTGATGGTTCATGGTCGGTGGTGTTAAGATGAACGTGCATTTTTCCCTCGCCAAAAGTGGAGGTCCCCAATTGCCCCCACAATACCATGAAACCAGTATTTTTTGGGTTGGGGCTACCCAGATAACCAGTGCCCGATCGATCTACGGGATCCTTCATGGTATGCCATCGAAACCCACAGCGAAGCCGCGTGTGTTCGCGATGGAATCCCCCCTCGCACACCACCCACTTCCCACAAGGCGTAACGTGCACGTATACTACCGCAACTCGAGTGTTTCTCGAATGTCGATAGCCAGCCGCCTCTGGCCACCAAGTTGAAAACAGCTTCTTGGACCTGTATACGATCACCCAACGATCGGCACGCCCGAACGCGCACACGAAAGGAATTCCATTTACGTTCAGCCAAGCAACCGCACGTGGCCGTTGCTCCCGGCCATTCGCAAAATGGAAGGAGTATGCCGAAGCAAGGACCGATATTGATCGCGATCGTGGACGGTTGCCCCGCCATGCGCATCGGGCTGGTGGAAATGTTGAAGGGTATCGGCGGTTACAAAGTGGTGGTGCGCGCGAAGAACGGCGCGGAATATCGCCACGCATGCAAGAGGCAGCGCATGGCGGACCTGGCCATCGTGGACCTGAACATGCCGGAGATGGACGGCTACGTGACCTTGGCATGGATGCACGAACACCAGTCGACGCTGAGGCCACTGGCCATTACCCATGACCCCTGCGATGCGGTGCTGCAACGCGCGTACAAAGTGCATGCGCGCGGCGTGCTGTCACGAACGGTCGATGAGGAAGAGCTGCGCGGAGCGCTGCACAATGTGATCACCGGCGGTTTCCTTTTCAACTCATACGCCCAACGAAGACTGGCCGCCGTAGCTGGACAAGCACCGGCCGATGAGCAAAAGGCCAAGAACAAGTTGGTGGCCCGCCTGAGCGATCGCCAGAAGGAACTGCTCAAGTGGATGTGCCATCCCGACAGGCTGTCGTACGCGGAGATCGCCGACCACATGAACCTCATGCCCAGCTCGGTAGAAACCTTGCGCAAGCGGATACGCGATAAGATCGGCTTCGGTACCCGCCATGAGCTGATGCTGTTCGCGCACGCGAACGATCTCGACCGCTGAACCCGCCATCAAGGAGGCCTTGTATAATATGGTCTAGCCCGGGACCTGCGTTGCGGTTCGGATCCCACCCGCGAAGGCAGCTATGATAACCAGTCAGGTTCAGTCCTCTTAACTCGCGGTTCAAACCTTGCCGCGCGAGGTTCAGACCTCGGAGCGCGATGTTCAAACCTGGAGGCGCGATGTTCAAACCTCGGCTCGTGATGTTCAAACCTCGCCGCGTGATGTTCAGACCTCGGAGCGTGATGTTGAGTCCTCGCGGCGTGATGTTCAATCCTCGCCGCGTGATGTTCAGACCTCGCGGCGTGATGTTCAAACCTCGCCGCGTGATGTTCAAACATCGCGGCGTGATGTTCAGACCTCGCGGCGTGATGTTCAAACCTCGCCGCGCGATGTTCAAACCTCGCCGCGTGATGTTCAGACCTCGCCGCGTGATGTTCAGACCTCGCGGCGTGATGTTCAAACATCGCCTCGTGATGTTGAGACCTCGCGGCGTGATGTTCAAACCTTCTGGGCCGATGTACCGGCAACCTGCTCCAGGCAGCTGAGGTTCCTCCACTGTTATTTCCTCGCTTGGCGCAACACCTTGCTGAACGCGGATATGCGGATGTTCTTGTACCGGCTGGCCGGTACAATGGGTGTCCCGGCCAGCCAGTACAGCCTGGAACAAAGCGGTTCCCCTTTCCGATTCACCGGTCAACCAACGCTTTGGGCAATAGCACAAAAGGCCCGCACAATGCCAAGTACCATTTTCACAGTAGCACTCGGGTTCGCAAGGAAGACCGCCAAAGCCTTGCTCGGACAAGGAAGGACCCACGTAACGATGTTGACCGGCAATCCGGATTTTCCAACACCCACGCCCACGACCGCTATCATCGGCACGGCGTGCGACAAACTGGAAGCCGCCACCAACGCGTACGATTTCAATCGGGGCAAATTGGAAAAGGAGGCCCGGGATCTCGCTGTCGCGGACCTGAAATTCCTGATCCGCGAACTCGGCGGTTACGTACAGGCCAACTGCAAGGGGGAGAGCGATCTCATCCTGAGCACCGGCTTCAACGTACGCCGCGACAACACGCCCATCGGTCAACTGCCCGCGCCCAAGAACGTGCTGGCCTCCACCACGCTGTATCCCGGTCGTATCGACCTGCGCTGGGACGGTGTGAAGGGCCGCAGCATCTATGAGGTGTGGATGACCGACGGCGATCCCAGCTTGGAGACAGGCTGGAAGATGATCGCGGTAACGCCGAAGCCGCGCTTCACGGTGAAAGACCTGAAGAGCAACGTGGTGTACACCTTCCGCTTGGTAGCGCAAGGCCCCACCGGTGCGAGCCCGGCAAGCGACGTGGCCAAAGCGAAAGCCGCCTGATGCCTCGACTCCGCTCGGCATGACAGCCGGCGGAAGCCCTTGCCCCGCTCCCGGTAAAACGGGTGGCGGGGTCGGGGCATTGGGAAGGCGCTTATGCCGGACCACCAACACATCAACACCATGAACACGCAGAAACAAGAGACACGTACGAACCGCGGACCAAGCTTGAAGCTGAAGACCATCGGCCGGATGACGGTGGTACACAGCACCTACCGCACACCCGCCCAGCAGCGCGCGATGCGCGAGGTGAGCGACCGCAACCTCTCCCAGTGGGAACGCGACTACCTGAACTGGTACCACGGCGACCCGTGCAAGAACTCCTTGATCAAGGCGCGGGAATACAGCATGAACAACCGCGAAGGGCTGCTGGCCAGCAACAAGTGCGGCTGCTTCCATTGTGGGGAGGTCTTCCGCCCGTCACGGATCACCGAGTGGTTCGCTGACAACACCGACCGCACGGCGTTCTGCCCCCACTGCGACATCGACGCGGTTATCGGCGATGCGAGCGGCTATCCGATCATCCCTGAATTCCTCGGCGCGATGAAGGCGCGCTGGTATGGTGAGTGATCGATCATCGATCCAACTTCGTTCAACAAGAAGCCCCGCGAAAGATCGCGGGGCTTCTTGCTTTGGTCGGTAAGACAGCGCCCTCCGTCAGTACTGCCCCGTTCCCAACATCACCAGCGTGCATGCTTCCAACGCTTCGATGCCCTTTGCTTCCGCAGCGCGCGCGAAGGCCGGGTTCTCCGCTCCGGGATTGAAGATGATACGCTTCGGCTTCAAAGCGAGCAGGCGCTCTTGCCACGGTGCTTGGTTGTTCGCGTTCAAGTACAAGGTGACCGTATCGAACACGCTGCCATCGGGGATGCTGGTAACGACCGGTATGTCATCGATCATGCTCTCACGCAGGCCCACGGCCAACAGAGGATGACCGTGAGCGCGCAAATGGAGCACTGCGCGGTGTGAATACCGATCGGCCTTCGGACTGGCACCGAGTACAAGGGTCATTTTTCCGCTCATGTTCCGGTGGATGCTTGCGGCGCGGAGATCGCTTCGTTCATTCCGCGCTTCAGGTCCTCGGTCACTTTCGTTGGCACCTGCGTGAGGTCCAATACCACGAAGCCGTCGAGCGCATCATTGAATTTCGGGTCGCTGTTGAAGCCGACGATGCGCGCGTTCAACTGCAGGTACTTCTTCAACAGCACCGGCACCACGGAACCCTCCGGCTCGATGTCGCCGATAATGCGGTCGAGCTTTTTCATGTCCTCACCGCTGGCCTCGAGCAGCGCGCCACCATCGGTCTTGTCAGGTTGGGCGATGAAGCGGTTGCGCGGATGCACATAGCGCGCGAGCTGCTCATCGAAATGATGCTGGCGCAGGAACGCGATCATCAGCGCGCGTGAAAAAGGGCTGTAGCTGCCACTGATGGAGACCGGACCGATGAGGTAACGGTGCGTAGGGTGGTGCAGCACGTGGATGAGCAGGCCACGCCAAAGCAAGAACAGCGGCAGGCGGTGTTTCTGGTATTCCTGCGGAACGAAGGACCGCCCCAGTTCAAAACTCTGGCGGAGGATGCGGCTCATGCGCCGGTCCATGCGGAAGAGCGTGTGCGTGTAGAAGCCCCGCTTGCCATAGCGCTCCATGATGCGCGCGCCATCGCCGATGCGATAGGCACCAGCCAGTTTGTTCTGTTCGCGGTCCCACAAAAAAAGGTGGTCGTAATACAGATCGAACTCGTCCAGGTCCACGGGCTTGTTGGTGCCCTCGCCCACCGCGCGGAACGTTATCTCGCGTTGCCGGCCGATCTCGCGTATGATGTGCGGGATGCGCTCGCTCGGTGCCAGGTACAGATCGAACTCGGCCTGGCTGCTGAGTTTCAGGTCGGTGATGGTGGCGAGTTCCCTCGATATGTCGCGCGGATCCTGCGCGCCCGCAATGGCTTTCGGCCTGCGCGGAAACCGCAAGGGGCGGAACTGCTCGCGTTTCACCTGCACACCGGAACCCAATGCGTAGGTCTTCGCGCGCAGGTACCGCGAGAGTTGTTCAATGGATCCGAACGCCGCCAGTTCCTTCGGGCCGATCGGTTTGCCGATACGCATGCGCACGCGTTTGCCACGCATGCGCAACATCTCTCCGGGCAATACCATGGTGCGCAGGTTGGGGTGGATCATGCCGAGCATCTGGAAGATGAAGCTGTTGGCCCCATCGAACCATACGGGCACCACCGCTACACCGGCGTTGCGGATCAGTTTGATCACCGGTGTCTTCCAGCGCGGATCCGCCACGGCGTTCAGTTCGGTGCGGTAGCTGCTCACTTCCCCGGCCGGGAAGATCCCGAGCGCACCCCCTTGGGCGAGGTGCTCCATCGCCTGTCGCATCCCTTGGAAGCTGGAGCGCGATCGGAGTTCCTCGAAGGGGTTCACGCCGATGAAGCGATCCCGCAACGGCTCGATCTGTTGGAGCATGAAATTCGCCATCACTTTCACATCCGGCCGCGCGCGTTTCAGCACGTCGATCAATGCCAGACCGTCGATCGCTCCGTACGGATGATTCGCTACGAAGACCACGCCTCCTTCCTTCGGTACCTGGGCGAGGTCGTCGTTGTCCACTTCAATTCCCAGTTCGAGGTGTTTGAACAAGGCGGCGATGAAGTCCTCTCCTGGTCGTTGCTCGATCTCGTTGTAGAAGCGCTCCAACCGGTTCAACCCGCTCATCTCTGCCAGCAATGCGATGCGCGGATCGCCTGGCCGCATGTGGCTGGCCTTGGCGAGTTCGGCAGGATGCACGAGTTTTTTCAAGGGCGGAGGTACTCGGTCAAATGTAACCGGGCACCCTCGTCCGAGGCCGCATTTCCGCGTTCGGCATCACCGGGTCGTGCGGCGATCTTTTGCAGGCTGTACAAGTCGATGTAACTTACGGTCCCTTTTCCGGTCGAAGTTCCAGCTCCAACGCTCCACAACCATGTTCCGAACCTTACGCTTTCTTCCGCTCATCGCCCTTCCACTGCTTCCAACTTCCTTGCTCGCACAAGGAACCTATTGGGGCATGACCTCCGCTGGCGGCACCTATGGGATCGGCACCATCTACAGCATCACCGAGGCCAACGTCTACACCAAGAAGTACGACTTTTTCAAGTACGACGGTGGCAGCCCAAAAGGCGAAGTGATCAAAGCCAGCAATGGCCTGTACTATGGTGTGACCGAATTCGGCGGAACTGCTGGCGTCGGTGTGCTCTTCAGTTACAATCCGAGCACCACGGCCTATACGGTCCTGATCAATTTCTCGGCGGCAACGTCGCCCTCGTCCGCAGCCATTGGTGCCAGACCGTTCCGTGGCCTGAGACAGGCTGCGAACGGCAAACTCTACGGCACGTGTACCCAGGGCGGCGTCAATAATCTGGGAACGCTTTTCGACTTCAACATCGGCACGGGTGTGTTGACCAAACGCCGGGACTTTGACAACCTGACAACCTCTCTTCGCAGCGGTAGTACGCCCAGAGGTCGATTGGTGCAGGCAAGCAATGGCATCATCTACGGGACCACCCAGCAGGGAGGTACGAATGGTACGGGGGTCATTTTTTCATTGAGCACCACGAACACGTTCACGCGCCTGTTCGATTTCCCCGCATTGGTACCCGGCACTACCGGTATACGTCCGTTCAGCGGCCTTATGCAAGCCAGCAATGGCCTTCTGTATGGCACTACGCAGAGCGGAGGCACAAGCTCTGGTGGGGTGATCTATTCCTTCAATATCACCGGCAGTGTCTACACTTCAGTATATGACTTCGTTCAGGTCACGGGGCGATTCCCATTGGCTGAACTGGTGCAACCCTCGAACGGTCTGCTCTACGGGACCACCACGGGGGGCGGGGTGAACAATGCCGGCGTGATCTTCAGCTATGATCCGGTGGGTGACGCATACGTGGACCGCACGGATCTGAGCAGCGCGATCGGATACAACCCGCTCAGCCGCATGATCGTGGGCAGCAATGGGCTCCTGTACGGCACCGCCGATCTGGGCGGAACCAACAGCGCCGGTGTGCTGTACTCGTTCAATACGGCCAGCAATGTGTATACACAGGTGTATGAAATGGCGAACAACGGCCTCTCCGATCCGTGGGGTGGTTTGTTGGAAGATCCCGCGGGAACCCTGGTGGGTATGTCCAATGCGGGTGGCGTTGGTGGCGAAGGCGCGTTGTACAAATACGTCATATCCACTGCCACCGAAACCGAACTCGTGCCCTTCTCCTTCTCCAATGGCAGCGCCCCCTTGGGCCGATTGCTGAAGTCGAGCAATGGACTATTCTACGGCCTTACTCAGAATGGAGGAACGAACAACACCGGGATCCTGTTCTCCTTCGATCCCACTTCGAGCGTCTTCACCCGGTTGGTCAATTTCTCCACCACGTTGGGCACTTATCCCCTCGGCACCATGGTGGAAGTGAGCGGCAAACTCTATGGGCTTTGCAGTCATGGAGGCACCGCTGATGGTGGAACGGTCTTCGAGTACACCATTGGTGGAAGTTGTGTGAAAAAGCAGGACCTGGCCCTTACGGCTGCGGGTACCGTGCCGTTGAACGGTTTCTTCAAAGCCACAAGTGGCAAGCTCTATAGCACGACCAGCACAGGTGCGGCCAACGCACTTGGGGGCCTCTTCGACTATGTGCCCGGCACCAATACGCTCACGCCCCTTCACGACTTCACAACCGCTGACGGATCGAGCCCGAAGGGCGACCTGATGCAGGCCAGCAATGGATCCCTTTATGGGACCACCAGCTTGAACGGACAATTCACTTTTGGCTCGATCTTCTCGTGGAACCCCTCCACCAGCACCTTCACGCGGCTCTATAGCTTCAACAGCGCGGAAGGGGCCGCGCCGGCCGGTGATCTGGTGCAAGCATCGAACGGCAAGCTCTACGGAACCTTCAGCCAGGATGGGCAGGGCGCAAGCGGCGGCATCTTCAGCTGGAACATCACCACCAGTACCTACACAGAGGAGTATGACATGAACATCCCTCCGATAACCACGGAGGGGAAGGCGTCCGAATCGAGCTTGGTGCAAGGAACGGATGGCCTTCTTTACGGAACATGCAGCGAAGGCGGCACCAGCGGCACTTTGGGCATCCTGTTCCGTTTCAATCCCACCTCCCTCGCATTGACGATACTGACGAACTACACAGGTACTGCCAATGGGGCATCCCCGTTCGATGGCGTGGTGAACGAGACCCTACCAACCTCTTCGAACCTGTTGCTCAACGCCAAACTTTTCCTGGAAGGTCCCTATGATAGCGGCACGGGCAAGATGAACTCCGCGTTGCGACTGCTCACCGGTGCGAACGGATTTCCCACCACCGAGCCGTTCACCGCAGCAGGCTTCACTATTGTTGGCGGTGGCGGGGAAACGATCAATGCCTCCGTGCTGGCCACTACCGGGGACAATGCGGTGGTGGATTGGGTGCTGGTGGAACTGCGTGACAAGAACAACAGCAGTACGATACTGCGCACCAAGGCGGCCTTGCTCCAAAGCGATGGCGACATCGTGGACGTGGACAATGCGAGCCTGTTGACCTTCCCGCTCGCCGTGGACAACTACTTCGTGGCCATACGTCAACGCAACCACTTCGGTGTGATGACCAGTACGGCGACCGCGCTGAGCGGCAGCGCGGCCACCGTCGACTTCAGGACCGGAGCGCAAGCCACTTACGGAACCAATGCCCAGAAGACCGTTGGGACGGCGAAAGTCAGTTGGGCCGGCAACGTGGTGCGGGACCACAGCATCGCCTATACCGGTGCCAACAATGATCGCGACCCCATTCTTGTGCGCGTGGGAAGCACAGTACCCACCAATACCGTTACCGGTTACTACGCGGAGGACGTGACGTTGGACGGGGTCGTCTCCTACACGGGCACAGGCAATGATCGCGATCCGATCCTGGTGAACGTGGGCGGTACCACCCCGAACAATACGATCGCCGAACAAATTCCTTGATCATCCCCGCTGCATGGATCGGAAGCCCGGCCCACCGCCGGGCTTCCTCTTTTCCGGTCACACGTTCAGTACGCCCTCGATCACTTCGTTCATCACTTCGCCACCCGGATAGTGGCGTGTATAATCGAGGTTGATCCACCGATCACCGTTCCGATCGGTGTGGTAGAACAAGGTGGCGTGCCGCGCGATGTCAGGAAAAAGTTCGTCACGTATCAGGAAGGCAGCACGCTTCATGGTCTTGGCATCGCCCACTTTCAGTTCGGGATAGACGTGCCCGGTCGTGCGCACAAGCCGCACCTCACCACCGATCGCCTTGATGCAGGCCGCCATCAGGATCGCATGGTCGTCACAATCGCCTGCCAGCAGCGCGGTGCTCTCACTGGCCGTGGCGAAATACTCGCCGTCCTTCACATCGCTCACATACCTCCACGATGAGTTGATCACTTTGAACACCGCGAAGGCCTGCACCATGCTCAGGTCCTCATCCTGAACGGGAACATCCGTGAACCAACTGGTGGCCGCGCGCACAGCGAATGCACGGACGGTCGGGCTCTGGTAGTCGATGCGCGAGCGGAGTTCGCCTGCGTCCGCGAAGGATCCCAGTTCATTGAGCATCATCGGCAACGGTTCAGTGTTCTCGCGCAAGGCGTGCAGGAACATCGCATAGTCCCGGTAGAGGTCGCGGAAACCATACCGTCCTGTGAGGCTGGTGAACGTCAAGCATGCCATGCCCAATACCAGCGCGATGTACACGGCCAGTTGGAAACGCCTTACCAGAAGGATGATGATGCCGAGGATCATCACGAACGTGATCACATGGTCCAACCTCCAGCCATGACCGATCGGCAAGACGATGCGTGGCACATGCGGAAAAGCCAGGATGAACAGTGGAAGCGTTAGCAGCAACGCCACCAGATAGATGACGATCCCATGAGCGAAGCGGTGGTCGCCACCATCCCGCTCGTTGTTGCCTTTGTAGCCTTCGACGCGCATGTGATCCGCAAGCTATGGGGCCGGGTGCGGACCCGCACCTCCATGCCCTCCACTGACACCACGCCCATCCCGATGGTCGCGCTCGTGGATCGGCCAGGATCGCCATGCACCTGCACCGCATGATGCGAAAAGGAAAAGCGCGGGCAGAACAACACGGATATGTGCCGAGCGCATCGTTAACGAAGTTTCACAGGTGTACAAAGATGGCCGCTCGCGACGATCCTTATCGCGGAGACAGGGGCTTGGACGGATCTCCATGCTCGCACGTTGGCATGTTTGCCCTCGTTCGTCGATCAAGGCTTGCGTGGCCGGAAGTCACGAATAGTTTTGCGCGCCATGCTCGTGCTCCTTCGATATGCCCTTTGTGCCGCGTCGTTACCGCTCGCGATCCTGCGCGTTGCCGCACAGGCGGACAGCAGTGCGATCGGAGGACCGGAGGAACTGACCCCGTATTCGGACGAGTACGGGATCGCGGCACCAGAGACATCCCCGTTGACCAATTTGCTGAATGCGGAGGATTCCGCGCGGATCATTCCTGCTTATGCCCTCTATGGCGATTTCAATACGGATGCGATATTCGAACGCTCTTCGTATGCCGCCCAGGACAGCACCACCCTTTGCCTGAGCATCGAGGCCTGCGATCACCAGATACCGGTATGCGGCCGCATCACCTCTCCCTTCGGTGCCAGGCATAAGCGCATGCACTACGGTGTGGACCTCAAATTGGAACTCGGCGACCCCGTTGTGAGCGCCTTCGAAGGCATGGTGCGCGTGTCCCGCTATCACAAGCAGTTCGGCAATGTGGTGGTGGTGCGGCACTCGAACGGTTTGGAAACCCTCTATGGGCATTTGAGCGAGCGACTCGTCGAGGTCGGTGATCACGTGGAAGCCGGGGAGATGCTCGGATTGGGAGGCAGTACAGGCCGCAGTACGGGCAATCACCTGCATTTCGAAACACGGTATCGGGGACAACCCATCGATCCGCAATTGCTTTTCGATGTACAGGAAGGTGAACTGAAAGCCACGACACTGTGTGTACACCCGGGATCATTCGCCGCCGTTGCCAAAGCCAAGGCTTCCCTGCATGGCTCGGTCATGCACATCGTTCGCAGCGGCGAAACCCTATCATTCATCGCGCGGCGACATGGCACTACCGTGGACGCCTTGTGCAGGCAGAACCGGATCGGAAGACGAGGCAAACTGCGGGTCGGGCAGCGCTTGCGTTACTGATCGATGTTCCCGCTCAGGCCCGATGCCTGTGCTTGGGGGTCTGATGGATCAACCGGTTGAGCGTCTCCACCATGTCCTGGTTATAGACCGGTGATAGTACCAGCATGCTACCGTCGCGGAGGCGGATAACCACGAGGTCCTGCTTGCCGTCCGGGCGGCGGTCGATCATGTCCCGACCGATGCCGAAGGTGAAGGTGCTCATGCCGACATCCACCGTACACCAGCGGGTGAAGCTCTTCCTCATCCTCGCCCGCTCAACCTTCGGTGTGCCGCTTTCCTCCAAGGAGCGCAATCGTTGCACTAACAGATCGCGAGCGGCGCGGCGATCCACCAGGCTTGCGTCCTGGATGTGATCGATCGCGATATGGTCCATCGATCGCTTTGCCTTGAAATAGAGTTGGCCATCCTCTACAACGTAAGTGATGCTCTCCTTCCGGTCGAACGACCAGCTCGTGATGAAACCGATCACGGCAACGCCCGCTGCCACCTGTACGAAGATCATGAGTCCCATCATGCCTGATAGCGCTACTGCGACCAACAAAAGCATGAACGACGCCATGGCCCAGACGCCAGTGTTGGACCATTGTGTTCGGGTGCGGAACCGTTTGCCTGGCATACTTTCAGAACTGCACCGCCAAAGATAACCGCACCACTTGCGGGCACTCTTCATCCGAAGTGGCCTTCGTCGGTCTTTCGCTGGATCCCCGGAAAATGACGGAGCGGCTCTCGCCGCTCCGCTGTACCGAAGGAGGGACTCGAACCCTCACAACCTTACGGTCACACGCCCCTGAAACGTGCGCGTCTACCAATTCCGCCACTTCGGTAATTCCTCGACCTTCTCTTCAGGGGGCGCAAATATAGACGCGTGCCCCATCCGAAGAACCGGTACCCGGTAGCGCGCATCGGCTATCTTGGGGCTGACCCGCGCGGCGATGAACGGTTTCCACGTAATGCATGACGGCTCCCCCGTGCATCTGCTCGATCATGTGCGCGATGCCCTTGACCTGCACCCCGACGTGGAAGTGCTGGTGGGTTGTGACAGCCAGAACCGCAGCGGCCACACCATTTACACGACTACCGTCGTGCTCCGCTATTTCCGCAACGGTGCGCATGTCCTCTATCGTCGCGAAAAACACGAACGCATCCGTGATCTCTGGACACGGCTCTGGGGAGAAGTGGAACGCAGCCTTGACGTCGCGCACGCCCTTACCCATCAGGGCGGCGTGCATGTGAGCCGGATCGATATGGACATCAACAGCGATCCGCGTTTCGGTTCCTACAAACTGCATACGACAGCTGTTGGATATGTGCGTGCGCAAGGCTATGAGGCCCGCACGAAACCCGAACTGCTCATCGCCACGTGGGCGGCGAACGTGCTCTGCCAGTAGTACCCACTGGACGCACGAAGCCCCCACCGGTCTGAGACCTTGGCAGGGGCGACGTGACTCTTCAGATTGACCTTTGAACTACTTGGACACGCCTTGTTACGTGAGGCATGTGCCCCAAGGTTTCGGATGGTCGTTGGATTTCCGGTAGAACGCTGCCATTGGTCGGCCGATCCAGAAAAAACGAAGGCGATCCATGGATCGCCTTCGGTGAATGATGGGCTGGTCAGTGGCTCAATTCTCGTCCGGAAGGAAGCTGAACTTCTCCCCGTACTCCAGCATCTGTTGCATGAAGTCCGCAGGATACTCCACCTTGATGTCGGTGATCTCTCCTTTCGCATCTGTGACGGGCACCAAGCGGGGCTGTATGAAACCCGCGTAAGGTGCCGTCTTCAATTTCTCAGCGCGTGCCAGCACTTCGGTGAGCAGCGCCTGATCCACCTTCACGCCGTAGTTCTCCACAAGGTCGTGCCCGGCCTGGTAATCACCCTGGCTCTTGATGCGTTGCACTTCGCGCAGCAGTTGGCCGAAGAGATCGCGCAGCTTGCTGTAATCGCGGATGTCGAAGTAGCTCTTCCCGTCGCGCATCACCTTCACGATCACGCTGTCCTTGGCGCCCTTTTCCATGCACCAAGCACTTACCCACATGCGGTTGCGCATGTGCGCTTCCTGTATGTTGTTGCCCGGCTTGATCCGGCGCAACTGGACCATGAGCCCATTGCGGATATACCCATCGTACTCGGCCTTGCCGGCCTCCAAGGAGGGCATCACACCCCATTCCACGAGCTTGGGGTCCATCAGATAGTACAGGGCCACAAGATCAGCGCGGCCTTCTTCCAACGTGCTCGCGTAGTTCTTCAATGTCTCATCCGTCTGGCCGATGCCCGGCTCGATCTGGCCGCTCGCATGCCCGATCACTTCGTGCAATGCCGTGTGGAGGTTCCCTGCCAACGCACCGAATCCAGTGGCGCGCTTCACTTCATCGCTGTCGTTGCAGAACTCCTGCAACGCGCCCTTGCCACCGCTCTTGTCATAAGCATCGGCGATGTTGCCCAAGCTT
>JANMKC010000260.1:0-2148 GCA_031371785.1 Flavobacteriales bacterium | reverse complement strand
GCAGCGGCGTTCGTTGCGCTCTTGCCGGTGCGCAGCAGCGACCAAACGAGGACCGCGCTCAGCACCACGTTCCACAGCACGAGCAGGGGAATGTTCTTGTTCGTCATCAAATGAAAATGAGCGGCGAAGGTATTCCGCGCCATAGCTCCGCAAAGCGGCGGAGCATTGAGCAACAGGATCAGTTCATCAACGCGCAACGATGAAGCGACCGGTGAAGCGATCATCGGCTGTCACCGCGCGCAACAGGTAAGCACCATCAGCAAGAGCGGCCACAGGCAGGGCGATGGTACCGCCGGATGAACGCAAGTTCCGTTGCATGCGCGATGCGCCGGTCATGTCGAACACTTCGAGGCGCACCATCGCGTTCGGCAGGCCATCGATAAGCAGTTGCGTGCTGGTAGGCACGGGCGACAGGTGGAGCAGAACGCCTTGGTGCTCGGCCACACCGACGAGGATCGAGATGTTGACGCACGCGGTATCATTCCCATGCAGGTTGTCGCCCGGATAGTCTGTCCACACGCAGAGGTTGCCGCTGGCGTTCACCAAGGCGAGCAAGGGTTGCGCGAACATGAAGAGCACGGAATCACCCGGCAGGATGATGGGGCCGGTGTAGTTCTGCGTTACCACGCTCCCACCATTGAAGCTGTAGTTCACCGGCACATTGGAAATGGCGACGTTGCCATAGTTGCGCACCCAAGTGCGCACAGCGGTGTTGGCGTTGAGCACCTGTCCGTTCACAGGTTGGTCCACGGAAGCGCAACCGGCATCCGAAGTGGGCACTTGCCCCATACGCAAACCGAGGTGGAAGTCGGCGATCTCGCGATCGCGGTAGTCGGCCCATGCGCCCTGGATCACTTCGTAGCTGCGCAGGCTGAAGGGCGGCTGGTTGTCCGAAGCGATGTTCACGTTCGCGCCCTGCATGTACCACTGCACGTAGAGGCCGCCATCGGTGAGCATGAAGGGCGTATGGAGCGCGTACTCATGATCGCCCATTTGCGCGTCCATCGAGTCCACAAGCACGCTATCGAGCAAGGTGCCGGGCGAACCGTTCGGGCCGTCATCATCATACACCTTCATGGTGTAGCCCACGTTGCCGAAGTTGCTCACGATGCGGCAGGTGGTGTGGCTTACCCATATCGGGTAGAACGGCGGAAGGATGTAAGCGCCCACACCGGCCTGGCCACCGGCCCAACCGATGCCGATGCCGTCGTCGTTCGGGCCTGCCCAGTCCACATTGCTGTTCAGGATGGTGGTGTCGTAGGCCACGACCTCCTGTGTGATGCTGTTGTTGCTCGTGACCGATTCGCTCGGAATGCCGGTTATGCTGGTGACCGAACGGAAGGTGCCGGAAGCGGCGGCGACGAACGAATTGGAGAAGATGATGTCGCTGGTCTGGCCGGGTTGCAACAGGCCCACGTTGGATGCGTCCAAGGCCACCACCACGTTGGTCTCATCGATGATCTGGCTGGTGACATTGAAATCGGTGATGTCCACGCTGCCGGTGTTGCGGATGAAAGCGTGCAAGGGGAAGGGTGTGCCGTCCTTGGCGATGGACTGGCCGCCATTGGTCTCGTCCGTCACCCACTCCACCGCGCCATCGGTGATATCGATGAGGGCCACTTGAGGCGCATAGAACCGCACCGCGAAACCATCCACGGGGTTGATGCCGAAATTCTGTTGCAGGCCGATGTCGCCGTTGATGGCTTCGATGCCGCACATGGGGCCGTTGCTGCCGCCGCAACAGGGCGTGGTCATGTACTGGAGAGTGATGGTGCTGTCCAGTTTGTTCAGCACGAACTGGAAGGTGTTGCTGCCGGTCCATAGCTCCGGCGCGAGCTGGTCCCAGTACGGCACGTTGATGTAAGAGATGATCGTACGGTTCAGGTCATCGTCCACCCAGCACTCCCCCGGATTGGCATCGCCGGCGAAGTTCAGGTCGGTCATGAACGCAGCGATGTAGTTGTCCGTTTCGCCCGCCGCGGGAATGTTCGGGAATTGCGCGGCGATGTTGCCGCTGGTCACGAAGGTGATGTAGCCGTTAGCACCGATGAAGACCTTCTTCACGCCATACCAATAGAAGGGGAAGTTCTCGCCCAGGATCACCGGGCCCACCACGTTGTCATCGGCCAAGCCGGTGATCTGGGTGCC
>JANMKC010000231.1:0-7797 GCA_031371785.1 Flavobacteriales bacterium | reverse complement strand
CGAAAGGTCGAAGAGGGCAAACCGAAACTATCCGTGATCAACGCTATCCGCGCCAAGCTGATCCATCGTGTCTTTGCCGTTCTTCGCAAAGGTGAACCCTACAATAAAAACTTCTTGGCCATGTCATAGAATAAGGGATAGGAGCGGCACCCCGCAGCGAGGTACGAGCGAGGAGTACAGCGGATAGCCCGACGGCGGGTCTTCGAGCCGGCACGCCCAAACACACGCTCAACCCTTGCGCTTGCTCATCACCAGATAAACCCCACCCGACACGAAGAACCCCACGAACCACGCGTAGTGATAAAGGCCGTTGATCCAGTCGGGCATCGTGTCCGGAGAGACCACCTTGATCGTGGCGAGAAAGCCCGGCACGTTCGGGAGGATGCCAAGCAACAGCGCGATCACCGCCACACGGTTGAAGCCTCCGCCATAGCTGTAGCGGCCTTTGCTCGAGTAGAGATCGGCGACATCGAGTTGCTGGCGACGGATGAAGAAGTAGTCCACGATCATGATGCCGCCGATGGGGCCGAGCAAACTGCTGTACGCGATAAGCCAGGTGAAGATGTAGCCGTTGGGATCGGCGATCAGCTTCCACGGGAAGATGAGGATGCCGATGACGCCCGTGATGTAACCGCCCATCTTGAAATCGATGCGCTTGGGCGCGAGGTTGGCGAAGTCGTTGGCGGGGCTTACGATGTTGGCCGCGATGTTGGTGGCGAGCGTGCTGATGGCCACACAGATCATCGCCACGCTCACGAGCACTTTGCTATCGAAGCGACCGGCGAGCACCAGTGGGTCCCAGATGGTAGTGCCGTAGATCAATGTTGTCGCACTGGTGACCACCACGCCGATGAAGGCGAACATCGTCATGCTCGGTGCGAGGCCGATGGCCTGACCGCTGATCTGTGCACGTTGGCTCTTCGCGTAACGCGTGAAGTCCGGGATGTTCAGCGAGAGCGTGGCCCAGAAGCCGACCATGCCGGTGAGCGCCGGGAAGAAGAAGTTCCAGAAGTCGCCGGAAGTCGCGAAGCGTGAGGGCTGCGCGAGGATGGGACCGAGGCCGTTGCCTGCGGAGATCGCCCAGAACAACAAGGCCAGCGCCGCCAGCGGCAGGAAGATCGCTTTCACCACGAGCAGCTTCTTGATCACCGCCACGCCGTAGTACACCACCACCATGTTCAGCAGCCAGAAGAGAATGAACGCGATCGCCGGACCAGTACCCAAGCCCACCCACGACGGAAGGAACTGCGGCAGGTGGATCGCATCACCGAACCAAACTCGCAGCATCAGGTAGATGGCGTGCCCGCCGATCCACGTCTGGATGCCGAACCAGCCGCACGCCACGATAGCGCGCAACATCGCCGGGATGTTCGCGCCCAGTGTACCGAAGCTCGCGCGCGCCAGCACCGGAAAGGGGATCCCATACTTCGCGCCGGCGTGCCCGTTCAATATCATCGGCACCAGCACCACCACGTTGCCGAGGAACACCGTGAGGATCGCCTGCCACCAGTTCATGCCGCCCTCGATCAACGAGCTGGCGAGCATGTATGTGGGAATGCACAGGCTCATGCTGATCCACAGCGCCGCATAGTTCCACGTGCCCCATGTGCGTTTACCCGCAGGCACGGGCGCGAGGTCTTCGCTGTAGAGGGAGGAGGTGGAGATGTCTTCGTTCAGTGCCATGCTATCGCGGTTCTGACGCTCTTCCAATTTTGCAGCAGCTTGCTGCAAAATTTCATTTGCCCTTGCTGCGCTTGCGTTTCTTCATCTTCTCCTCGATCTGCTCAGGCGAAGGCAACAGCCCGCGAAGGTTCTTCGGTAGTGTGGAAACCAACTTGGTTCGCCAGTCGGCCACACCGATGGGTTTGTTGGATCCGCGCAGCGCATAGTCAACGCTCAGGCCCTTGCTATCCTGGCAAAGCAGTATGCCTACGGACGGCTCGTGGCCCGGCATCCGGAAACGATCATCCACCACGCCGAGGTAGAGCCCCATCTTGCCCACGTACTCTGCCTTGAATGCACCCATCTTCAGATCCACAACAACGAACCGGTTGAGACGGTAGTGGAAAAAAAGCAGGTCCATACTGAAATCATCGCCATCCACCTCGAACGGCACTTGGCTCCCCACGAACGCGAAGCCCACACCCAGTTCGATCAGGAACTTCCGGATGTGCTCCAGCAACGCCTTCTCCAGGTCGCGCTCTTTCGCGTCCAACGAAAGTTCAATGAAGCCGAAACGGTACTCGTCCTTGAACGTCTCTTGTACCAGATCGCTCGTGCCTGTGGGCAGCGTGTGTTTGAAGTTGGTGATCGCCTTGCCGTGGCGCTTGTGCGCTTTCGCCGTGATCTGGGCCGCGAGCACCGATCGGCTCCAACCGAAACGCAACGTCGCGTTGGCGTACCACTCGCGCTGCTCGCGGGTTTTCACGCGATCGAGCAGCACCATGTTGTGGCCCCACGGCAATTTTGCAGCAAGCTGCTGCAAAATTGCGGGCGTCGGGTACGCCTCCGCGAAAGCGTGCATGTAGTTGAGGTTGCGCGGTGATAGTCCGCTCATGTCCGGGAACTCCTCGTGCAGATCCTCCGCGAGGCGATCAACGACCTTGCTACCCCAGCCTTCGTTCTTCTGCCGCGTTACGATCTCCTTGCCGATGCGCCAATAGAGTTTCACCAGTTCCTCGTTCACCGAGAGCGCGGCCTTCACCTGCGCTTTGCGGATGTGGCTCTTCAGGCTCGATAGGAAGCGCGCGTAGCCCGCAGGCATCACATCACTTTTCCGGGGTGTGCGTTTCGTGGGCTTCATGCGCTGAGGCAATGTAACCAAGGGCCGCCGTTCCAATTTTGCAGCAGCTTGCTGCAAAATTGGTTGGTGGGCTGGAGGCCTTGCTGTTACTGGCTTCGCAGCGTTCCCCGCAAGCGGGACTATGAAGCCCGCCGATCGGGCTTTGGTCAAGATCAAGGGCAGCGTGGAATTCGGTGACTACTGAAGGATCCCGATGGATCGGAAGCGAGAGCGCTGATCATGAGGACAATTTCCACGAAGGCACGAGCGTAGCTTCACCCCATGGAAACCGCACGTACGATCATGCCGCCGCCGACAACCGCACCCTTCAGCGCACCCGTGGTCATTCCTGCTGGTGCCGGTGAACTTGCCCAGTTGGGCGGCTTCGGTATCAACTGGAAGATCGACGGCTTGCACAGCGACCAGCGTTTCTCCGTGGTCCATCATCCACTCGCGCCGCGTGCGTTGGCCGCGCCCTTGCATCGCCACCACCGCGAGGATGAATACTCCTTCGTGATCAGCGGCACGCTCGGCGCGATGCTCGGCGATGATGTGATCACAGCAGGTCCGGGAACATGGGTCTTCAAGCCACGCGAGCAGTGGCACACCTTCTGGAACGCTGGCGACATGCCCTGCGAGATCATCGAAGTGATCTCACCCGCCGGATTCGAGAACTACTTCCGCGAGCTGGCCGCCGTATGGCCCGACATGGCCAAGGCCGCTGGGATCCGTGGGAAGTACGAGTTGGATGTGAACCCCGCGAGCGTTCCGGAACTCTGCGCTCGGTTCGGTCTGATAGCGGGAGCGCCACCACCCCGGTCGTGATAGCGAGGCGCTCATGACGATCGGGCTTTGGTCAAGATAGGGGCGGCGCGTGATCAGGGCTCCTGCCCTTTCGCAAGGATCCGTTCGATCTCGTCCATCAGTTCCTTGGCAGGTGCGAGCAACGGTTCCACACGCGAGCGGTCCATGTCCACAAAGTCGTCGTAATCGCTGTTGTGTCGGAACCCGAATAGCGCATGGTAGATCTTGGTGCGCTCTCTTGATATGGCGCCGGTCTCCTCGATCAACAGTGTGAACGCCTGCCGGACGCCCTTGTGTGTCTTCGCTGACCGGTCATGCGCCGCGAGGAACGCGTTCGCGGAGTAGAACACGGCGTAGTACAACCGGTTCACCGCTCCATGCCAGTGTTCATTGGCCACAAGGATCAGGGCATCCTGGTACGTCTCCGTCGCCCGCTTCAGCCGATCCTCGATGATGGCTTCCCTCTCCCCGGCACTCATAGCATGCGCCCTTCGCGTTGCACGTTCTCGTAGAATGGCGTGACCAAAGGCGGCTTCACCCACCAATTCCGAGGCATCACACGTGGACTGATCATGGTGCCCGTGTCGAACTCGATGTCGAACAGCGGATAGGTCAGCCGCTGCTCATCGGCATGGCTCACCTTCTCACGATCGATGAGGATCAACAGATCGATATCCGAATCCGGCCCTTGCTCGCCGCGCGCATACGAGCCGTAGAGCACCACCTGCGCCGTGGGATCCACTGCGGCCACGCGGCGCTTGATCTCTTGTAGGATGTCGGGGGCGGTCATCGCGTGTGCGGTTCGATGACCAAAGCTACGGTGGGCTATAACTTGAAGAGGCGACTCGCCATCGCGAAGCCCCGACGCATCGGGGAGCGAGGTCGGGTTTTGGTCAAGGTAGGGGCGGCGGGGAATTCGATGACCAAGACACACGATACATTGCAGGGGATCATGTGAACTGATCATGATCCACATTGATGACATGCGAGAACCAAAGACCATACTGCTGACATGGAATCCAAAGAAATGGACGTGGGAGAAATTGGATGAAATGGTTCAAGAGGTAAAGGACCACGGCTCCTGCCTCGACCGATGGAGTGTGGGACGATCCAAAGACATAGCTCCGGGTGACCGGTTCTATTTGCTACGCCTGGGCGCAGAACCAAGAGGCATCATCGCATCGGGATGGATCATGAGCCAACCAGAATCCAAACCGCACTGGGACGGTTCGGAAGCATCAACGCTCTACGTGGACATTGAGTATGACAGATTGTTCAGACCCGATCAGTCGATCCTGCACATCGACACCCTCAATTCAGCGATGCCTGATCAACACTGGACACCTCAGTCGTCAGGAACGGTCCTGCGGTCGGAATATTCCACCAAGCTGGAGGAACTCTGGGCTGGCATTCATGCATCCGAAAAC
This sequence comes from Flavobacteriales bacterium, assembly GCA_031371785.1. Taxonomy (GTDB): domain Bacteria; phylum Bacteroidota; class Bacteroidia; order Flavobacteriales_F; family PHOS-HE28; genus PHOS-HE28. Next base: position 2,784 of record JANMKC010000231.1, on the reverse strand, counting down.
ACCCCCGCCACCGAATCACCAACGGACTTCATTGAGGGTACTGCTTACACCGTTCGGATGACGCGTTATGAACGTGACCCAAGGAACCGCGCGGCATGCATCGCACATCACGGAACCGCTTGCGCGGTGTGCGAGTTTGATTTCAAAAAGCGGTACGGGAGCCTTGGGGAAGGATTCATCCATGTCCATCATCTGAATCCCCTGGCAGCAACACGCGGAGCGCATGCGCTCGATCCAATTCGTGACATGAGACCTGTATGCCCGAACTGCCATGCGATGCTTCATAGAAAGAAGCCTCTCATTAGCATCGATGAACTGAGATCCATTGTAGGGAAGTGAAAAGCCCTCGGCCCATTTCGCACCAGTACATGTAGGCTCAGCATTTCGCGTGACGGATTGCAGCGGAAAGCCCGCAAGCGAGGAGCCCCGGCTCGCAGGCCGGGGTATCCGAGTGCGGACTTGGAGCGAAAAGCCGGACCCCGAGGCTTTGCGAGGGGGCACGCCCAAATCAGCTAATCAGCAATCATCGAATCAGCTAATCACACACACGCCTCATCAGCGATCCCGATCGCCTTGCTCAATATCTCCATCCCCTCATCCACCCCAGCCTTGTCGATGCACAGCGGCGGCGCGACGAAGATCCAGTTCCAGCGCACGAAGGTGAACATGCCCAACTCGTTGATCCTGGCGGCCACCTTGTTCATCACGGCCATCTCCTCGGGTTTCGCGTTCCACGGTGCCATCGGCTCCTTGGTCTCGCGGTTCTTCACCAGCTCGATGCAACCCAGCAGGCCGGTGTTGCGGAAGTCGCCGATGCTCGGATGCTTCTGTGCGAGTCGCGCCACGCTCTCGTCAACGTAGCGGCCTATGGCGGCGGCGTTGGCCACGAGGTCCTCTTCTTTGTAGATGTCGATGACGGCGTTGGCGGCGGCGCAGGCCACGGCATGCGCGCTGTAGGTAAGCCCGATGGGCAGAGGCTTGTCGTCGAAGTGCTTGATGATCTCCTCGCGCACGATGAGGCCACCGAGCGGGATGTAGCCGCTGGTGATGCCTTTCGCCATGCACAGGATGTCAGGCACCACGCCATGGTGGTCGATGCCGAACCACTTGCCGGTGCGCCCGAAGCCGCTCATCACCTCGTCGCAGATGGTCAGAATGCCGTAGCGGTCGGCGATGGCCTTCACGCCTTTCCAGTAGCCCGGCGGGTATTTGATGCAGCCGCTGCTGCCGCTCTCGCCTTCCAGCATGATCGCCGCGATGTACTGCGGGCCTTCGTACTTCACCACGCGCTCCAGGTGCGCCAGCGCGCTCTCCGTGCATTCCTCCGGCGTCCTGCTGTTCCACGGACAGCGGTAGAAGTACGGGTTCTCCACGTGGATGATGTTCGGCACGCCCTGGCTGTCGTGCGGCAAACCGCGCGGATCGCCACCGGCGCTGAGCGCACCATACGTGGCGCCATGATAGCTCTGGTACAGCGTGATGATCTTGTGGCGGCCGGTGTACAAGCGCGCCAGCTTCATCGCGTGCTCGATCGCCTCGGTGCCGCCGTTGGTGAAGAAGGTGCGGTTGAGCGAGCCCGGCGTGATCTCCGCCAGCGTCTTGCCCAGTTTGCCGCGCGCCTCGGTGATCATACCCGGATGCACGTAGCTCACCTCGGCCATCTGCTTCGCCACCGCCTCCGCGACTTTCGGATGCCCGTGCCCGATGTTCACGTTCATCAGCTGCGAACTGAAATCGATGTAGCGCTTGCCGGATCGCTCGTAGAGATAGATGCCTTTCGCGCGCTCGATGTTCAGCGGGTTCAGGCCGCTCTGCTTGCTCCAGCTGAAGATGGTGTGCTCGAGGTTGTCTTTCAGGATGTCCGCAGGATTCGTCAGGGTCTGTGTGTTCAAGGTTGGATAGGTTGGTGCGGTATGGGCGGGAAGATTCCCGCTTTTACAGGATCTCGGCGGGGTTCGTCTTGGTTTGGTTGCTCACTGCTGTTGGTTGATGCGTCAACATTCGGAGAGCAAGATGCTTGGAGGTTGCCTGGGGCATCCACCTCGGTCACCCCGGACCTGGTTGATCCAGTGGGCAGAGTCTCGGTCCTACGCTGAAGCTCTACTCGCTCATAATTGAGATATCCTGGGCCCCCGAACATGATGTCGCCCATCGCAAAATCATCCATGTCTATCAACCGGTATTGGATCTCCGGTTGTGATGTCCGCTTCAGATCGACAAGCGGCGCACATTCATGATTTGAAGGATGACTAAGCATGCATGCTCGTTTGATTTCCCTCTCGTTCATCAAGCGACGGAGAATGGCAACACCGGTATCAGTAGCCCTCGGATGAACAAACCAGATCACGTATGATGGTCCGTCATCGGGCCGCACGACATACAAACGTGACAGGTGGTCCAGAGGCTTGCTCTTGGCCAATGCACTCAACTGCCTCAGGCGATCAAATAGTTCAAAGATCTGAGGGTAAATAATGGGAGCCGAATTCGCCGATTCCCTTTCTGGTTCAGCCCGTTTGACGTACTGTAGCAACTTCAACAGCCCAAGTAGAAAAACGAGAAGTCCTATTCCAATGCCCCAATACTGAAGAGCCTGAGACCCCATCGATATCGCATGCCATAGGTCCTGCCACATTCTGTCTTCTTGTGCTGGGTCCGGAACTCGAAGTTGGTCAACGACACAAACTTAGCCCCTACCCCTTCATCTTCCCTGGATCCCGCCCTGCATCGGACACATCCATAATGCTACTGCTTCACGCGCAGCTTCGTGAGCTGCCCCTTGCCGGG